>JAITFR010000012.1 GCA_031281255.1 Oscillospiraceae bacterium
GAAGATGATAAATCCGTATCTTGCGTTGCAACAAGCTGCCTTGAAGTGTCCAGCTTTTTGTTCCCGTTTACAGCATGGAACGAAAGCTTTATTCACTCAGCATTTGAAAACGTTGCTGCAACCGCAAGTGGTGTTGAGTCTTGCTACAAAGCATTAAAAAGAAAAGGCAAAATAGAAGACAGTTATAAGTTTATAGCTTTTGGTGGTGACGGTGGTAATTATGACATTGGTTTCCAAGCTCTTTCAGGAGCAATGGAGCGTGGTGATGATATGGATTATGTTTGCTACGATAACGAAGCATATATGAACACAGGTATTCAACGTTCATCAGCAACGCCAAAGTTTTCTGAGGTTTCAACTGCTCCTGTCGGGTCAAAAATACCGGGAAAAACGCAGTATAAAAAAGACCTCACAGATGTTATCGTTGCACACAATGTTCCTTATGTTGCACAAACGACTTTCACAGCTAACTTTAAGGACATGCACGAGAAATCACACAAAGCAATTTATACAGAAGGCCCGGCATTCCTCAATATTTTAGCACCATGCCCACGTGGCTGGCGTTATCCACCTGAGGATCTAATGGCAATCTGTAAACTGGCTATTGATACTTGTGTATGGCCACTTTATGAAGTTGTTGAAGGTGATTGGAAACTCACTTATGAGCCAAAGGTAAAGCTTCCTGTTGAAGATTATCTCAAGCTTCAAGGTCGCTTTAGTCACATGTTTAAACCCGGTGCTGAGTGGATGATTGAAGATTTCCAAGCAAATGTTGACAAAAAATGGGAACGCCTACTCAAAAAATGTAACTAAAACATAATATAAAAGGGGCTGTTGCAAAACAGCCCCTTTTACATACTAATCTATTGCAATTATCTATAGACCTTGATATAGTAACAACGAGGTATAGAAAACTATGAGTAAACCTAACAAAGAGTATGATGATTTAATTCAAGAACTTCAAGATACAAAAACCAGTCTTGAAGAAGCACTGGAACATGTTAACAAAGCAAGTATGGTAAAAAACGAATTTTTGGATCGAATGAGCCATGAGATGCGTACACCTATGAACGCTATTATGGGTATGGCACAAATTGCAAAAGTATCAACCAGCCCTGAAAAAATCAGCATGTGCATTGATAAAATCTATGAGTCCTCACAACACATGATGAGGCTTATCAGTAATGTTCTTGACGTCTCAAGCGGTATTCATAACTTTGCAGATACAGAGTTTTCTCTTGACTCAATAATGGATTATGTAATGACAAAAACATCTTCACAGCTCGCAAAAAAACGTCAGAAACTCACAATTAATATAGATGATAAAATACCAAATAAGCTTTTAGGCGATGAAAAACGTATCACACAAGTAATAATTCATCTTCTTACAAATGCTTCAGCTTTTTCTGATGATGAAGAAGAAATTACTCTTGATGTTGTTGTATTAAACGTTGGAAAAAAAGGTGGCAAATTAACTGTTGAGTTCATAGTAACCGATCACGGTATTGGTATTACAGAGGAAAACCAAAAAAATCTGTTCGTTCCTTTTGAGATGGTGGATGGTAGCTTCACTCGTAGCCAAGGTGGTATTGGTTTAGGTCTTGCACTTTCTAAGTATATTGTTGAGATGATGGGTGGAAAGATCTGGGTAGATTCTGAGTTTGGCAAAGGCTCACGCTTTGGCTTCACAGTAACTCTATATTGTGACCCAAAAAAATAATCCCTACTCTCTACTTTCTACTTTCTACTCTCTAAGCTCTATTGCTTCTGCTACTAAACCGTCTATATCTAAATCAACTTCTGCATTTAAAACCTCGTACAATTTTGGTTTTGTGCGTGGTTTTTGTGGTGTAAAAACGGTGCAGCAATCTTCAAATGGTTGTATCGATGTATCAAATGTGTTGATTTTTCGTGCAATGTCAACAATTTCTTTTTTATCAAATGCAATTAATGGACGAAATACAGGGAGCTTAACACATTCTTCGCTAACACTAAGTGCTTCTGCCGTTTGACTCGCCACCTGCCCTAGATTGTCGCCTGTAACAAGTGCAGAGCAACCATGATGATTTGCTAATTGCTCAGCTATTCTCATCATAAAACGTCGCATTATAACCGTCAGTAATCCCTCAGGACATTTTTTGCGAATTTCTTCCTGAATGTGTGTAAATGGTATCATTATAACTCTCATTCGACCACAATACTTTTGTAAATCCTTTGTAAGGGTTTCAACTTTTTCTTTAGCTTGCACTGAGGTGTATGGAAACGAATAAAAATGAACAGGTATTAGTTGAACCCCTCTTTTTGCCATCATATATGATGCTACAGGGCTATCAATTCCACCTGATAATAATGTGATCATTTTTCCGCCGGTACCAACAGGTAATCCTCCCGCTCCGGCAAGTGCAGGTCCATGTATATATGCAGCAAGGTCACGCACCTCAATATGAACAGTAAACTCAGGATTATACATGTCCGGTTTTAGATGAGGATATTTGTTATGCAGTTCACCACCGATAAATTGCGATAATTCAATAGAAGACATCGGGAAACGTTTGTCAGCTCGTTTTGATTCAACCTTAAATGTTTTTGCATTGTTTAGTTCACCTTCTAGGTATTTTTCTGCTATTTTTAGTATTTCATCTTTATCCTTTTTACAAGCGGCCGCTCTTGTGACAGACAGCACACCAAATATAGTCTGTGCAACTTCAAGAGTTGATTCCATATCACAATTTCCAATAGGTTCAACATAAATTGTTGATTGTAAGGAGTATATATTAAACTTTCCAAAGGGTTCAAAGCTTCGTTTGATATTGCTAATAAGCTTTCGTTCAAACTCTCGTTTGTTTTGTCCCTTGAGGATTATTTCACCCTGTTTCATTAAAATAATATCATTCATTTGTTAATATTATCAGTATTTTTTATAGTTTTCAACCCCTATTCCCTATTCCCTATTCCCTATTCCCTATTCCCTATTCCCTAATACATACTTTCTTTAAATGGGATGTGGCGGTATTGTATTGACTCGGCAAGGTGATGCGGTTGTATTTTTTCTTCACCTGAAAGATCTGCTATAGTCCTTGCAACTCTTAGGATTCTGTCGTATGACCTTGCAGTCATTGATAGCTTTTCATAAGCGTTTTTCATAAGATTTTCACACTCGGGTGATAACTCACAAAACTCATTTATTTGTTTTGGACCTATGTGTGCATTACACCTTAAAGTGCCACTTTTTTCTTCATATCTTTTTAATTGAATTAATCTTGCTTTGTTTACACGGTTACGAATTTTCTCTGAGTTGTCAGCATTTGGTTTTGCTCTTAATTTTTCGTATTCAAGTGAACGTGCTTCTATGTAAATATCTACCCGGTCTAAAAGTGGACCGCTAAGTCGTTCGTGGTATCTTGCTATAGAAAGTGCTGAACATTGACATTTGCCTGATGGGTGACCGTACCAACCGCACTTACACGGATTCATTGCACAAACTAACATAAATCGGCATGGATAAGTGACTGTTGTTGACGCTCTTGATATTGTCACATTTCCGTCTTCAAGTGGTTGCCTAAGAGATTCCAAAACATTTCGTGGAAACTCAGGCATTTCATCAAGAAATAAAACCCCATTATGTGCCAGTGATATTTCTCCCGGTTTTGGGTTTGAGGTTCCTCCCGACATAGCTGCCGGTGATATAGTATGATGTGGCGAGCGAAACGGTCTTGTGCTGAGAATTGGATTATCTTTATTTGTGAGGCTTGCAACAGAGTATATTTCTGTGGCTTGCAACATCTCTTCACGTGTCATATCGGGTAAAATTGTTGGTAGTCTTTTTGCAAGCATACTTTTGCCGGAGCCCGGCGGGCCTGTGAGAAGTATGTTATGACTACCTGCTGCAGCGATTTCCAGTGCCCGCTTAACATTTTCCTGACCTTTTACTTCTGCAAAATCAAGAAGCTTATCATGCCTAACTATTGGTTTTAGTGCTGTTGCAGGTATTATTTGTTTTTCTCCTGTTAAATGATTTAGCAACTCTTTTACATGTGCTACAGGATAAACCTTTACTCCTGCTGCATAAGATGCTTCACCTGCATTATCCGCAGGAACAAAGAGCTCTTTAATACCAATTCTCTCAGCATGTAACGCCATTGGTAGTGTACCGGGTACCGGTCGGAGTTCTCCCGTTAATGATAATTCACCAATAAATGCAGAGCTTTTTGATGTTGGTTTTAACACTTTTAGTGCTATCAGAATACCAAGCAAAACCGGTAAATCATATACTGTACCAATTTTCTTCTTATCTGCCGGTGCTAAGTTTACTGTTATTTTTCCAACCGGAAAACTATAACCACAAGTTTTTACTACTGCTCTCACTCGTTCTCTTGCTTCTTTTACTGCAATGTCTGCCAGACCTACTATGTCAAATGCAGGTAATCCTATTGACAGTAGACATTCTACAGAGACTCCATAACCTTTAATTCCCCCAACTCCAAGTGATCTAACATTTGATACCATAATTTTCTCCTCATTTTCTATATTATTTATTGTTTATGGGGTTACGTTATCACATATGTTATCTACACTTCAATACACGTTTGAGGGTGCTAAAATGTAGATAAAAAAACACACCCTCATTGGGGTGCAATGGTTTTGAGGTTTGCAATTTTCTCTTTTTTTGTAAAATGTAGACTTTTCACACTTTTTTTCTACACTTTGGGCTTTAAATGTGTATGAACTTGTAGAGTAGGGATTAGAGACTAGGGAGTAGGGGTTAGGGAGTAGGGGTTAGCCTGCTAGAAGTTCTTTAATCATATCATCAGCTTCGTCGTATTCTGCCATGAGAATGTGCTTGGATATTTGCTTAATAGCATCAAGCTTATCTTCATCAGATGTTGCTTTTGGTAGTTCCTCTAGAGCTCTGTTCATAGCTCCGCCATCAAACACATCTATTGCTGTTTGCAGTTCTTTTAGTGTTTCAATGAAGCTCTCATCGTTGCTTTCAGAAACTAATTGGAAACCCTCTTTATCTCTGGAACGCTCTGAAATAGCTACTCTAATATTTGTAAACAAGCGTTGCAAACCTGCGAGGAAACGGTCATTTTGTGCTTCGATATACACTTCGTCTCTACGGTCGCCTGCAGATTCAAGAGACGCTGCAAGCTCTGTAAGCTCTACAGCCCCAATGTTTGCAAGTGCTCCTTTGAGAGCGTGAACATCTGTTGTATACAGTCGAAGATTTCCGGAGTCACGGTGTTCACGGAGTTTATTCATACGCTCGTAACCTTCATCTTTAAATGTAGAGAGAATATCTAAGTATAAATCCTTTTTACCTCCTGCAACACGAAGCCCTCTTTCAGTATCAACACCGTCGATTCTGAGTTTATCATCTCCATCTAATCCCATTTCTAGAGATTCTATTGAAAAATAACGACGTTGTTTCTCTTTTGGTATCCATGTGCGTAGTGCAGTGTTAAGAATTACAGTATCTATTGGTTTTGAGATAAAGTCATCAAATCCTGCGTTTAAGAATACTTCTCGCATGTTTGCTACAGCATTTGCTGTTAATGCAACTATTGGTAAGCTCTTATAATAATCGGTATCAGATTTGAGGTTCCGTATCATTTGTGTAGCTTCAATACCATCTACTCCGGGCATTCTATGATCCATAAAAATTAGGTCATATTTCTCTTCTTGTACCATTTCGACAGCTTTGGCACCTCCATCGCACAAGTCAACCTGCATTTCGTATGGTAGGAGCAGTCCTTCTGCAACTTTTAGGTTTGTACCAATATCGTCTACAACCAGCACTTTTGCCTCCGGTGCTGTAAACTTAACTGCAAGGTCATCTTCTGTGCTATATGAGTAGTGGTCAACTACACCATTGTATAAATTTGTTAAAGAAATAGCATGAACCGGTGTAGATAATGTTCTCCATTCACCTGCTGTTTCTTCGCCAAACTCAGTAATACCAATGACTTGAAAGTCCCCGTTTAGTGATTCCAATTCAGTTTTCACATCAGCCATAAGTTCTATTGCTCCTATTGCATAGGCATATGAACCTGACGCCATTTTTGTCAAGAAATCGTTAGCATTATCTATTAAATCACATTTTACGCCGAGATTTTTTATAGTTTTTGTTAAAGAGTCTGCAAGCAAGTCTCGTCGCTCATAGATTAGTGTTCTTTTCTCTTGCGGATTTTGTACTGCTGCAAGTCTGCCAAAGTCACCAATTTTCTGTGGCATATCTATCGTGAACTCACTTCCGACTCCGTATTCGGACTTTAACGATATTTTTCCACCAAGAGCAGTTGTTAATCCGCTTGTGATTGCAAGACCAAGCCCAACACCTTCAATGCCAATATTTTTTTCGACGTCAACTTGTGCATAATCATTAAATAATTTCTCTTGATCTTCAGGCTTTATACCTATTCCGCTATCAGATACAGTAAATACCAGATTTAATGTGTCAAGGTCTGATACCTCCCCTGTAACTGTTAAATTAACAAAACCTTTTTCTGTGTATTTTACAGCGTTTGTTAAAAGATTTATAAGTATTTGTCTTAGTTTTGATTCATCACCTATCAGAGTATTTGGTAGTTTACTATCAATACTTACTATAAAACGTAACCGTGTGTATGCCATTCTCATTCTGATTATGCTGATTATATCGTAAAGCATAGATGAGAGGGTGTATGGTTTGTTTACTATTTCTATTAAACCTGATTCGATTTTTGAGAAATCCAGAATATCATTAATAATGGTAAGTAGATTTACTCCGGCTTGTTTTACTGTAACAATGTGTTCATTTGCTGTGTCAGACATTTTTTCACGCAAAGCAAGTTCAGTCATACCAACTATTGCATTCATCGGAGTTCTAATTTCATGACTCATACGAGCAAGAAAACTTTTCTTTGATTCTAATGTGCTCTCCAATTGCTTTGATTGCTCTTCCAATTGTTTTGTCTGACTATCAAGTTGTCTTGTTTGCTCCTCCAAAAGCTTGTTTTGTTTTTCGGCTTCTTCCATAGCTACTTTAAGCTCAGTTAAATCTCTAATTATAACAAAAACACCTTTTACCTCTCCATCTTCCATCAGAGGTGTTTTCACCATTTCTGAGAATACTTTTGAACCATCAGGATAATCTCTCCACGCTCTTGATATAACAGGCTTTTTCCCCTCCATAACCCGTCTGTCATCTTCAGTTAAAGCATCACATGCTTCAACTGACATAAAACCAAGCTCATATAAGGTTTTACCAACAATTTCATCTGCTTTCATACGATTGTGTTTTTCGTATACGTGATTAACACTGGTAATTCTACCTTCTCTATCTTTGGTTAAAACCATATCCGGGATAGAGTCGTAAACAGTGTCAAGCGAGATGACATGATTCAGTTCTATTTTGCTCTTTTTCATAAAACCTTAGATTCCTCTAAACTTATATACTGTTTTATGCTTGTAGGTATCCCCTTTGCGTAAGATTGGAGCAGGAAACTCAGGGGTATTTACTGCATTTGGAAAATATTGTGTTTCAAGGCACAACCCTGTACGTTTTGAATAAACTGCATGTTCTTTTCCTGTTTCACCTTGCATCATGTTACCACTGTAGAACTGTATGCCCGGTTTTGTTGTAAGACAAGACATAGAAAGTCCATCACACTCTAATGTTGCAGCCGGTGCAAGCGCACGATACGGTTCGTTAGAAAGAACCCAGTTATGGTCATAACCACCACCGAGTTCTATTTGTCTGTCTAAACTATTTATACCATCTGCAATAACTGTAAGTTCACGCAAATCAAATGGTGTGTTTGTAACATCCATCAATTCACCTGTTGGAATTAGTGTATCGTCAACCGGTGTGATTTTGTGCGAGAATATTTGTATTTTATGATTTTCAATACTGCCGGAATTATGACCTGCAAGGTTAAAATAACAATGATTTGTTAGATTTATTGGAGTATCTTCTGTGCAATTTGCTTTGTATTCGATTCCCAACTCACCATTTTCTAGCGTATACTTGATTTCAACCCGCATATCTCCCGGGTATCCTGCGGCTGTGCCTTCTTTATCTAGTAACATCATAACCAGTGCATTATTTTCTTCTCTTGCTGTCCAAACTTGTTTATCAAAGCCAATAAAACCTCCATGCAAGCTGTTTTTGCCATCATTTGCATCTAGCTCATATAGTTTGTTGTTCATCTTATATTCTGCATTTGCAACTCTATTGCCAATTCTGCCGATTGCAGCTCCATGATAACCTTTGTTTGCTTCATAACCTGCAACATCATCAAAACCTAATGCAACATCGCGTACACCGTCTCCAACCGGAACTGTTATACTACGGATTGCAGCACCGTAAGTTATTACCTCTACTGTGACTCCGCTATCTTTTAATCTGTATAACTCGACCGGTTTTCCGTCTTTTGTTTGTCCAAAAGGTAGTTTTTCTATAGTCATTGTTTAATCTCCTCTTTACTTTAACAGGATAAAGTGAGCATTATGCATTTTATAGATAACTTTTCTTCTTGTCAATATGTATGTCGTATTATGCACACTTATTATTCTGTTTACTTTGATTTTCGGTTTATTTGAGTATTTATACCGGTATTATTACTTAAACTCAGGTGCTTGTGGTAATAACTCCAGCATTTTTTGGTATTTCTTAATATCTTTATTATTTATCTTGACAAGTTTTTTAGCTCGTCTTTTTTGTCTATTTGTAATAATTTCCGCATCATTAATATTGGCATTATCTTTTTCTAGGCTGTTTATATAACCCATAAGACGAACTTGTTCCGGATAATCTTCACAATATTTTTCATATCTGAGTTCTTTTGCAGTTTTTTCCATGATTGTTGTCTACCTTTCTTAACAGCATAACGGATTACTTTTTCTAACTATTGCCTGGAAAGACCTTTTTTCTTTTTTTCCATTTTTTCTGCATATAAAACACTATCAGCACTAAGCATTGCAGCTTCAAAACATTCTTTTGTTGAATATTCCAGTGTTACACTTCCAATGCTGCCTGCAATAATAAACGGGTGAAGATTCTTGCTGTTATATTCATCAAATCTGGCACGTATTCTTTCTTCTAATTGTTTGCTATTTGCCATTGCTTTTACAGATGATAAAATAGCAAACTCGTCGCCTCCAATTCTGCCGACAATATCTTCTTCTCGAATTGCTTCTTTAAGAATCTCAGAAAACTTAGCTATAGCAAAGTCTCCCTCCTTGTGACCATATTGATCATTTATACTTTTTAACCCATCCATATCAATAAACATAACAATTGGAATAACACCGGGTGATCTGTTAAGATGCTGGAGTCTTGAATATGAGAACTGGAAAAATCCTCTTCTGTTAAGAAGCTCTGTTAGTTCGTCCGTGATAGATAATGTTTGTATAGTTTGCAATAATGCTGCACCTTTTATAGCTGTAGAAAGATTGATTCTGAGTGTTTCATACGCATCAATCGGAGTTGTTTCGCTATATGGCAGAAGCATTACACCAACTTCTTCTTCAGCGAAAAATAGTGGCATAAACACCAATATTCTATGCTCTCTGTCAAAATCGTAGTCTTCAATAGTAGAATAATCTGAAAACTTCATAGGATTCCAACTGTTGTGTGTAACATTAAATCTATCTTCACCATCAAAACCGATAAGTGTTTCAATAGTTCTATTTGCATCTCGGTCTTCTCTGTTTACGGGTGAATGATAAAGTCCTATAAGTGCCGAATCCAAGAAAAGGTCTTTAAGTGACTTATATAACTTCTCTGCAAGTGTGTCTATATCAAACATTATTAAAAGCTCGTTAGTAATACGCATTTTTCTTGTCCTGTCATCATTAAGTGCGTATTCCCTCTTTTTTTCTTCATTTAACCTAATATCGTGGACAAGTGTTGTTGCAAATGTTAGTGCTGCCAAAATTGAATGAGCATCTTCAAACTCATCTTTATGCAGCTCCACTCCTGATGCAATAATGATAATCGCTTGATGCCACTTTGAAAACTCTTTTGAATACGAATGGTAATACTTTACTAAGATTCTGTCGATTATATATAGTAATTCACTTTTTTCAAATGGTTTTGCTCTTAATGTTTTTATGATTGCTTTAGCCCATTCCTCAACTTGTGATTTAGGCACATCATCATCAAACAACCCATGCAGTTGCTCTTGTACATATTTTGTTAATGAGTCGTTTGTAACTATAGTCTCATCAAAGATTTTTTCGGAAAATGAAAACTCTTTTAATGTACAACCACAAGATTGACGTGCTATAAAAACCGGATTTACATTAGTTATTTCTTCAACATTTTTTCCTTTTGTAATATCAATTAGGATATTTGTGCTAACCCGCCCTAATTCGGCAAAATCTTGACGAACTGTACTAATTGACGGCACATAAATTGATGAAATAATATCATCGTCAAAACCTGTAACAGCCATATTTTCTGGCACCATGATATTTTTGTTTTGCAAAATTGTTAAAACGCCAATAGCAGTTTGGTCGTTGCTGCACGCAACTGCATCAACTGTTAGTTTTCGCTCATCATACATCTCAGTAACCGCTCTACGTCCACCGTCACGCCCAAAGTTTCCGGGGAAAACATACTTTTCATTAAAGCTAATACCATTAGCTTCTAATGCATCTTTATATCCTTTTAAACGTGCTTCTGCTTCCGGGTGTCCGTCGGGTCCTTTAACAAATGCAATATTTTTTTTGTTATGAATCTTTATTAAATGGTTTACCGCACTAAACATTCCACTGGTATTATCTGTGACAACAGAGGGTATTCCGGGGAGTGCAAATGAAACTGATACCATAGGAATGTTCTTTGGTACCCTTGCTATATATTCGTTAAACTCGTCTAAACCAATGTTTTGTGCTAAAAATCCAGAGAGAATAATCACACCGTCTAAGTGTTTACTGTTCCAAATAGTATCAAAACACGACTCCAAATACGAGACAAAACTATTGTCCGAGTGCTGGTGCGTGCCAATATATGCAGTTAAGTGTATATCCTGTTCTTTTGCTTCTTCAACAATACCTTTCCAGATATCATACTGGCAAGCATTATCAATAGTTGAACACAATACGCCAAAATGTAGTCTTTTTTTGTTAGCCATAAGCACATTCCTCTGTCGATATTTTGATGCGCTGATGTAGTCGTACCCTGTATTATACTACGTTTTCAAGATTAATCAACAAAATTAATACATTATGTAAACCTACAATTCGATTATTGTATAGCGATTGCGACCGTCTTGTTTAGATTTATAGAGCATTTCGTCTGCCGGTTTCATAAAGTCAAGACCGGTTTGTCCATGTTTTACAGGCCCTGTTGCAATTCCAATTGAAACTGTTATATGGTCTGCAATATCGCTGTATTCATGTTTTATTTTACTGCTTCTTATAGCATCAACAAGCTTCTCCGCAACGACAGTTGCACCTTCTTTGTCTGTGTTTGGCATAACAACTGCAAACTCTTCACCACCATATCGAGCAACAAAATCATCACCTCTGGTAGCACAATTAGAAAGAGTTTCTGCGACCTTAATCAAACAAGTGTCACCTTCGTCATGTCCATATCCATCATTGTATTTCTTAAAGTAGTCAATATCAATCATCATTAAGCTGAGTGGGCTTTCTGAACGTGAGAGTGACTTTATGGCACGTTTAAGATTTTCATCGAAAAATCTTCTGTTATATATCCCTGTCAGAGCATCATAGAATATTTTTTCGGCTTCTGACTCAAGTCTTTTGATTTCACGTAAATCTCTTGTATATGCAACTATAAGAGACTCATTTTTATACCCAACTCTAACTAAGCTGACTTCTGTTGGTATTGGTGACCCATCAGAGGGGTTTCGCTGCATCCAGTGAAAATGGCAATAACCTTCTTCAAACGCTTTATCTAACAATGAATGGAACATAAAGTCTGAGTTCTGCCCACATGGCTGAAGTTCCGGTGTACATTGACTCAAATATTTTTCAATATATTCCTCTTTATCTTTAAATCCATATAGCTTGATAGCTGCTTCGTTACAGTCGATAATGTTGCGACTTTCATCCCACAATTCGCTACATAATGGTGATGCATCCAGCATAAGCTTTGTTAATTCTTCAGCATCTGCTATGCGTGATTCCATACCAATAATTGCAGTTTCCAAAACTCCCAGCTCGTCCTCAGAGCGAAGTCGAGATTCAGTTTTTGTTTGTTCAAAGAGTCCGGGCAATTCTGCTCCCGGGCGATATGAGGATACACCATCTACTAAAATACGCACAGGTGCAATAACAAACCTTTGTATAATATATAGATTAGCAGCGATGGAAATGAACAGTAATACCAATACTATTACACCTAGTGTGGTCATCATAATAAGTCGCTCTCTGAAAATATCGTCCATATATATACTGACACATGCAAATCCGGCTACACTTCCATCTGCACGGAGTATCGGTTCACTCGCTGAGAACAAATATCCCCAAACTGTTCTCTCAGAAAATGGTGGAATCCGCTTTCCTAAGAAATATAAATCCAGTATTCCGCTTTCAATCATATCATCACTATAGGGTTCATATTCACCTAAACCCATGTGTCCGTCTTCGCTTTCATCTGTGTCAAATACGAATAACTCCCCGTCATCGGTGAATCTCGATACAGAAATATATGCAATCCCTGTTTCTGTTTGTATTAATCGTAATAATCCCAGAATACGATAAAACTCATCATCTGTTTCAAGGGTCTCAAGATAATGGTCAATAGTTTCTCCATCAACAATTTCAGCCGTGACTATTGATAATGATCTAACTTTATCTGAAAACTCTCCTTCAATTCTGTCATTATAAATCATGTACAAAGCTATAAGCATAGCAATACCCATAAATAATGATGTTATTATAACTGTTATTGTTAAACGGAATCTTAATGATTTATACCATGGGAAAGAATCATCAACTATATTGTTTTGCATAATCAATACTCCTATCTCTTCATTCTCACAATTATTGTCCGTATAATATACCACTATAAAACATGTATGTCTATAGCTCAATGATAAAACATCTGTTTTCATATTATTGGCAATTATTTATGATTTGATATTTTATTGCATAATTTTTGAAATGCGATTATAATCATTCTTATCAAGAAAAGTTGAGGACTTTATGCAGCTTATTGATAAAAATAGTTTTATTTCTGTTGCAATGCTTGCCGGTGGAAAAGCTAAACGTTTTGAGTTTGATAAGCAATTGCTCCATTTGCAAAAAGATAGCCTGTTTACAAGTGTTTTACCTACTCTAAATCAACATTTTGACGAAGTTTTAGTGGTAACAAGCAAGCCTAAGCTATATGACGACTTAAACGTGAAGACGATTCAGGATATTTTCCCGCAAAAAGGGCCACTCTCCGGTATTCATGCAGCACTTAGTTTCTCAAAAAGTAAATATGTTTATATAATTGCATGTGATATGCCAAATATCGACATAGATTATATAAATTATATGAAGCAAAGGCTTATCTCAATCGGTGCTGATGCTTGTGTGACACAGTTTGCTGATAGGATTGAGCCTTTTCATGCTTTTTACAGCAAAAATGCTTTAAAAACAATTGAGGAAGATTTACTCGCCGACTTGTGTTCGATAAAACATTTATTACAAAAAATCAACACCTTATATATTTCTGAAGAAGAAGCTAGACAATTTACTCCCGATTGGTCACTTTTTCAAAATATAAACTTTTAACCGGAGTTATTAGCATGTTAAGTAAAATAAATAGAGTTGATATTCTCTCTATAGATAATAAAAAAAAGACAGAAAAAAAA
>JAITFR010000036.1 GCA_031281255.1 Oscillospiraceae bacterium
GTTTACATAGATCCTCCATATAATTCGCGTCAGTATTGCGATGCTTATCATTTGCTTGAAAATATAGCTCGGTGGGAAAAGCCTGAGGTGTCTGGTGTTGCTCGAAAAATGGATAGAACTAATCTCAAAAGTGACTATTACGTTGCATAAAATCTGACATAACTATATTCATAAATAAGAACATATGTTTACTCATATCAATATAATGCAAACAAGGGACTTAAAGATTATGGCAACAAAAATTCAAATACTCTCTAATACTAACTACCCTCTAGCAGATGTGTTAAAAAGCGAATTTACAGAGAGCACCAATGTTCGAATAGCAGTAGCTTTTTTGCGCGAAAGTGGGTTAAAGCAAATCCAAAAATCCTTACAATATGCACTAACTGCTAATAATGCAACTGTAGAAATTATTGTAGGTTTAGATTTTAAAACAACTGATACTACTGCACTTATAGCATTAAAGGAGTTAGAGAAGTCAAGCCATAATTTTAACTTCTTTTGTTTTGGTGATAAAAAGGATAATTACAACGACTTAGTTTTTCACCCTAAGATGTATCTTTTTGAAAAAGCAACACTCAAAGGTACAGAGTTCACCTCAATAGTTGGTTCATCTAACTTAACAGGTGGAGGACTAACAACTAATTTTGAAGTAAATAGTGTTTTCAAGGAGGATACACCCACATACTATTCACAATTATCAGCTATATACAGTGAAATCAAATATACTGATAGTATTTTTTGCCCAAGCATGAACTACATTTCACGCTATGGCAATATTAAGAAAGAGCTTGATAAGGCTGAAACTGCTTCAAATACTGAACTAAAAGAAGAAATTAAGAGTTTACGCAATGAAGAGCTGCTTTTGCCTGGCACCATACCTTCACTTAAAAAAGTAATAATTGAATTTATGAAGCAAGAAGAATCTAAAGGTGTTAACGAAGTATCTCTGCAAGAGACATACAAAGCAGTTACTCCAATGACAATTGATTTACACATGAACATGAATATGAAAACACTTGAAAATACTATAAGAGGTGAATTTAATAAACATGAAATAGGTAGTACTCATAGAGATAATATAAAACTATTTAAACGAGTTGGTTATGCAAAGTATACATTGACCGAAAAAGGAAGAAATTACAATGGCAGATAAATTGACTACTAAATGTAATGCGAGGTGAAAATCATTGCCTAAGTTTCACTATAAACAGTACTCGTGGAGTATTGGTACAAAAGGCTTTAAAACAACAGCTTTTAATGTGCGAATTGAAAAATATCTTGAAATGTTTGATAGGTGTTAGTATATCTCTGAAGAATTTGACATTGAAAATCCAAGACCTGCCAAAGACGCACGGCAAAAGACCTCTGGTTTAGTGGACATAGGATTAATTAGTAACGAACGTAGATTGACAAACGCAGGAAGAGTACTGCTACAAATTGCAAATAGTGGAGATTTTCGCAGAGATAATCTGCTAAATTTGCCTACGGATAGTTATTTATATCTTAAACAACTTCTAAAAACTGCAACTTATGTAGATAATGGTTGTGTTCGACCCTTTGTCATTACAATTTATGCCATATCTCGACTTGGTTATTTAACAGACGAAGAATTTACTTATCTACTACCGTTGTGTACGACAAATGGAAATACAAAAGCAATACTTGGTGCAATAGAAGATTTGCGTAATAACGAGGGTAATGTTAATTCAATAATCACTTCACGTTTGATGGCAATGGATAACTATAAAGCAGCATTGGAACATTTCTTAAATGAACGTGTCACAGAAAATGTTATTGTTGATGTAGGAATGAATCGAAAAAGCAGGTCTTATGATAAACCATACTTCGAGTTATACAAATTGTTGTATAAAATAGTATTCCTGCGTGATACTCATAGTGTTTTACCGTTATTTGAACAAAGCAGAAATATTAGTGGTAAATCAGGCACTTTATGGAGGCAATTTTTATTCAATACAACTTCACGACGAAAAATTGAGCAGAGTATGTTAGATACCTTAAATAATGTACCGTTGTTAAACGCACAAACAGAGCATGAATTCAAGCAACTATTCTTTGAACAAATGCATCTGTTCAAGGCTAGAGCAAATCTTAGTGATTTTGCTGACCTTAATCGTCGCTATTTCAAAACAACAGACACACTAATTTTTGCTGATAATAAAGTCGAGCTTGATGTACTCCCTCGCTGTTGGTTATCATCAATAGTAAACAAATTGCCAAGCATAGCATTTTCTGTTGCAGATAATCTAATAAATGATGTAGAGTTGCTTGATATTGCACCGTTCTTAAAAATTGATGAAAGCATACTTTTTGCTAATCTACAGGAAATATATGGAGTAACTGTTAGAACTGCAACCGATGCTTCTAGGCTGATTTACGATGAACGCTATAGAAGATTTAACAAATTAATTGATGAGAAATTTAATAGAGAAACTCTTATTGATTTATTTGCCATGTTTGAGCGGCGTGATGATGATTCTATAAGACAGATTGTTACTAACAACGCTTTAGTACCTACGATATTTGAATATGTTTTAGGTATTGCATGGTACCTCATAAGCAACAGGCAAGGCGATGTTTTAAGTTATATGAATTTGTCTCTTGAAGCTGACTTATTGCCTCGTTCTCACGCAATAGGTGGAAGTGCAGATATTGCTTATTTGTATGAGAAAACGGAACATTATCCGGCACACTGTTTATTGATTGAAGCAACCTTATCTGACGGAAATACTCAACGAAGAATGGAAATGGAGCCAGTAAGTCGGCATCTTGGTGAGTACATTTTAAGAACTAAAGATGAAAATGCTTATGCACTATTTGTTTCTACGTTTTTGCGCCGCAATGTGATTAGTGATTTCCGCAACCGTCGCACGTATCAGTATTATAGCGACAGTTATGAAAATTGCGTTGACGGACTTAAAATACTACCAATTGCAACTACTGAGATACGTAAAATACTAGAAAATGATATTTGTTATGAGCGTTTATATGATTTGTTTGACACAGCCTACAGCTCTGATGAACCAGTACCAACATGGTACGAACGGGAGGTTGTGAGGCAACTATAAACAGTAAAAAGAGTAAAAGGGAAGAATAATGTAAGCGAACATGATATTTATAAGTCATCGTAATACTGATAAAGACATTGTTGATTTAATATTTGATTTCTTTGCTTTTATCACATACACATACTGTTAATATTTGGAGTGATAGAAATATGATATATCTTGAAGAGTTTTTTAAGACAATAGCGAGTATTACTAATAGTTATGTTGTTATAAGCTTACTTATTGGTGCTGCAGTAACCTTTTTTGCTACAAAAATGCTAGATAAATCAAAAGCACGAAAGGAATATGAAAAAGAAAAATTTGATAATTTGCTTAAAGCATTTATAATTACAAGAAACAGGATACATATGGGTGCTGCATTTGATTTTTCTGATTTAGATAGAAAAGATCAAGAAGAATTGCAACATTTATTGATACAAAATAAAAGCTATGCAGATCGATATTTACATATGTGTATATATTTTTTTACAGTAAGCGAAGATCAAGACGAAGTCAATCAAGTATATAACACTGTTACAGAAATCATTTATCGTGAGTATGAAAGAATACGAAGAAAAATCTATTGGAATCTGATTACGAGAGTACGGTATTATTTTTGGCATAAAAAAATAAGAAAAGAGTTGTCGAAAAAGAACCAACCTAAATACGCAAGCAGTAAGATATATTATGTAGACTACTAAAGGAAACTGCATAAAAAATGATGGATTTCTATCATTTACACAATACATAATGCAAGAGAAATAATCAGTAATAAGTACTGAGAAGTTAAGCCATGCTGTGGCATATCTTAATCTTTAAAAAATTATACTGCTGATGTATTATCAAGGTCGGGTAATATTTTCCCTGCGGGGAAACCTCCAGCCTACCATTTTTAAATAAGCACCAGGTATCCAATTTTCAGCGTCTTGATGAAAAAGTAAGATAGCAACACGGAGAGATATCCATCTTTTATTAAATGAAGTTTATTTAACAACTCATTATCAGAGATTTCCAAATCTTCTGTGGTCATGCGTGAACTTGCAACAACTTTACAGCGAAACAATTTAAACACTTCTCCACCAAGGTTCTCATAACTCACATGAGGTATTGGTATCCCATCGCATGTTTTTCATGTTTGTGAAGAATAAACACATCTAATTCACCCTCGGTTATCAACTGTGTTGTACTTCCTGAACGTTTAAAATACTTACCTGTTTATTATATGAAACTATTTCTGACATACTGAGATATAATCAGTTACGATTAGTTATTTTAGGAGGTCGAAACCATGTTGATTTACTACTTTTTTAGTGCTTATAAGAAGATGTGCAAACAAAAAGCAAAAGTAACTAGAAAAAACGTACATAAAAGAACTAAACTGCTGTCATGGTTGGCATTTACTTTGTCTATCGCAAGTACATTGTCACTGTTTCTTAGCTTAATTTTAGATAATAGCTTTACTTTAATCATTTATATATTAATTATGATATTTTTTGTAATTATCACTTGTACATATTACAACGACAAGAAAAAAAATGAAGGAGAGCAGTGGGTTAAATACAAAGATAAGTATATTGTTGGATTAATTAATCTTTTGGAATTTGACGAATTTTCACTATATAATGAACCTCAGATTGATGTGCTAATTACAATCTGTAAAGATAAAATAGAAAAACACCCAGTTAAGAGACTTGCTATAGTAACACCAATTTTGTTTGGCCTTGTATTTAGCCAATTTTCACAGTTTTTTCAAGACTTATATACATCATTACGTGAAAGTGTTCCGATTTCTGATGTTTTCAAATATATTATGAGTATTGGGTTCATAATAGTTTTAATATACATAAGCATTGAAACTATGCTTATGTTTGTTGATGGAATAGTTTTAAGTTTCTACAAAAGATTACACGATGATTTGTTGTATATTAGAGGAACACTAGCAAATCAATTAATCCAACGACAGAGAAACGAATAAATACCCATTAAATTAACTCAATTACTAATCTGTTCTCAAAAGTTTTAAGGTGTTTTTGTAGCAGTTATTTGATTTATTTTTTCGAATAATATAAGTGCAACATAAGTTATGGGCTGTTCAGCATAAATCTTTTCTATACAATAGGAACAACCCGTAATTTGATAAGTGAAATTATGTTTAATACAATTTCACTTATCCTGTTTACGGAAAGCATCATTAATTTCGTTAGTGATAACTTTCCTAATATCTTCCTCTGATACCAGACTGCCATCCGAAATAACTAAAATCTTTTCTTCATTTATATTACTCTTGTTAACATACTCACGAACTATTAATCGTAAATTAGCATCTGGTTTGTCACCTTTTTTACGGCCTATGGCACGAGCGTTGATGATTGCAGTTACCAAGTCTACTATACTCTTTGCAAATACTAACCCAGCAGTACCTAAGGCTACCCATGCAATGATTTCGGGCCCGCTTTCATGCTCAATAAACTCACACTCATATCGATTGTTCTCAAAGAGGTTATATATTTCATCATACGCATGTGGAGAGTGCTCATTGTGGAAACAACCTGTTTCTACACCTATTTTTATGGATAGCAAGAATCCGTTAGGGTTGTCTTTTTGTAAAGTGTCAAAGCGCTGCTTTAAATCTCTTTCCCATTCGTACTTGTCTTTATACATCAAAACTCATCACCTCTGATTAGATAATATCACACTACATCTTAAATAAAAAGCATTATGGCAATCGACAAGTGTATTTGTTGTCTTTTTGTTATACAGAAAGACGAAAACGAGGATCAGGTAAGTATAGACATGACAACGTGGGAAATTTACAATAAATTACTTAACTAACGGATATATTTTAATACTTCGATACCTTCTTGTTTCGGTAGCATAATATAAAACACAACAAAATCAACTTTATTTACATAAAAACATTCTAATTATCCATGATAATACTATTACTATTGAAGTAATAAACGTTGGACATAGGCGTGATGTTTATGATAATTAAAATTATACAATCTGATTACTGCAACCGCCCATCCATATACCTCACCACATCCTTAATAAACATCTCACGGTTGGTGTCGTTGTGAATTGCATGACTTGATTCGTACTCTTTTAGAGTTACCATAGATTTGGCTTTACTTGCGAACTTTAAGATTGTTTCATTTGAAACTATTATGTCATCGCTGGCATAAGCTATGTATGTTGGTATTGGTAGTTTGGTTGCATTTTCCAGAGCATAATCACATGCTTTTAGAACTCCTGACAGTAACCGCATAGAAAGATAACTATGTCTTAACGGATCGTTAGTATAGTTATCAGCTCTTTTTTTAATGCTTGATAAAGCTTCTTTGTTTAGTTTTTGTTTTACTCTGTGATTTGGTGCTATACGGCTTAAAATATTTATCAAGGTCACGTAAAAATAGTCAATGGGTTTATAAAGACCAAACCAAGGTGCTTCAA
>JAITFR010000154.1 GCA_031281255.1 Oscillospiraceae bacterium
TATAATCCCGAAGCTTCTGTTATTATTTCAACGCATTTAATATCAGATATTGAACAAGTTCTTGATGATGTAGTGTTTCTAAAAAATGGTGAAATTGCTCTTAATTCATCAGTTGATGATCTGCGTGAAAAACATAGTGTGTCTGTAGACACATATTTTAGGGAGGTATTCAAATGTTAGGAAAATTAATGAATTACGAAATTTTAGCAATGGGTCGTGTGTTTCTGCCATTATACGGAGCACTTATTGTAGTTTCTATTGTCAGCAGAGTTTTGCAAACTCTTCCATCCAATACCCCTGCTGTTATTAGTATAATTGTTGCAATAATACTAATAGCAAGCATAAGTATACTCACATTAATATTGATTTTAGAAAGGTTTAGAAAAAATCTTCTTTCGAATGAAGGTTATCTGATGATGACTCTTCCGGTAAGTATCGACAAGCTAATTTTAAGTAAAATGTTGGTGTCTTCGATATGCAGTGTAGCCAGTACAATTGTTGTTATAATATCAATTGTCATATTATCTGCTCCATGGAATGCTATTGTTGGATTTTTTCATTTGCTTGCAGTGGATATTTCTGTATCATTCAGCACTGAACCGATTTTCTCAGTTTTTCTTACAATTGAAATTATTTTTTTAAACCTGCTCATATTATTCAGTAGCATACTTTTGCTTTATACATGTCTGTCGCTTGGTATGCTCACTAACAAATACCGTAGATTAGTTGCATTTGGATTCTTTGTTGCAATTACAACATTGTTACAGATATTGATTGCTATAATCACAACTTTTACGATATTGGCAAGTGTTAGTGAAAGAGTAGACAGTTTTATGAATAGTCTTAGTGATTTTGGGCAATCTCAGGTAATATTTCTTCCACTTATTATTCTTGTTGCTGTCATAGGGCTTGCATTATACTCAATAACCCGATATATGCTAAAAAACAAACTCAACTTGCATGATATGTATTGATAAAAGTATTGGTGAGAATTAAGTAAGTACGACATCAGATATTACGTTAGAAACGAGAAAGAAAAATGCACTTTTTATTAACAGCTTATGATGGTAAAGATAGTGAAGCCGGCACACGGAGGAGTAACGCTCGAGAGCAGCATCTTGAATGTGCAAAAGAGCTAATAAGAACTAGTAAATTGTTATATGCAGCAGCAATACTCGATGATGAAGGTAAAATGATTGGATCAATAATGATAGTCGATTTTCCTTCAAAAGATACTCTTTCAGATGAATGGCTAAATAACGAACCTTATATATTAGGGGATGTCTGGAAAGATATCGACATAAAGCCATGTTATGTGCCGGATTTTATACTAAATATGGAGAAAGAGAAAGTACAATGTCCATGAGGTTAAGAAATAATGGAATACAGAATAATTGAATGTATAACTTATCCATACAACACATTGAGTGAATATAAGTATGCTGATGTTATCTCTGTACATAAAGATAAGTGGGTTTTAAGTAAGCATAAAAACAGGACAACTTGGGAGTCGCAGGGTGGGCATATTGAAATCGGTGAAACACCATTAGAGGCTGCAAAAAGAGAACTCTTTGAAGAATCGGGAGCAATTGATTTCGAGATTGAACCTCTTTGTGATTATTGGGTTCATGCTATAGTTGATGGAATCGATTTAAAAGCAAATGGGCAAGTGTTTTTTGCTAATATTTGCACTTTTGGAGATATACCCATAGAAAGTGAAATAGAAAAAATATTTCTATTTGACTATCCTCCAAAGAATTTAACATACCCTGAATATGCAAAAGAAGTGTATCCATTGGCATTAAAGAGAAAAGAAGAAAAATGAAAATATGTGTAAAAGGAGTGTTTTTTATTGCAAAGAAGAGTGTTAAGATGTTCATTGTTTGTTGTGTTATGTTTTGCATTAGTCCTCTTGTATGGATGTAATCAGAATGATTATAAAAATGATGAGGCGAAGGATTCACCGATAAATAAAACAGGTGTAAAAGACCAAGAAGATACCAATACAACAAAAACACAACTCCATTTTAATATGGACATAGAAAACGAGAAAGTGGATGTTGTAGCGGATTATTTAAGAGCAGATATTAATAGCTCAGTATTTCTGTTAAATCGGGATTTTACAGTAACAGAAATACTTGCTGATGGTGTGCCAATTGATATTAAAGAAGCAACAAAAACTATATTGTTACTTGATAGCTATGAGATAAAACAATATGATTTACCTGTGTTTGAAAATAATATCCGAATTATATATAACGGTTCGTTAAATGGCAGTTCCGGTTTAACCTCGTATGCGACAGAGCAGATAACACCGGAATTTTCTTTCTTGCGTTGGGAGACCTTCTGCCACCCTTTGTTTGCTAAAATAGAAACCTTTGAAGATTTGGTTGCCGCAATAACGACTCCATATAATCTGTCTATTATTGTCAGTCTACCTGTCGATTATACCGCAATATTCACACACTCAAATGTACAAGATCATAGTACAGAAAATGGTATTACTTTTTCTGCTGATGGAGAATTAGCGTACGGTGAAATTGCTATTGCTGTTGCACAGTATACAACAATTGAAACTGAAAGTGGCATTTTCTCTTTCTTAAGAACTACAAATGCAAATGATGCACTAAGCCTCGCTAACGAAGTTATTTCACATACACACGAGTATATGAATAAACATTTTGGAGAACGGGTTCTTGAAAACAAGTTGAGGGTTGTTGAAATACCGGTTGATTTGGGTTCATTTGCAATAACACATAAACATATTACATTTGTTGAGAGTAATATATTTAATTCTGTTACTAATATGACAGGATTAGTCCATGAGTTTATTCATATAGGTTGGAATGCTAAAACCGAAGATTTTTTTGTTCAGCGATCTAGGTTTTTTGATGAAGCGTTTACTTCATACTTCGAGTATAGAGTAATGATTGACATTTTAGGAAATGATGTCGCTCCGGAGTTGTTAAAAAGATTTGAAAATACGTATGGGATAGATTTAGTTCCTATTAGAGATTTTGGTAGATATGAATATGGTGATTTAAGCTATACCATTGGTGCGTTGTTTTTACATGAGTTAAGCGAACTTGTTGGAATTGATAACTTCGATAGCGTAACGACTACTTTTCTTGAAAAATATCAGTATACAGCAGTTGATTTTGATTTATTTAACAAATACTACACCGAGATGCTTATGCACCCTGATGTAGAGGAGTTTTTGTTTAAATGGATTGGATAGAGCAAAACTCCCGGTGATTATGTTATCTTAGAAACAGAAGACGGTGTTTATCAACTTTTATTATTAGGAGGTGGCTCATTGAGTGAGCTAAAGAAAAAATGAAAATAAGTAAAAATGATGCCTGTAGCTTTTTATTAACATATCAAAAATTAACTGATTCTCAAGAATTTTCAGGCGTTGACGGGGTTCTTGATTTCATGAAAAAAGTGAGATGTATTCAATATGACCCACTAAATATTATCGGGAGAAATACAGACCTTGTCTTGCAATCAAGGGTACGTGACTATAGACCGCAAATGCTGGAACAACTACTTTACGAGGACAGGCTTTTAATTGATGGGTGGGATAAAATGATGTCAATCTATCTGCAAGAGGATTGGCCTTATTTTAATTTTATCCGTCAGCAGAGAGCGTTTGAAGCTATTTCTACACTTAAAAACAGAAAATCAGAAGATGCAATACTTTATATTAATACGGTATTAGATATTCTGGCGAAAAACGGACCTATGCAGTCCAAGCATATACAGCTGGGTTCAGTTGGTTCAGGGCGTTGGGGACACAGGAACTTATCAAGTGCTGCGATGGATTATCTATTTCACTTAGGAAAAGTTGGTGTTTTCAAAAAAATAGGTGTTAACAAGGTTTATGACCTTATTGAAAACCTGCTGCTTGATGATATTATTAATCAACCCAACCCATTTAAAACAGAGCATGATTTTATGAAATGGTATGTTTACAGACGGCTTGGAAGTGTGGGTATGCTTTGGAATAAAAATGGTGGTGGTTGGCTGGCAACCCTCATGCCCAACAAGGAACTAAGGCAACGTTTTCTTGATGAATACATTGCAGATGAGTTAGTAAAATGCATTGAAGTTGAAGGTATCTCAGCAAAGTTTTATATAAGAAGTGAAGATGCAGGTATTTTTGATACAAACAATTTAGCAACCTCGAAAGCGGTACGGTTTATTGCTCCGTTAGATAATTTAATGTGGGATCGCGATATGTTGTTGAAACTGTTTGATTTTAAGTATACATGGGAAGTATATATACCGGCTTCGAAAAGAAAGTATGGTTATTATGTAATTCCTGTATTATATGGGAATCGTTTTGTTGCTCGTTTTGAACCTGAGAAATCAGAGTCGTATATCAAGATTAAAAACTGGTGGTGGGAAAAAGATATTTCTGTTTCAAATGATATGATTGACCTTGTTTTGCTGGAAATGGAGCGTTTAGCCAAATGTTTAGATAAAAAAGATGGTGTTGATA
>JAITFR010000144.1 GCA_031281255.1 Oscillospiraceae bacterium
ATCGTTGTTCTTTAATTTATAAGTTTGCAGTGTTTTAGAAGTTCCTGCACCTTCGCCCGCTATTTACGAATCCACACCCCCGTCGAAACCATTGCAACCCCTCGTCGGAGCAAACTACATTCCGCTACATCAGCCGCTAAAGCGTCTGATATCCGCTCCGTTCCGTTGCTCCTCCTCTTCAAAACCTAACGGTTTTGAGTTAACTACTCTCTACTTTCTACTATCTTCTTTCTACTCTCTCGTAATTATGAATTATGCATTTTCAACTTTCGCTCCATCTCGCGTTCTGTGCTTTTCTCAGCGGTTGCTTCGCGTTTGTCGTGAAGTTTTTTGCCTTGTGCGAGACCTATCTCCATTTTAACACGAGACTGCTTAAAATACAAAGACAAAGGAATCAATGTAAGCCCATCTTGTCTTGTTTTATCAAAAAGACGTTTTATCTCTCGTTTATGCATGAGCAAACGCTTTGGACGCAGAGGGTCACGGTTAAATACATTTCCCTTTTCATACGGGCTTATATGCATTCCACGAGCAAAAAGCTCACCGTCTTTTATCATACAAAACGACTCTTTAAGATTTACGCCACCTTGCCTGATGGATTTAACCTCTGTGCCAAAAAGTTCTATGCCGGCTTCAAATTTCTCTAAAATACGATACTCGTGGTATGCCTTTTTATTTTGTGCGACCACCTTCACTCCGGTTGCTTTAGGCATCGTTGTTTCCTCCGGAGCGTCTGTCACCTGTACGGCGATCTACCTTTGCTCTGCGATCAGAGTTGGTTTTTCTTCTATTTGCAAAAGCATTGTTGTCTTTACGTTGTTGAGGTGATAACTCACGTCGTAAGGTTTTTAGCAACACATCAATATCAAGTGGTTTAGCTATATGGTCGTTCATACCTGCTTTGATTGTATTTTGAATATCTTCTTTAAAAGCATTTGCAGTAATTGCAATGATTGGGACTTCTATAGCATTTGGATGGTCAAACTTACGTATAATACGTGTTGCTTCATACCCATCCATTTCCGGCATTTGCAAATCCATGAATATTATGTTGTATTTATCAGGATTGCTAACAAAAGCATCAACAGCTTGAATACCATTTTCTACACAATCGATTTTGAGACTAGTTGAAGCGAGTAGTGCCAGGAATATTTCGCGATTCATATCAACATCTTCAGCAAGAAGCACACAATACCCTTTAAAATCATCGGGAATATCGGTATAGGCACTATCTGATACAGTCATATCACCGATTTTTTCAACTTTCATAGTAAAGGAAAATGTGGACCCTTTTCCTAGAGTGGATTTGACAATAATTGTTCCACCCATAAGTTCTACAATACGTTTCGTTATTGCAAGCCCAAGACCTGTACCACCATATTTTCTTGTTGTGCTGCTTTCTGCTTGAGAAAATGGAATGAATATGCTTGCAATTTTATCTTCTTCGATACCAATACCATTATCTGTAACATCAATTTTTATTACACAGTTTATTGCATCTTCCTCTATCAAATCTGCACTGACAGTAACAACTCCGTCCGAAGGTGTAAACTTAAAAGCGTTACCAAGTAAGTTTGTCATTACCTGCACAAACCTCTGATCATCGCAAAGAATATGCTTAGGTATGTTATCATCAATATTGATGATAAGTTTATGTTGATCATTAAATGTATTAAGATCAATGATAACTCTAATTTTTGACATCAGATCTCTAAAGTTTACAACAACATTATCAAGCTCCATTCTGTCAGCTTCGATTTTTGACATATCGAGGATTTCATTAATAATACCAAGTAAATGTGTAGAAGCTGTTTCAACTTTTTCAAGTGCATCTGCTCGTTTTATATCATCTTGTGAAACCCTTGCAATTTTGGTCATTCCAATAATTGTATTCATCGGTGTACGTATCTCATGGCTCATGTTTGCAAGAAACTCACCTTTAACTCGATTGCTTGAATCAGCTAGTTTTCTTGCTGATTCTAACCTTGATGAGAGGCGTATGATAGTACGTGCAAGTTCACCAATTTCATCATCACGGTCTTTACCAAAAACTGTTTCATAATCGGTAGAAATATTGGAAACACTGGTTGTTAACATATTAATAGGTTTAATAACCAGTGAGCGTATGACTATGATATTTGCAATCATCACAATTGATAGAAGAAAAATTAATGAAGCAATATTTACCCGTGAGGTGATAATGCTGGCACGGATAAGAGTATCTTCCATATCCACACTTACAACACCAATAATCTCACCATTATGAACTATCGGATATGCACCTGTGTTGAAAGTACCCCACTGGTCAGAGAGATTTAATACACCTGCAGATGGTTCTCCATGTAAAGCATCAAGGTGAACTTGTCCGGGATCAATATAATATTCAAAGAAGTCGATATTAGTAGCATATGGGTCATACCCATTGTCAAATATGAAATAAAGCCTACCGTCAAACTCTTTTAGAGCGTATATCCATGTAGAGTTTGTTTGTTCATTTAATTTGCGAAAAGCGTTGATAGTTCTTGCAAAATTATCAGAATCTGCTAAAACATCCTCCAAAGAGTTGTAAGAAGCAAACTTTTCTATGTCGATGATTTCAAGAGCTGCAATAGTTATAGCAATAAGTTTAGATTGCACAGCTTCTTCAAGCAAGTCCATATGCTCATTATTATTAAGCATAGTGATAATAATAGTGACAGAAAGCACAACAACAAGAAGTCCGAGCAATAAGGCTATAAGTAGTTTTTGTAGATTATTTTTCATGTTTTTTACCAAACATTTCCGAAAATCGCAGTTAGTATCTTGTTATAATATCCAATAGTGTTTGAAAAAGCAAGTAAAAAGATGATATAATGCAATATGGTTTTATTCATCGCCTCTTGCAACCTATTTCCCTAATTTTTTTGCCATTCTTCCGGCAAGCGAAAGATTTAGTCAAAAAAATTATTGAAACAGGTTGCAATCGGCTCAAAAGTTAACAAGAAAATATATTGGTTGGAATGAAAACATGAATCTTCTTATTAAAAACGGGTTAATTATAAACGCAAATAGCAGAAATAATGCTGATATTTTCGTAGAAAATGGTATAATTACGGAAATTGGTAACAATATTCCAGATGTGGAAGAACGAGCGGACGAAATAGTTGATGCAACAGGATTACTTGTTTTACCCGGGGCTATAGATGTGCATACGCATTTTGAGTTACCATTTGATAATGCAATTTCTGCTGATGATTTTTTTACCGGTACAAGAGCGGCAGTTTGTGGCGGAGTCACAACAATAATGGATTTTGTTACGCCTAAAAAAGGCGAAAGCTTGATGGATGCACTTGTAGCCAGAAAAAAACTTGCAGACCCAAAGGTGTGTATAGATTATGGTTTGCATGTATCTTTACCGGGTAGTGGATATGATGGTATAACAAATCGAATCGAAGAAATGCAGGACATTGCAGCTGCAGGAATCACCAGTTTTAAGGTTTTTATGACATATGCGTTCAGAGCAACCGATGACGAGTTCAAAGCAATGCTATCTAAAGCAAAAGAGCTTGATGCGCTAATCATGGTACATGCCGAAGACCACAATGAACTAGAAGCACTTAGAGCTAAGTTTATAGCTGAGAGTAAAACCGATGTTTGGCATCATTATCTCAGTCGTCCTGAAAGCGTTGAAACAAAAGGTGTAAAAACCGCAATTAAACTGACAAAAGAAACAGAAGCATCATTATATATAGTACACCTTGCCAGTGTAGGTGGATTAAAAGCTGTAGAAAAAGCAAAAAATGAGGGAGTACATATATTTGCTGAAACATGCCCGCAATACCTGCACTTTACCAATGATGTTTATAAACAATCAGACGGACAAAACTATGTCTGCTCACCTCCGATCAAGGGTAAGGAAAGCGGAAAAGCACTGTGGGAAGGTATAAAAAACGGTACTATATCAACAGTTGCAACAGACCATTGTCCATTTACTCTTGAAGAAAAGCTATGGGGCAAGGATGATTTTACAAAAATACCAAATGGTGTAATGGGAGTAGAAAATCTTTATCCTTACATGCTGAGCGAAGCAAACAAAGGTAATATTACGTTTGAACATGTAGTTGAGTTATGCTGTGCAAATCCTGCGAAAATATTTAAGTTAGCACCAAAAAAAGGAGAGATAGCAGTTGGTGCTGATGCGGATATAGTGCTTTACGACCCATATAAGGATTTTCAAATATCAGTAAAAAATATGCATTCAGATACAGATTATACAATTTGGGAAAATGTTAAACTGAATGGTTATCCAGTTTCTGTTTATATCAGAGGAAAAATAATGTATAAAAACGGTGAATTTTTAGGAACTGCCGGAACAGGCAAATACCTCTCAAACCATTGCAAATCTCCAAAAGCCCATTTTGGGCCTTTGGGAGAAAGCTGCTAATAATTTCAAGTGGTCATTTTGACCACTTGAAATTATTAATAAACTAACCACTGAATAATATGCAGGAAATACTCACGAATTACCTAATGCGTTCACCCCAACAACAGCAAAACACGAAATACAAGTAAAGCACTAATATTGTGTTAAAAAATATCGATAATTTATACAATGGTATGCCCATTTTGAAAGGAAGTTATTAATTATGCGAAAAATTATTGTTTTAGTACTTAGTTTGATGTTTTTATTAATACTACATTCCGAAGTAAGTGCAACAAGCGGTGGTACTACTATTGATTTGATGGATACCAATCCACCTGCTAGTGGCACCGGTTGGACATTTGCAAATACTGTATATACAATTCAGGACGGAGCAAATGTTACTGTAACTAGCAACAACAGTCTTAATGGCTTTACTATTGAAATTGCAGAAAATGCAACCGCAACTTTAACTTTAAATAATGCAATTATTGGTCTTGGTAATAATCCACTTCCGGACGGTGTAAGTGCCTTATCGTTACTACCCGGAGCAAATCTAACTATTATTCCACTACAATTAAGTGATCTGGCATCAGGAGCTAATGCAGCAGGTATACAAGTACCCGTAGGTACGACACTGACTATAAATCTGACAACTTACGGAGGTACACTCTTTGC
>JAITFR010000157.1 GCA_031281255.1 Oscillospiraceae bacterium
GATATGATTTAATTCTTCTCCATCTAAGGTAAATCCGTAGAGATGTCTCTCTGTATGAATAAAATAATCAAAACGACTGGATTCATCTGCTGCATAAATGTCCGTAATATAACTATCTAACAAAAAGCTGTGTTCCGCTAAAACTTCACCTGTTGAAATATCTATAATCTGTATCGCCATTAGGTCTTCAGCCCGACTCAAGAAAACCCCATCTGTTCCAAATGCAAATGTATTGGTAACAATAGGGATTTTATTTATTAGCGTAAATGTATCATCCCATATATGAGCAGTAACAACGTTTGGTAAACTAAACTCTATAACTGCAATGTCTCCGTTATCATTAAAATATGCACCGATACCATATCTATTGTTGCGTAAAACAAGTAGTTCTTCTTTATGTAATAAATCTCCGGTTGAGTTATATTTTTCATAGAAAATTATACTTCCTGTTTTTGTATCATCATATTCTTGAACGATTATTATGAACTCTCCGTTTTGATCTATATTAAATCCGACAATATCAATATGGATATGCTCGCTTATAGGAATTGATATACTATCGGAAATATTTCCATGTTTATCAACTCCTCTGATTTGTATGATTTGATAATAAGTATCATCCTCTTCTGAGATAAACACTAATTCACGAAAGATATAATAGACAAGCTCATCATGAATTAATAGACCGCTAATCATTCTTGCTGTGCCGATATCTAAAACATTATACCCATCTTGAGCTAAAAAAATATATTCATCAATCATGTTTTCATCTTGAAGAACATGATTTTGTTCTTCCTTGTTATTGCTGCATCCAACAACTATTATTATTGTCATAATCACGCTAAGTATTATTAGCGATAAACAATAACATTTGTCTTTTTTCATTTAAGTATACTCTTTCTGTTTATGGTAATATTTTTCTTTTCATTGGATTGTAACCTTTCTTTTTAATAGTTTACTAAAAATTATTGTTTTTGTATATGCTTTGTGAAAGTATCATTTTTTGATTTTATATCTTTGTCAGAATAATGCTGCTTTTTTCATTGTGAAGCTTCTCCTTTCTATAGTTTCAATGAGATTTTATTCCCAGCCTCAGTTATTTATTACCCTAGTTTGGATAATATAAATACTGTATACAATGTTTTATGGCTTTGCAAGGCGAGTTGCGTAACAGCTTGTTACGCAACTCGCCTTGACAAAATGTAAAAGTTTGGTCTTTTGACATTCGTGTAATCATTTAATTACCCTCCACGTTTTGAACCATATCATCTTTTTTATTTATTTCAATAGATTCTACATAAATGATAGATATAAATTCATAATTGCTAAGTTAGTTGGTTTTTTTGCAGAGTACTAGATTTACCGCTTTGGTTATCGAAAGTTAGCAGGTTATGGTATACAATCCATAACCTGCTATTGTTATACAATTTCTTATTACTTCACTTCAACAAGTTCAGCGGTTTCAATAATTTTAAAGGTTAAATCTCGCAGATACTCATAACTAACACTCATGTTTATCCCTTGAGCTTGCACAGTTACTTCGGTATCTCCTAAAAGTGCTAAAATCATAGCTGAATTCTTAAAATATAAAATATCATCTGTTGTTAGAGTAACAACACCAGGCACATAATTAGTTAGTTGATCTTCAATTAAGTCAGTGTCCGGTAAATTTCTGTCTATCCAATCATTACGAGTTATTGATATAACTATGTTATTTGGGATTGATTCTTTTTCTTTATCATATGAAGAAGTATATTTATAAATAAAAAAATCCGAATTTACATATACCGCTTCTAGTTCATGACCTTCTATTTTTAGTTTATCCAGATTATAGAACTTAGATATAAGTACAACTTCATGCTGAGAAAGTAAGTAGTAGTTCTCATAGTCTTCATCCATCGATTTTGAAGTTTCTATTAACTTAAAGACTTGTTCATTAAATGAAGTGTTTTCGTTGGTATTGATTTCAACCCATTGTATACGTCGATGTGCAAGTGTATCAGTATCAAGATTATTATTTTCTTGATCTAGTAAATTGACACTTTTACAACCAGATAATATTACTAATAATATTATTGATGTAACTAATAAAGTTCCTTTTATTCTCATGTTATTATTCCTCCTAAAGTTATATATTTCGACGTATTGTTGCACTACATGTAGCACACCATTCACTCATAAATGTAGCATTTGAACGTAGTACACATCTTGCATTACCAGCATGGTCAAGAGCACCTAGATTGTGGGACAGTTCATGTTGTATAAGGAAACTTAATGATTCATGCCATTCATTTGTAACTAACGCTCTTCTAGTAGATGTAAAAGCAGCTCCTCCCGCTTTGATATGGCCTGCACCTGTTTGTGCACATAAGTAATGACCAACAAATCCCAATGAATGTGTTGTGCCTAAATTAGGAACTCTACCAAGTAAACGCTCAGCACTTTTGTGATGAACTCCGTTACAACTTGCTCCACAACCATTTGCTAAAAGGATACATTCTTGATTATTTGGTCGTGGACAAGCACTACCATTTAATAGATTACTTTGCGAAGAACTCTGAATAGAAAAACTAAGACCAAATGTAGTATTAAAAGCATTAGTTGCACTTGAGGTCATCGTCCATAAATTCGCAACGATACCATTGGGTAGAGTTGAGTCATAGTATAACACAATTGATCGTGTATTGCGTGAATTTTGTGCAGAAACTCCGGTGAAAACCAATATACAGACGAAACAAAGTAGTAAAGTTACTGCTACAATTCTTTTAATTGTTTTCATAGAAATAATTCCTTTCTTTTAATCATGTTTATCAAAAAATCTATTAATATATTGATTTTTTAATTTACACCTTATCCCAGTTACTCAGGATTTTACAACAATAATCATATACATCACCTTCCGTGCTTCTTACTAATAATGTTATTTTTCCTACTTCCTAAACTTGCTCATGCCTTCCGGGACTTTTGGCTGGTGGAACATCAAAAAACATATTGTACTTGTAGTAGATACGCCAACAATCAATGCTAATGATGCAATTAACCCACAAAACCTCAGTACTAAAACATTTAACCTTTTCACTGCTATAAACCTCCTTCCTTATTTACTAAAATATACTTTTCTATATACCGCATTGTATAATGAACATAGCAGTTCACAATAAATATTACAATAGTAACTACATAAATGTATGAGTTAAATGCATAACTGTTAAAAAACCATATGTTTTTACAAAAAATACTGATTTATATTAGTGTAATACAAAGAGATATTCTGTACATGATTAAACTCGAATAGAACTGTAGTAAAATCCTATATGTATGAATGTGTTGCATAACAAATAAACACTGTATTGATTGACTGTGTTAGAGATATATCAAAAACATGGTTTGAAATGCTGTATTTAATTAAAGAGCTTGGTTTTTGAGCATAATTTTTAATGTGAACTTATTATTTTCTAAATCATACGAAGGTAAAAATGAACCGTTATACTTTGTTGAAATACTTTTCATCTGCATCATACCATATCCATGATTCTTTTTATCTGGTTTTGTTGTTTGAAAATCTTCGCATACAGGTCCTGTTGTTTGATTTTCCACCAATATAAATATGTATTCTGCTGTTCTTGAGATATTAAGGAATATTTTTCTTTCCACATCATGCGACCGTAAAATACCTTCTATTGCATTGTCGAGAGCGTTTGCTAATATCGCTGCTAAATCAAATTGATCCATTTTCAACACACCATCAATAATAACAGAGTACATAATATCTATTTTGTTCTCTCTAGCTTTTGCAGACTTTACATTTAGAATAGCATCAACCGGAGGTAATCCTGTATACACTACACATGATGATTTTGATATATCATTACATATATTTATTAGACGTTGCTCCGCTTTGTTAACCTCTCCAGCTTTTATTATACCAATTATAGCTGTCAAATTATTAAACATCTCATGGCGTATTAATTTTATTTCCTGTTGTTCCTTGTACAATTCTTGATAATGGCTTAGTTGGAGATTTAATCTTGATTTATTTAACTCATGTTCTTCTTTGTAACTCATAACTTTTTGTTGCCTGTGCAAAATATATATTGTTAAAAACACTAAAAGTATTGAGAAAAATACAGCGATACTTCCAAGTGTTGTATAATGATCTAAATCTTCTCTTATGGAAAAAACAAAAACTATGTAACACAAAACAATTGCTTGTATCGGCATTAACATCATTAGTATGTTAAAATGTATTGCTGTATTGCTCCTAAAACCTCTTATAAACATTCTTAAAAACATGACGATGAGCAAAGCTAACAATCTTGTAGTAAAAACACCAAACATATATATGGGTAATACTAATTGAATTTGTTCAAATGGGATTAATAAAACCTGTACCATTATATAGCCAACTATCATTTCAACAGCAAGCATAACCGCTGATATTACTAACGTTATAAGCAACTTCATAGTTACACTAGAGATAAAAAATAAACTCAATGAAAATGTTGTAAGAATTGATATGATTGGCAAAATAAGATTATTTTGATAAATTGTTGTAACCAAAGAGCTAGTAAATATAATCATTGCGATTATACAAGTAAAAAATACTTGGTTTATACGTTTTCTAACCCAAATAGCATCAAACATATAGAAAAAAGTAAAAACTCCAATTCCTGTACCTATAATATCAATCAGAATCTTTTCCATAATCATACCTTATGTTTTGCAATAAAATTACTAAAATTATTTAAACAATTTTGTTTTTGACGAGCACTCATATCAACACTATAGTTTAGTGTTGTGATTATGCTTTTATTTTCAATACTTTTTATGTAATTCATATTAATTAAGAAACTTTTGTGACACCTCAAAAAACCATAAGAGGATAACAGTTTTTCATATTCATCTAATTGTCCGATACATTTATATCGGTTATTTTCTGTATTAAAAATAATATGCCTTAATTCACTTTCTATATGAACGATTTCAAATGTTCTTAATGCATACAATCGCTCTTTCCACTTAAACTCAATAATAAAATACTGTTCATTATACTTCTCGATTGCTCTTGACAACACGGCATTAATTTTATCACTATCAATTGGTTTTACTATATAATCGAATGGTTCTATTTTAAAGGACTCAAATACATATCTTTCATAACCAGTCAAATAGATAATTATAACATTTTTATCTATCATACGTATTTTATGTCCAGTTTCTAATCCTGAGATTCCGTTCATCTCAATATCAAGAAACATTATATTATATGCTTGCTTTTTATGACTATCAATTAGAGATAGACCATCAGAATACTCAAATAATTCAATTATATGCTCAGTTGTTTCATAAGCTTCAAGTATTTTTACCAAGTCGTCTCTATGAATAGCTTCATCATCACAAATTGCAATTTTTATTATTCTTTCCATTATTACTAATCATTACCTCTTATCTTTGTTCTAAACTATGTATTTTTTCCTTAATAACATTTGTTTAATTCTATTTGCCAGTAGAGAAACACTTACAGTTAACACACCCATTGTCATAGAAAATGCAATTTTATTATTTGATATAATTATAATCAATAAGCCAATAATAGCAACCATCACAATTATAATGTAACGACTTTTTTTCTTGAACTTCATTATTTCTGTTATTGTTAGTGGTTTGTTTGCATCTTCCGACGGAGCAATAATAAATACCAGTACTACTGATGCAGTAATACATGATAGAATAACTATTACCATATAGTTATTTGGTATAAAATGTGATATAAGAACAAATGTTATATAAGTTATTATTAATATGAAAATACATCTCAAATGATTTTTTGCGTGATAACCCCCTGCTACTAAACGCAATGGAATAAACCCCAATAGGTAAAAGACAGTATATAATATTGTACCAGTAATTATCGCACCAACAGTTATGATTATTAAACTTATAATAGATGATATAAGCAGCTCAAAGCTATACTCATAAACCTCGCGGTCTTCAGCATGGATTACTTCTTTATTAATAAATAACTCTGATATGTTCTTTGACAATTTTGTAATCATTTGTTTTCCTTGTGAAAATAATATTGTATGATAAGCTGAACATAACAGTTTGTAGCAAATAATACAATAGTAACTACATAAATGTAAGAGTTAAATGCATAAATGCTATAAAAAACTTCATAAATGCTATAATACATGAAATTTCGTTTGCATTTTAAGTATTAATATAGTATATTTTGATAAGGATGAAATATAACTTATTGTGTAGTAAAAGAGGTTAAATGTCATTTTGACACTAAACCTCAAAGCATTGCAAATGCTAGTGTTTTATAAGGAGTACAAAGTATGAGTAAGCAATCAACTATGACACCGGAGCAATCTTTTTTTGCTGTGTTTTGTATTGAATCACTGGCTGATGAGTTAAAGTTAAAAGGTGATAAGGTATATGAACTTCTTACAGAAAAAAGTGATATACTGGATTCTTATATTATTCCAAACTTTTCCTCTCTGTACACCCAAGGCAAAGGTTACATTGTAGATGAGTTGATAACACTAATGAAAAACCGCGAGGTGTTGTAATGATTTTATATCATGGATCATACACAACTATAGAAAAACCCGATATATCTTTTTCGCGTTTACGTACTGATTTTGGTAAAGGTTTTTATCTAACGCCATTAAAAGAGCAAGCAAGGAGTTGGGCAGAACGTTTTTTAACTAACAATGGAACTGCTGTCATTTCTTCATTTTTATTTCTTAATAGTGCTGATGATTTTCAATCGAATATTAAGATTTTAGAGTTTGATTCACACAATCACGAATGGTTAGAGTTTATTATGGCTTGTCGATTGGGTAAGCCTATTGATTCAATGTGGGATTTGGTAATCGGTGGGATTGCAAATGATAAGGTGTTTGATACACTCCAACTTTATTTTGATAACCTAATCAATGCAGACGAGGCAATAGGTAGACTAAAGTATAATAAACCAAATCTACAATACTGCTTCAAGACTCAAGACTTAATAGATGATTATTTACAGTTCAAAAATGCAGAGGTGTTACAATGACAGCAAATCGAACACTTATTGGCCATAAATGCGCAGGTGTTATTAGTGAGTATGCAAAACTGGAAAATATTCCGTTACGTGAGGCTTTTGATGTGTTTTATAAGTCAAAGTTGTATATTCTTATACGTGATGGTATCTCAGATATGCACTGCCGTAGTGACGGATATCTGGCTGAAGAATTACAACTAGAAAAATCGTAATAGAATATTAGGTTTAGTTGTCAAAAGAGGTTGATTGTCATTTTGACAATCAACCTCAATGTGTTTCAATTGCTAGGTTTTGTAGTGTCCCCCTCGCTATGATACCAAGAATGAGCAAAACTGTAACACTCTATTTATCTATGTAAAACTCTGCAAACTCCAGCAATGGTGACAAGTAATTTACTCTGCGTGGGTATGCTCTAGTTTTGCTATACCATAGATTATTTAAGCAATACACATAGAACTCATTAATCAATGATTGTTTTATTTACGAAAGTTGCTCGAACCTGTCTCAAATATTATAGGTTCGGGCTGATGTTGGTGCATTTTAATAGTTCTAAAAGGTTTAAAGTTATTGAATTACAGCTTTTCAATCAAACTTCTTAATGTCTGTTTGGAAACCTCTTTTGTAACTGTATCGACAAAAATATATGAATTCTGATTGCAAAACATGAAAACAGGGTTTTTAGTCACAGCGTTTAGTGGATGAAATAATAACATTCCATTGAACGGTTCCTTGTATCCTGCTTTTTCTTTTAACTGGACAGCTTCATCGCTATGCATCTTTATATTCACAAAATCCACAGATCTACACCCTAAGTATGGCTCACCGAGTTTATATGGTTCACTAAATTCGGCAAAATCAACAGAATCAATCATAACCGCATCCGCACCATCGGCGATTGCGAATACTACGTTGATTTTATCCAAGTAATTGGGGTTGCTAATCCACTGCCCTGTGGATGTAAACCCTATTGCTTCGAGAAACTTTGCATCTGGGTATTTTTTCAGAACTTTGGTCATCGCAATGTTGACCCTCCCATTGAAATTCAAGACCATGATTATTGTACCTCCTTAAATTTTTAATTGATTACATAAGAACTATCATAATACATGATTTATTATATACAAAGTTTGAGGTATGTCAAACAGATTAATTTCACGTTTAATTTAAAAATAATTTCGCATGTACGCTACCTCTTGTATGATAAAGTCTCATATCCCCCTCCAAAAAATAAGTTTCGCTCCCATAAGTGTATGTAAACAGTAACAAATCAACATTTTGAGGTTTGTTAAATTAAACGCATGGACAGATAATCTTTGTACTGTAATAATGTGTTTACCATTATTATAATACGGAGGGAATCCAATATGATTGATATTACAACAGAGTTCACAAGGTACTTGGAATATTGCAAGTACCAAAAAAAGCTGAGCGAAAAGACACAGAAGGCATACTTGATTGATCTGACACAATTTGGACAATACTTAGAAAATAAAGACTATCTTGCTAGACCTACCATTACTGAGTTTATTACTCATCTTCACAAAGTGTTCAGTTCTAAGACTGTTAAACGCAAACTTGCAAGTGTCAAAGCGTTTTACAATTACTTGGAATACGAAGAAATATTTTTGAAGAATCCATTCAGCAAAATAAAAACAAAATTCCAAGAACCACATGTACTACCAAGAGTGATTCCGATACAATTTATAAAAAAGATTTTACACACCGCATACGATAGGCGTAAACAAGCAAACACTGTATATGCATCTTTTATGGCATTACGTGATGTTGTGATTATAGAGCTTTTATTTGCAACAGGAATACGTGTTTCAGAATTATGCTCGTTGAATATCGAACATATAAATCACGAAGATGGAAGCATCCGCATTACAGGGAAGGGTGAAAAGGAGCGTCTGATATTTGTTGGAAACCGGGATGTATTAAAAGTCCTATACGAGTATATGAATTCTTCGCAATCTATGAAAAACAACTCAAATTATTTATTTGTAAACAGACTTAATTTAAGATTATCTGACCAATCTGTCCGCTCAATAATAAAAGAAATTTGTATTAAAGCCGGAATTTCATTACATATAACCCCTCACATGTTCCGTCACACGTTTGCAACATTATTACTCGAAGAAGATGTAGATATTCGATACATCCAACATATGCTAGGGCATAGCTCAATAAAAACGACCCAAATATATACGCAGGTAACAACAAAAAAGCAACGTCTTATTTTGACGAACAAGCATCCGAGAAATAAGCTTGAAATCAATACCTGAGTTCGTAGTGTTGCAAATTTTGCTTGAAAATTATCTTTCCCTTTGATAAAATCGTTAATACATGATAATCAACTATTATCCTGTGTTAAAGTCAAATATTTTGACAGTACGATTCTTCAAACAGAGGAGTAAAGATGAAAAAAACAATGCGTCGCAAATCTTATTTAATTTATTTAATAATTGGTCCTACATTATCTCTCGTTGCATTTATCTTAGCCTATCTTATTAATCCTTTACAATTTAACGAACAATCCTCATTAGCTGCAATACCAGCTTTTTTGCTTTCAGTTATAATTCTGATAATTACTCAAATTATCGCTACACACAAAGAAGTTGAGAAAGTCACTAATGATTCTTATAATCTCTACGAAACTGTAAAAAACTATATACATATCACAAAAATTGGAACACCAAAAAAAGCATGGGAGTACATCATTCACAGATTACCAGTCATAGAATATGTACAAAACACATCTTTTAATTTTGGAGATGAAAGTGAACAATCTAACGAACGCTTATATGATGCACAGGCTTATCAGCAATCTGCAATGAAAATTGCACGTCATATAGAACAAGGTTTAACATGGAAAGATATTGGAGATACAACATCAATAGATCGGTTTCGAAAAATTGAAAGCTGCATTAAAGGTAATAAGAGCACTGGCAGTTACATATTTAAATCAATAAGTCAAACTGAACCACAAATAGGATTTGTATTATTGACTTACAAGGATGGCACAACCGAAGTTTTATTCAATTGGGATTTTCGAGACATTCCTCAAGATCCGGTTGTTCTTTTGTCGAGAGATCGTGAAATATTTAATATGTTTGCTGCACAATTTAAAGGATTATGGCGAGTTGCTGTACAGGACTATGACAGTATGGCGACTAAATCGACTTCATAGAAATAATGATTTAGCATTAGGGGATCAGCATCTATCCAAGTGTGTAAATAATCAGCAGATTTTTTTGAAAGAAATTGGCAAGTCCATAGCAGGGTATCCTTGTAATATGGTAAAAATTCAGCAGTAAATGGGCTTGAACGTTCAAACAATTCAAACTCATAGTTGCTTATTTGGTAGGAGGATTGGCGGAGGATTTTGAAAGTTCTATCAAGGTCATAATGATAGAATTGCTTACTATTTTCAGTTGCGATCCTGAGTTCAACTTCTATTTCCTGTCGTTTTGATGTTGGCATAGGTCCAAAACGAAGCGAAGCACCATCATACTGACGAATAGCAAGTGTTCCGTGTGGAACTCTGCACGACAATATGTCTATAAATAAATCGAGATTCTTTATATAAGGAAAAATGTTAAAAGCCAAAGTTAAGTCGCATGGTGGAATTTGAGAAGCTTCGCGTTCAAGGTCTAATTGAATAAATGAGGTTTTTCGTTGCCATGAGCTACTCCTTTGCACAGCCATATTTAACACTTTTTCATCGCTATCAATTCCTATAAACTCGCATTCAGTCGGAAGAAATTGATCCAAAACCTCAAGCCATAACCCTGATGCGCATCCTAAGTCTACTACACTCTTGGGTTCAAGAGTCGCTATTCTCTTGGCGAAAGTTGTTCTCTCAGGTAGTTTCGCCCGATGATGTAATGCCAACCAATTGAAATCTGCAAGTGGTTTGCCTGTTGAATTTTCTTGTGAAACCATAACATATCACCGATAAAATAAATTATCCTTTCAAATATGAACGCAGGATAATAGTTGATTATCCTGCGTTGGTGATGCTTTTGCTATAATGAAAATTTAGAGTAAATTGTGAAGCTGTTATGTAGTGATTTATGTCAATAGTCAATTATAACTACATATTGTCTTAAAAAAATATTGCCTTGATTTTGACATAAGCTTATGTTAGTCTGTCATATATAAGTATACGATTGAAAGAAGGTAAGACTTATGAAGGCTGTATCGTTCTTAACCTCACCTATTTGGCTGTGGATTGACTGAGTAAGGATTTGTTGAAAGAATCCTAACCCAAAAAACATTATGAAATATAAACATTTAGTAATATTAATAATAATTTGTTTTGTATTATTGCTAGTATCTTGCGTTAATCCACAAGATACTAGTAATGGAACTTACGACAATGAAACATCAACACCTGATATTTCTGGAGATATATCGGATAACAACTCCAATGAGAGAATTGAGCTTGTTCTTGGTGGTGTGTGGATTCCCGAAGATGTGCATTTTGCTGTTGCGACATTTAATAGAGAAAGTAAGACATATCAGATTGTAATTTATGATTATGAAGCAAGTGGATTTCAAGATGGTGTACAACGACTGCAATTAGAGTTAATCACAGGTAAAGGTCCCGATATTATATATGATCAATATGGAACTTTAACCAATACCGATTTATTACTTAATCTTTATGATTTTATTGATATGGATCAAGATTTAAACAGGTCGGATTTTTTCCCAAATATGTTAAAAGTTCTGGAAAGTCCATCCGGGAAACTGCCATTAATAGCTAATTGTTTTAGTATTTTTACAATGATAGGCACTAAAACAGCAGTTGAGCATATACAAACGTGGACACCTTCAGCGTTGCTTTCTTTGGTTGAAGATTCAAACCATTTAATTGATCCTCTGGGTCCTCAACTCACGGGAAAAGTTTTTGTTATGTTAATGTTATCGTATGCAGGACCGGAATATATAGATTGGCAAAACCATGAATCGAACTTAAACAGTGAAAGTTTTATCAATCTACTCAACGCCTCAAGGTTACTGCCTGAACCGAAAAGTGAAGAGGATATAATATCTTCAGAACCTCTTGGAGATCCAATGGTTTTAATGGCACATGGTAAACAATTACTAGATTTAACTAATATTGGATTATATAGTTACCAAATATTTTCAGACATTGTTGGAGATATAGTAGCTTTAGGAATACCCACCACAACTGGTGGTGCTCATATTCTTGAACAACATTGGTTAATGGGGATAAATGCTAATACAAAATATGCAGATGGAGCATGGGAGTTCTTACGTGAATTTTTGTTACCAACTGCACAATTAGATCCGTGGATGCTTTTTCCATTTCCTTTGCGAATAGATTTGTATGACGAGTTAATTACCGAACTCATGATTCCCCACATGGAAGAAGATGCTAGTGGAAATATGGTTGAAATACCATGGGAAATAGAGTTGCGTGACGAAAATGGAGATATAATTACATTTAATGTTTACTCTTTAACAGATGCATCAGCGATGAAAATGCGAAACATCGTGGAATCTGCTGAAATACTTGTACGTCGCATTCATCGTATGGGTTTGTGGGACTTGTTAGAAGGTGACCTTGATTCATTTTTTGATGAAAATAGGTCAGCTGAGGATACAGCAAGAGTAATGCAAAGCCGTGTGCAAATATATCTAAGTGAACGCTCGTGATAAAATATGAGGAAATTAGCCTATATTCCTAAATCCTTACATGGTCTGTTCTACTATCTTGATTTTCAAATTGACAATCAATCTCAAAGCATTGCAAATACTATATTTTACAAATATCTTACACCAATGGCTTTGTCAGTATTTGTAATAGGCAACACATCATTAGCCATGCAAACTACACAGCCATTACCACGCTTCATATCAGGTATTCTATCAAGCTGTTTAAATGCAGTAATATCACTCGAATCACAACTAATGTGTTTTTTTATCTCAATTGGATAAAGTGTTCCACTTTGTTTTATGAGTAAGTCTATCTCATTTCCATCCTTATCTCGGTAGAAGTAAAAATTCATATTAGGAGTTACTCCATCCTTATTTGTCCAGGATTTGATAATTTCACTTATAACAAAGGTTTCAAATATCATACCTGACATTGCTCCATTTTGTAAAACCTGTGCGTTATCCCAACCAACTAAGTAACTGGCTAGCCCTGTGTCTAAAAAGTACATTTTTGGAGTTTTAATTAACCGTTTTAAAACATTATTATGATATGGTTTTAATACATAAACAATGTTTGATGCAATCAAAATCGAAAGCCATCTTTCAGCAGTTGGTTGGCTAATTCCGGTATCTTTTGCTACTTCGGCTATATTTAACAATCCTCCTGTTCGTACTGCTACTGCAACCATAAATCTTTCAAATTTTAACAAATCTCCAACTTGAGCTAATTTAGAAACATCACGATCAAGATAGGTTCGAATATAAGATGAATAAAATCGTGACCAGTTTATACTTTGTCCAACAATCTCAGGAAAAAAACCTCGCCATATATTTTCCCATATTTCATTATATTTAATTGGTTGCGGTTTACGGTTTTTTAAATATTCCTCTGTTGGTATAAATGCATCCCGACATTTATCATTAAGAATCTCACGCATTGATAGACCATACAGGTCAATTAAACTAATCCTGCCTGCTAAGCTCTCTGTTACTCCCTGCATCATTTCATAACGTTGAGAACCTGATAGTAAAAATGCTCCTTTTTCTCCGGTTCTATCTATATAGAGTTTTATATATGAAAAAAGAGACGGTGCATATTGCACTTCATCTACAAAAACCGGTGGTGGAAATTGCTCAAAAAACTCCTCAGGTTGTTTAATAGCTAGGTTTCGCAATCTACTTTCGTCCAATGATAGTTCTTTATACTCTGAAAATAGTGTTCTTAACACAGTAGATTTTCCAACCTGACGAGCACCGGTTATGCATAATACACCCTTTTCTTTTATCGCTTCTTTTAATACATCTTCAATATGTCGTTTTATATACATAAATAAAATCCTTTCGGCTGTTTTATAAGTGCACTTATATAATAGCCGAAAGACAGCGTTTTGTCAAGAGGTATTTCATTCTTTCTATTAACACCTTTCTATTAACACCTTGACAGATATACACTTTTTCGACTTATTTAATATTGAATGTTAATAAAGTCGAAAGAGGTTAAATGCCATTTTGGCACTTAACCTCAATGCGTTGCAATTGCTAGGTTTTCCTCTTCCACTTCTCAATTTGTGACATTCGTTCTTTTACTTTTTGTTCTTGGCCTTGTTCGGTTGGTATATAGTATTTTCTATCAACAAGTGAATCAGGTAAGCACTGCATATTGCTTAATTTATTCTCTGTGTCATGAGCATATATATAACCTTTTCCGTAGCCTAAGTCGTTCATCAACTTAGTTGGTGCATTGCGGATTTGCATTGGTACCGGCTCTGCGAGCATGTTTTTTGCATCCGATGCTGCTTCCTCATAAGCAATATACAGTGCGTTTGATTTAGGTGCTAATGCCATGTATGTTACGGCGTGAGCAAGATGTACCGCACATTCGGGCATACCTAAAAAGTGGCAAGCTTGGTATGCTGTGACCGCAATTTGCATTGCCCGGCTGTCTGCCATTCCTATATCTTCACTTGCAAAGCGTATCACCCGCCGTGCCACATAAAGTGGTGTTTCTCCTGCTTCCAACATTCTGGCAAGCCAATAAATCGAAGCGTCAACATCACTGTTACGCATGGATTTATGGAGTGCTGAGATAATATTATAGTGTTCTTCACCCGTTTTATCGTACAACAGAGATTTTTTGCTAATACATTGTTCAAGCATTTCCATTGTTACTTTTATGCCTGTTTTTGTGATTTCACCGTTTAATACCACCATTTCTAATATGCTCAAAGCTACTCGTGCATCACCATTTGCAAAGTTTGCTATAATATTTAACATATCATCTGTTATGTTTATTTTTTTACCTTCAAAAGCACGCGGGTCTTTTATAGCGTTTTTTATTAACTCAAATAAATCCTCCTGCTTTAGAGCATTTAATACAAAAACCTGACAACGTGATAATAATGCAGAGTTTACTTCAAATGACGGGTTTTCAGTTGTTGCTCCGATTAATATAATGCTTCCTTTTTCTACAAATGGCAAAAATGCATCTTGTTGTGCTTTATTAAATCTATGAATTTCATCAATGAATAAAATGGTTTTATCTCCCATAATTGCCATTTTATCAGCTTGGTTCATAACTTCTTTGATTTCTTTAATCCCACTGGTAACGGCACTAAAATTGATAAATTCTGCTTTGGTTCGTCCTGCAATTATCCTGGCAAGTGTTGTTTTTCCAACTCCCGGCGGTCCCCAAAATATCATTGATGATACCATGTCATTATCAATCATTCGCCGCAGCACTTTTCCTTCACCTAGCAAGTGCTTCTGCCCTACAAATTCAGGTAAATCACGTGGGCGTAAGCGGCTTGCAAGTGGCCCATAAGGCTGTGGTGTATCAAAAATTGTCGTCTGTCTAGCATTCATTGTTAATCCTTATTCTCATTTTCTATCTCGTTCATAAAGTATTTGGTATTTAGTGTTTTATTACAAATCACCCGCCGTCTGCGGAGGGCACCCTCTTTGCTAAAGAGGGCATAAGAGTCCTCTACTTTCTACTCTCTACTCCCTATTCTCTATTCTCTATTCCCTATTCCCTATTCCCTACTCCCTATTCCCTATTTCCTCTGTAGCAATATATAGAAAGTTCCTACGTCCTTCTTGATAATTTTTAATAGTGCCTTCTATTATAATTGTTGCTCTGTCTTTAGGGAAATCATCAGGAAATATCGGGTCACCACTTAATCGAAACTCAAAACCTTCCTGACAGCA
>JAITFR010000224.1 GCA_031281255.1 Oscillospiraceae bacterium
GATAATAAACATACAACCAAAAAATATCGCAACGGTTGTATATTGACGTTTCATATACGCATTAGCACCGGAGCGAATTGCTTGAGCAATTTTGATCATTTTTTCGTTACCCTCGGGTAATTTCATTAACCTTCTAGCCTGAACGAAAGCAAATGCCAGTCCTGCAAATGCACCGACGTAACCAAGCCCAAACAGATTTTCGATTACTAAGTTATCTAACAAATTCATCAACCTCCAAACAATGTACATAATTCTATTTGGTGTACAGTTGGCAAAAAAGCCAAATCTCACCGCATACCATTCTATCACCAATTTCTCAAAATACAAGCAATAATTTGCATGTTTTATCAATCTTGTCAAAAACACATAACTGTGGTAAAATACATACATTAGCTTAGGAGGATTTCTATAGTGAAAAAAGAAAGTTTTGAACTATCTAAGTGGATACCAATATGCATTATTGCTATCATATTGATGTTAATTTACAAAACAATTGATAACTTTACTCAAATCACAACAGCTATCGGTGGATTCCTTGGTGTAATATCACCTCTACTACTAGGGATAATTTTTGCGTATTTTCTTTATATTCCGCACCACTTACTGGAGAGAGTAATAAAAAAGATAAAAATAGATTTTATCGCCAAACACTCACGAGGTGTTACGACGATAATTGTGTTTGTAATACTGTTATTTTTATTAATTTTCATACTTAGCTTTATTATTCCGGTGCTTTTTTCCAACTTAGTCAGTTTAGCCACAAGCATACCGGAATACGTTGTATCAATCATGGATTACTTCGACAATCTTCCGGCAGATTCAATATTTGCTGACTTTAATATCGCAGATGCTCTAAGGACATACTCGACAGATATAGTTAATACAATAATTAATATCGATAATATTGAACAAGCTGCTCGAGGGGTTATGAGCTTTGCAGGTGGGTTGTTTAGCACAATAATGGGGCTTGTTATTTCACTTTATTTATTGTTAGATAGAGAGCGTATTTTTGATTTCTTTAGACGTTTAAATACTGCGATGTTCAAAAATGAGTTAAGAAGACATAAAGCAGCAAAATACACAGGTCAGATTAATAATGTTTTACTGACATTTATAGCAAGCAAAGGTTTAGATAGTGTTATAAACTTTATTGTAGCTACAGTTGTACTCTTTATATTTGGAGTGCCATATGCATTATTGTTAGGGTTAATAGCAGGTGCATTTAACTTTATACCATATATTGGGTCGATTATTTCTGCATTGATAATAAGTGTATTGACACTCTTTACAAGTGGCGTCAATACAGCAATATATGTGCTAATTTGTCTGCTCATTTTCAATCAAATTGATGGCAATTTTATAGAACCAAGAATAATGAAATCTTCGTTAAAAGTAAGTCCAATACTTGTTATTGTAGCTGTTGTGATTGGTGGAGCATACTTTGGCATACCGGGTATGTTCCTGGCTGTACCAATAGCAGTTATAATTAAACAAATAATGCTGGAATATATGACAATAGCTGAAATACATAATCTCGAAGAAGACAAGAAAAACAAACAACAATGAATGGATATATCTCGAAAATAGAAAGTAATTCAACCAATGATGGACCGGGGTTAAGAACCACAGTTTATGCTGTTGGTTGCCCGTTAAACTGTCTTTGGTGCACAACTCCTGAACTTATAGGTGGAGCAGCTAAGTTCCTCTACCATCCAAAAAGATGCGTTGGGTGCGGTTCATGTGTAACTCATTTAGGCGGTGGTGTAGATTGTTATTATGATGCTTATGAGCAAACCGGTGAGATAATCACTGTTAAAGACCTTGTTACACGTTTAAGGCAGGATAAATCAATATATGAACAATCTGGTGGCGGGGTCACATTTTCAGGTGGTGACCCATGTATGCAAGCTGACTTTTTCTATAAAGTAGCAGAGCACCTTGTTGACTCAAACATACATATAGCACTAGATACAGCAGGGTTTTACCCGTGGGAAAAGCTGGCACCACTTGTAGCTGCTGCAGATTTAGTAATATATGATATAAAAATGTTAAACTACACACTTCATAGGAGATATACCGGTGTTGATAATCATTTAATTTTGGATAATGCTCTTAGAATCGCTGACATGGGTATTGAAATGACAATACGTTTGATACTAATACCCGGTGTTAATGATACTGAGAGTGAAATATCAGGTCGATTAATGTTTGCAAAAAATCTTGGAAAAAACATTAATGTTGAAATCATAAAGTATCGAAAATTAGGAACAGGGAAGTATGCAAGTCTTGGAACTATAGAATTAATGACAGGAACTCCTGAATGTGATGATGAATTATTAGCACATGCTATGAAAGTAGCGAATTCTATGGGGATAAAAGCAACTATCGGAGGATAATATAGTTTGATAGGACGATTTCTTAAATTAATAGGTTTTTTAATCTTGGCAGCAGTAATATTTGTTTCCGGTGCATATATCATGCAGGATTCACTTGTGTTTCCTACACCACAACCAACAGTTTCACCACCGTATATACCACCGGAACCATTAGATCCGGATGATCTTTATCATGCAATTATTGAGTATGGTGTACCGCATGTTATCAAACACAATAATGACCCGTTGTATGCTTACATCCGATATCCGCAAGGGGATAATCCAACTGATGCATTTATACATGACTGGGCACTTGATTTATATAACAATGTAGCAGTTTCATATGGAGGTTTAGGTAATATTGACCCGACTAATTGGGGCGAGATAAATATCCATTTTGATTCATACTTAATTGATTACCGCTATGCCGGAATATTGCAAATTGGAGAAATAACCCGAACAATGACATCAGAACCTGAGGAAGTTATAAAAACTTTCAACATTGACCTGTCCGGTTATAAAATGTTACAACCCGGGGATATATTAGATTTAAGTGACCCGGAAGATGTTTTGTCACTTTTGTACTTTAGAATGTTAATAGAACACCCAAGAACAGATGGACATCTAACATTTTTAGACGAAACATGGCTCACAAACCTTCTGATATCACATGATGGTATAATTGTTATATTACCACAAGGAAAATATTTACCATCAGATTTTAGAACACTTACAGTAACACTTCCTTATGAAGACTTAGGTCCTTCACTATTAATAAGGCAGGAAGCACCAATGCGACCAACTCCCACACCTACGCCAACGCCATCACCTACGCCTACACCCACGCCAACACCAACGCCACCACCAACAGATGATGGTAATGGAGATGAAGATGGAGATGAAGACGGTGATATAGATGATGGAAGTGGAGATAATGACGATTCTAATACAGAAGAAGAGGATGATGATATGCCGGATTTAATTGATATAGTTCCACCGCAAGGAAATACTATAGACCCATCACTGCCTATGATTGCGATATCATTTGATGACGGACCCGGTATATATACGATGGCATTTCTTGATTTACTTGAGCAATACAATGTGCGTGCATCATTTTTTGTTATTGGAAATCTAGTAAACACTCAAACAGGAGCATTACAACGTATAGGTGAGATTGGCAGCGAGGTTATGGGACACTCGTGGGATCATAAAAATCTTGCAAAAATGTCAGAAGAAAATGTTAGGAAACAACTGGAATCAACCCAAAATGCAATTGAAGAAGTCACCGGTAAAACTATACCAATGATACGACCGCCATATGGTGAAACAAGTGGTATAATGAAAAGTGTTGCTGAAGAGATGGGTCTTGCAATAATAAACTGGAATGTAGACCCTGAGGATTGGAAAAATCATAATGCAGATATGGTTTACAATGCGGTAATGGCACAAGTTAAAGATAGAGCTATAATTTTAAGTCATGAGATATATAAATCTACACTTGATGCTTATGCTCGTCTTATCCCTGAGTTATTATCAATTGGTTATCAAATTGTAACTGTTTCTGAGCTTATGTATTTTACACATGGTCAACTAACACCGGGTGAAATATATTATAGCGGATAGATTATAAAACTTTAAGAGGATGTAGCAAAATTCATTTATATTTAAAAAGATCCTTCGCTGTTCCCCAATGTGTGGATTTTGCTCAGGATGACACCCATATATGTCATTCTGAGGGAGCATAGTGACCGAAGAATCTTATTCATGCATCGTTGGGGCTGTTTTACAACAGCCCCTTTTTATTGCTTGTTTTTATTTAGAATTGACCACGCTTTACATATGAAGTATGTAATGTTTCGTGTGCCTTATGACTACCCGGTTCTCCAAAGAACTCTTTATAAAGCATTTTAATATCCGGATGCTCGTAGGATTTGCGTACGGGTAAGTCTTTTGCAGTATCATAGATTGCTTTAGAACGCAGAGCAACAACATCAACATTATTTCTAACACTATCAGGAAGGAAAGGTTGACCTCCGCCATTTATGCAACCGCCTTTACAAGCCATTACTTCAATAAAGTGCAAGTCCACTTCACCTTTTTGCACCATTTCTAGCAACTCTCTGGCATTTGCAAGCCCTGATGTAGCAGCAACTCTGATTTCTAATCCACCGACATTATATGTTGCAAAACGTATATCCTTTGACCCGCGAACCTCTTTAAACTCAACAACATCAAAACTTTTGTCGAGCCAGTGGCTTGCTGTGCGAAGAGCTGCTTCCATAACACCACCGGATGCACCAAATATCTGTCCTGCACCAGAACCTGATTCAAACGGATTATCAAATGGTTCGTCATCAAGGTTTACAAAATCTATTGCTGCTTGTTTTATCATACGAGCTAATTCTCTTGTTGTGATAGCAGCATCAACATCTTGTATACCGGCAGCAGATTCATCATCACGTAATAGTTCAAATTTCTTTGCTGTGCATGGAATGACAGACACCACAAAAATATCTTTTGGATCAATGCCTTCTTTTTCAGCCCAGAATGTTTTTAGTACAGCACCAAACATTTGTTGTGGAGACTTACATGAAGAAAGATTCTCCGTAAACTCAGGGAAGTAGTTTTCGCAGAACTTTACCCAACCTGGTGAGCAAGATGTAATCATCGGCATCACACCTTTATTTTTCACACGGTCAAGTAACTCATGAGCTTCTTCCATGATTGTAAGGTCTGCTGTTAGATTCATGTCAAACACACCATCAAAACCTAAGCGGTTTAACGCAGCGGCAAGTTTACCTGTGACATTTGACCCAACAGGCATACCAAATGATTCACCGATTGTGACACGAATTGATGGAGCTGCATATACAAAAACTTTTTTACTTGGGTCAGCAATTGCATCCCAAACTTGTTTTGTATCGTCCTTTTCCATCAGAGCAGCGGTTGGACATACAACTATACATTGACCGCAATAAACACATGGAGCATCATTTAGACTATCACCAAATGCACATTCGACCTGGGTAATAAAACCTCTGCGGTCAGCACTGATAACAGACACAGATTGTTGATCTTTACATGCTGCAATGCAACGTCTGCAAAGAATACATTTTGCATTATCACGAATAAGTGATGGTGATGCATTGTCTATTTTTGTCTCACGCATGATTCCCTTAAACGTGTCCTCTACAACACCGTATTCAACACAGAGTCTTTGAAGCTCACAATCAGTGCTTTTTGCACAAGAAAGACACTCTCTATTATGATCAGAAACAAGAAGCTCCAGTGTTTGTTTTCTTGATTCTCTTAAAGTTGGTGTGTTAGTTAACACTTCCATACCATCATGTACAGGGAAAACACATGCGGCAGCAAGAGTGCGGTTGCCTTTAACCTCTACGATACAGATACGGCATGCACCGGGTGCGCATAAATCTTTTAAGTAACATAGTGTTGGTATTTCAATTTTTCCGTATTTTGCGGCTTCCAAGACAGTTATTCCTGCTGGTACTTGGAGCGGTATGTTGTTAATTTTTATGTTAATCATTTCCATTATATCAGTCGCTCCTTTCTTATTGTATTATAATTGCGTCGAATTTGCATTTTTCCTTGCAAACACCACACTTTATACATCTACTTTGATCTATCACATGCGGAACTTTAACTTTGCCATCAATACAGCTTACCGGACATGCTCTGGCACAAATTGTACAGCCAACACATTTTTCTTCAATAATAAAGTATTCAAGTAAATCTTTACATACACCTGCCGGACATTTTTTATCAACAATGTGTGCAAGATACTCATCTTTAAAGAAAGTAAGCGTTGAAAGTACAGGGTTTGGAGCTGTTTGTCCAAGTGCACAAAGTGATGATGTGATGATATGATGACATAGTTTGTCAAGTTGATCAAAGTCGCTCATTTCACCTTTACCTGATGTTATTTTATCAAGCAGTTCATAAAGACGTTTAGTACCAACTCTGCAAGGTGTACACTTACCGCAAGATTCGTCAACAGTGAAGCTTAGGAAAAACTTAGCAATATCAACCATACAGCTATCTTCGTCCATAACTATCAAACCACCCGAACCCATCATCGAGCCGATTGCAGAGAGGTTTTCAAAATCGATTGGCACATCAAAATGTGCTTCAGGAATACAACCACCCGAAGGTCCACCCGTTTGAGCGGCTTTGAACTTTTTACCATTTGGAATACCACCGCCGATATCTTCGACGATTTCACGGAGCGTTGTACCCATTGGGATTTCGACAAGTCCGATGTTTGTTACATTGCCACCAAGTGCAAAAACTTTGGTACCTTTTGAGGTTTCTGTACCCATTGATGAAAACCACTCAGGACCTTTTAAGATGATTTGCGGAATATTTGCATAAGTTTCAACATTGTTTAGAACTGTTGGACAGCCAAAAAGTCCTTTAACAGCAGGGAATGGTGGTCTGGGTCTTGGCTCACCGCGATTTCCTTCGATTGAAGTTAAGAGTGCTGTTTCTTCACCGCATACAAATGCGCCTGCTCCAAGACGTATCTCAAGGTCAAAATCAAAACCTGTATCAAAAATGTTTTTACCAAGTAGACCGTATTCCTTAGCTTGTTCGATAGCAAGAGCCAGTCGTTTTACGGCAATTGGATACTCTGCACGTACATAAACGTAACCTTGGTCAGCTCCGACCGCATAACCGGCAATGGTCATTGCTTCTATAACGGCATGGGGGTCGCCCTCCAAAATAGAGCGATCCATAAACGCTCCGGGGTCACCTTCGTCAGCGTTACAGCATACATACTTTTGGTCACCTTTTGCTTTTGCTGCAAACTCCCATTTTAAGCCGGTAGGGAATCCTGCTCCACCTCTGCCACGAAGTCCGGATTTTTTCAATAAATCAATAACTTCTTCTTGTTTCATTTCTGTAAGAACTTTACCTAGAGCTTGGTAGCCGTCAAAACCAATGTATTCATCAATAACTTCCGGGTCGATTACTCCGCATAAACGTAGCGCAACACGAAGCTGTTTGCTATAAAAACCTGTTTTGCTAAGACATGTTATAGTATCATCATCGCCAACTGTTTCATGGTACAGTAAACGTCTTACAATGCGACCTTTTAAGAGATGCTCATCAACAATCTCTTTGCAGTCTTCAGGTTTAACCTCAGCGTAAAAGCTGCCTTCCGGGTAGATTATCATAATCGGTCCGAGTGCACAAAGACCAAAGCATCCGGTATGAACGACTTTAACTTCGTTTTCCAGTCCCACTGCTTTGATTTCTGCTTCTATCGCATCGCTAACCGAATGACATCCCGAAGCAACGCAACCTGTTCCGCTACATAGCATAATATGAGATCTAATCATAGGTTACCTCCATTTAATAAATATAACTATAAGCCTGCTTTTAATTTTTTATACATTAGTTATCGTAAGCTGCGACTGTATACTCTATAACAGGTATGTCATTTACAATATGACTGCTGATTATTTTCGGAATTTTATCAGGGGTCACATGTACATACGTCACAGGCTCTTCACCGGGGACAATAACATCAATTATTGGTTCGAGTGTGCATCTACCAATACAACCTGTTTGTGCAACAGTTACATGATTGATATTTTCCTTTGCAAGCTCTGCTGTGATTGCGTTAAGAACAGGTCGTGCACCTGCTGCAATACCGCATGTAGCCATACCTACAACAATTCTTATGGCTTTTTCACCATCTTCACGGATAGTGGCATTTTGTTTCATTTTGTCTCTGATGGCTGCTAGTTCAGCTAATGATTTCATTTTAGTTCAACTATTCCTTTCTAATTATGTTCCTTCTCCATTAAGGTTTAATATATGTTCGTTCACATATTCTGTAAAAAAGGTAACTATAGGGGGGCAGTTTAATTCGGTGTCGTCACCCAACATAGTTTTTACTTCTTTTGTGTTAAAGATAAAATTGTTATCGTTTACACAGTAAGTAATAATGAAGTCTACTTGAGGATTAAGAGTAACAAGTGCTATGATGGTAGCAGTTAAGTCACCTATAGGTTGACGAGAAAGACTATCTTTAACAAAAGTTGCTGTTATAGTGGTTCCAACATCAAGAGTTGAATCTATATTAAATGTACCACCTGTCATCTCTGCGGCTTCTTTTAGAAATGATATACCAAGTCCGATTTTTCGTGTTACCCGCGTTGTAAAAAAGGGATTTTCCACTTCGGAAAGAAACTCTTTGCTCATTCCGTTTCCGTCGTCTTTAACACGTATAATAAGCGTGTTATCAACATCTTTCTCAAAAACATCAATTTCAATAAGCTTTGCATTTGCAGAAATAGAGTTTTGTGCAATATCTAGTATATTAAGAGATAGTTCTTCCATCATGGCGGTTAGTTAATCCTTGTAATTTGCTAAGATTTCTGCTACTTGTTCTTCGGTAACTTTGCCGTAAACATCTTCATTAACAGAGAGTACAGGCGCAAGCCCACATGCTCCAACGCAACGTAATCCATCTACGGAAAACTTTCCATCAGATGTACATTCTCCATCCTTAATACCAAGTTCTCTTTCAAACTTCTCAAGTATTTTTCCCGCACCTTTGACATAGCAGGCTGTACCTATACAAATATGTACTTTGTACTTACCTTTTGGTTGCAGATGAAACTGCGAATAAAATGTAACTATACCATAAACTTCTGCGAGCGTAACACCCATTCCTTCGGCAACCATTATCTGGACTTCACGTGGCATATATCCATAGATTTCTTGTGCCTCTTGCAGCACAGGCATAAGTGCTCCCTTTTGTGTTTTGTGCTGAACAATTACATCTTTAAGCTTTTGTTCTTGCTCCTTTGTTCCATTAAATGCTAGGGTGGTAGATGCTGTCATAAATAAACACTCCTTTCATGAAGTAAAACACAATGACTATAGTATAACAGGTTTATAAAAAAATCAACGTAAAAAATCTATTATTAAATTTGCGGATACTTCAGGAAGCTGTATAAAGTTTTCCTTGTCATTTATCGTCCATAACTGGTGTGCATCAGAAGAGGTTATAATATTATGTTTAGAGAAATTATCAGTATATGTGTTATTGTTTTTTTCTATGCCTTTTTGAGTTACCTCTACAGTTTTGATTTTTAAATGAGGTGGTAAGAAACCTAAGTTTGAGATAACACTAAACGAATCTCTATCAATATGTGCCGGGATAAATGCACCATTGTGTTCATCGGTTAACGCATGAAGACTATCAAATGAAATACTGGTTGGTGCTATGAGCATACGCTCCATAACCTTAATTTTCTCATCATTTTCATTAAATATAATTTGAGAGCCAAAAATATCTTCACGGTTTGGCATTATTGAATAAAATGATGAAAGATCAGCATCAAAAGAAATAGCATCTTCAATATCTGCAAATAGACATAAAACGTGAACCTCTTCTGCTGTAGAGACTTCAATGCCAGGCAGTACAAGTAAAGGTCTTCCGTGCTGTTTTTCTGCGTTTTCTGCTGCTTTAATTACAGCAGCAACATTACCGATTGTGTTATGGTCTGTTATAGCAATAGCATCAAGTCCACCTAAAATAGCCATTCCGACAATATCATTAGGTGTCATATCATTATCTGCGCATGGAGATAATGCAGTATGAATATGAAAATCGTAGTAAACAGGTCGCATTAAAGCAGTTCACCTATCATTAGTGCTAGTTCGTATGCACTTTTATTTGATGAATATATGGGTAAACCTTCATCATTAGCTTTGAGAATTACGTTGACAGGAGCGGTTATTCCCTCGGGAAGTATCACGCAAGAAATATCAGCCATTACGGCAACAGCAACCATATTAAGTGATGTTTGTACAGTGATCCATACGTCATTTGAATTACATCCACCAAGTACACGACTTAAAAGATCAGCTATATAACACGAGTTGATTTCATTTTCATCCCCGTTGGAGAGTTTTTTTAACTCCAGATTTTCGGCTAATTGAGAAACTGTCATATTTATCCCCATTCTACCACTTGCGGCGGCACAAATACTTTATTGTTTTATTTCTCTAAAGGGTGGTGGCATATATTCCTGCAGCTCTGCCATTTCATGAAATAGTGTTCCCATTCTTTCACGTAATTTAAAGACACAGTCGCTTTCTAACGCTGTTCCTAAAATTACATCTTCTGCCAGTGCGTGACAAGACGGAGCACCACATGAACCACAGTCTATACCCGGTAAAGTTTCATACAGAGCTTCAATATCAGCTAGTTTTCGTATTGCTACGCCTCTATCTGAATCGAGACTTAGAATTGATGTACATTCGGGAGTATTTTTCCAGTTAAGTATATTTGAGTTTAAGAGCTCAGGATCAACAGAGTTATTGCATTTGCTATCATCCATAGTCATACCTAATCGTTGTATTCGTGCTCTTGCTACAAATGGGTTTTCAACTGCAAGACAACCACCAACACAACCACCGGGACAAGCATTTAGTTCAATAAAACGTACATTTGAGAGTTTATCATTTTCAACTTCATCTAATACACGAATAACATTATCAATCCCATCAACAGCTACAAATAGATTTTCTCCAATAGCACTTCCTTCACCACCCGAATATGACCATTCGATTCCACGAATACCGGCTTTGGATAAATCTTTTGGTTCTTTGATTTTTTCTACAGCAGGTAATAGGGATTTATGTAATTCAGTAAATGAGAATATTCCATCAACAACAGGTTCATCATAACCAATGCGGTGCTTTAATGCTGTAATTTTTGCAGGGCATGGCGAAATAAAGAATATGCCAATTTCTTCCGGTTTTAAACCTGTTTCTTCAACAGCCTTTGCTCTGGCTGCAACTGCGGCAAGCTCAGCCGGTGTAATAATCTTTAATACATTATCCATAAGCTCCGGATAACGTATACTTATAAGCTTTACAATAACAGGACATGCAGAGCTGATAAGAGGTCCATGCAAAAGAGCACGTGCACCGGGCAATATCTCTTTTGTATAGTCAGATACAGATTGAGCGGCAAGTGCCACCTCATAGATATCATCAAATCCGACGTTAACCAGTGCGGTCAATATAACGTTTGCATCACGGTTTCCTTTAAATTGTCCGTATAAAGAAGGAGCAGGTAGTGCTACCTTATACTTAAAATTATCCATGATTGATATAGGGTCAGATATTGCTTTTTTCGCATGGTTAGGGCAAATACGTATACACTCACCACAATCAATGCAGTGATCGCTCATAATTACAGCTTTGCCATTTCTAACTCGAATTGCTTCGGTTGGACATCTTTTTATACAGTTTATACAACCTTTGCACTTATCTGCATCCAGTGTAACAGAATGTGTAATAGCCTCCATTAAATACTCCTATGAATTAGCGTTAAGAGTTATAGTAAGTTTTGTTCCTTTACCAATTTCACTGATTATTTCAAACTCGTCACTTTGCTTTTTTATATTTGGTAGACCCATACCTGCACCAAAACCCAGTTCACGTATTGAGTCTGTTGCAGTAGAGAATCCTTCCTGCATAGCTTGCTCGATATCCGGTATTCCGGGACCGGTGTCGGCAAGTGTTATTTTAACGCAGTCTTCATATATTTCAACACTTGCAATACCTCCACCGCCGTGTATAACCATGTTTATTTCACCCTCATACATTGCTATGGATGTACGACGAATAAAATCAACAGGAAAGCTGAGTTGCTTTAATGTTTTCTTTACTGCAGCAGAAGCTGCTCCGGCTGCTGCAAAATCATCAGCACCAACTACATATTTTTGGGTAAGCACTTGAGCCATATAATGGTTATTCCTTCTAACTAATATCTCCACCTGATAATCCGGCAGAATACAGGAGACCGCATGATGTGTACATTGAGTAATCTGTTCGCATAACTACGATTTCTTTTTCATTTGCAAGTGTAACCAGTGCATCATCGGGTTCTTTTCCACGCACGAGAACAACACAGTTAATGTCCATCATCTCGGCAGTGCGTATGCACTGTGGGTTATTCAGACCTGTTAATAGAAGCCCCTTGTTCTCACCAAAAGCAAGAGCATCACTCATTAAGTCTGAACCACAAGCAGCAAGAATCTCAATATCATCAAATGCCGCATCTGTACAAACCTTAGCTTCTAAAACTTCCATGATTTGTTCTAATTTCATTTTTCCACCTCATAAACTTATAAAAATCTATTAACATAATGATAACACTATTAAACAAAAACCGCAAGAGGTGATTTATATTCTTGTTTATATATTATGATTTATTTGTTGTTTACATAATAATATTCTTATATGGTCTCGGAAAGCGGAGCCATGGATGGCGTAGCGCCGAAACTCTGAGCATGGAGGCTCAGCGTTTCGGAAAAGAGACTATCATAAGAATATTATTATCTAACAATACCAAGTAAGTCTTTTACCACCTCACCTGCAATGATTAAACCAACAACCGGTGGGACAAAAGAAACAGATGATACAGGAGGGCGAGTTCTTGATGTATGGGTGTTATTTTCACATGAACTCTCATTTTCTTTATGAGGGATAATTGGAGTTTTTGGTTTTTCTTTAGAATAGACGACTTTTAATTTTTTTATATCACGTTTTTTTAGCTCGTGCCTCATAACTTTTGCTATGGGACATACTGAAGTGTTAAAAATATCAGCAACTTCAAATGCTGTGGGGTTTAGTTTGTTTGCTGCTCCCATTGAGCTAATAATTGGCACATTTATCTTACTTGCACGGCTTACAAGCTCCAGTTTTGCAGTTATTGTATCAACAGCATCTATGATATAGTCATAAACAGATAAATCTATCTCATCTGCTGTCTCAGGAAGATAAAAAATCTTTAATGCTTTGACAGAAACATTTGGATTTATGTCTAATAAATGCTTTTGCATAACATCAACTTTGTTTTGACCAATTGTGCTGTGTGTAGCAATTAGTTGACGGTTTATGTTTGTAACATCAATTACATCACCGTCAAAAATATCAATTGCACCAATTCCACAGCGACACAATGCGTCTGTTGCATGCCCACCAACACCGCCAATACCAAAAACAGCTACACGAAGATTGCTTAGAGTAGCTATAGAATCCAACCCGAGCAGCATAGCTGTTCGGGTGAATTGATTTACATTATTTTTATTACTTACACTCATAGAGAAAATTGTGAACCATCTAAGATTGAATCGTCGTTAAACACCCAATCCCGAGTGTTGATTACAATTTGTTTTCCGTTTTTTACACGGCATACGGTTTTTTCTATGCCTGAGTTAATTATCAAGCGACGGCACATACTGCATGGTATTGTATCGTCTAATAGTTCACCTGTTTTTGCATCAAATCCTGATAGATACAGTGTTGCACCCATCATGTCTCTGCGTGCCGCTGAGATTATTGCGTTTGCTTCTGCGTGTACACTGCGACAGAGTTCATATCGCTCACCGCTTGGTACTCCAAGCTCATCTCTCATGCATACCGCCCGGTCAAGGCAGTTTTTTCTACCGCGTGGAGCTCCATTATATCCGGTTGCGATAATTTCATCATTATATACGATTATTGCTCCATATTTTCTGCGGCGGCAGGTTGAACGAATCATTACAGTTTCTGCGATATCCAGATAATAGTTTTCCTTGTCAGTGCGTTCCATTTACGACCTCCAAATAAAATTCTTTATCATAATTATTTAATTGTATTTTTATTATAGAACTAACATGCATTAAAATCAAGTGTAGATTATTTTAATATTTATGCTATTGTTCACACACACTGTCATTCTGAGCGCAATCCGCTTGGCGGGTTGTAGCGAAGAATCTTTATGAAATTACTATTAGTTTTTTAAGATTCTTCGGTCAAAACGCCACGCTTGCGTGGCATTATACTCCCTCAGAATGACAAAATCAAAACGATGTTCGAACTTTAACGTAATAATCACTGCCTTAAATACCCCTCTAATATTAGTGATGCGGCGACTGCATCAACAGCTTCCTTGCGTTTTTTTCCATATTTTCCGGCAGTATCAAGCACCTTGTGTGCACTAATTGTTGTCAAACGCTCGTCCCATAGTTTAATCTCAATCTCGCAGAGAGATTGTAGTGCAGTAACAAGCTGTTCACTTTTTTTTGCTCTGCTTCCTATACTTCCGTCCATATTTTTAGGATAACCAACCACAATGCACGAAACACCACGCTTTATTGCTTCGTCAGTGATTAAACGTGCTGTTTCTTGTTTATTTTTGCTTTTTATAACCCATGTGTCGCCTGTTATTGTTTGCGTAATATCTGACACAGCAACACCTGTGCGAGCATCTCCGTAGTCGATTGCCATTATTCTACTCATTGTTATGTCTCACTGTTAGCATCCGGTTGTGCATCAGCTTCACTATCATCTTCTTCTGCGATAGCATCAAGCAGATGCCTATACCATAATAAAGCATCAAGAAATGCCTGTGATAACTCCTCTACATTAATGCCATTTTTCACCATAAGAATTGAGGTTGTATACCAATCTGCATGTTCATAAGCAAAGATTAAGCTTAGCACTTCACTGATTTGACCTTTGCGGTCAAGAAGTGCGGTTCTAATTTCAGCAGACGCTGCGACCTCGTCAATAGCTTTTTCAAGTGGCATTTGTAAGATAACATCAAGTAACGAGAATAAACCTGCCATAAATAACGCACCTGACTTTAATGCCATTTCAAAAGCAGGAGCGAGATTTTCTGCAAACTTTGCTCGAATCAACGATAGACGTGTGATTTCACTTGGGCGGTCTTCACCCATACCAACAGAAATTGCGATAGATGCCCATTTTTTTACCTCTTTTTGACCGAGTATCGCAACTGCATTACGGATTGAGTCTATCTTACGGCTACGGTCGGGGTTCATAAGATTTATAAACCGTAAAAGTGAGATAGAAAGGGCAGGGTCACGTTCGATTATAGTAGCAGCTTCACCCAGATCTAAAGAATCTTCATCGTTTATTTTACCGAGTAGATTTAATGCGTTTATTTTTAAAGGTGAAATATCCACATTTCCTTTTGTTATCGGTTTGCTGTAGAAGTTACCGGAAAGTAGCACTCCACGAGCTCCTGAGTATTTTTTAAAGCTTTCCATATCAGGAACGTCTGTGATAACAAGTCTAATCTTGAAAATAAAAGGACGGATTTCTTTAAGCTCAGACTGGAAATTAATATCATCAGAGCTTAAAAGGATATAGTCAAAAACCTTAACAGCAGTATCCATACTGATTGCTTGAGGGTATCCATCAATAGCAAGCTTATACCCCTTTCGCTTGAGTATACTGAGTTTTGCAGAAGCAGCATTATCAGAGAGTGTGTCCTTGTGAATTACGCAAACCAAGTGCTCCGGTGGTATTTGCATCGATAGTGGCATACCAACAAGTAATTGATATTTGCTTATTCTTACAAAAAAATCATTTTCTCCTGCAAATGGTTCTGTTCCAACTTCTCGCAAAAACTCCAGCTCCGGTGCAAGAAGCTCACCACCCAGCATACGATAATCATCGACTGCTCCCATGAGTTTATTGCCGTCTTGAGTCATCATCTGATATGCGTGGACAACCATATTTGCATCAAAAAATGGAACTGCACTAATAAAAAATCTCAAAGTCATTCTCCTTAACGATTTATTAGGTTTTCTTGACAAGTGATATTAGCGTGTATATTATACACTATACTAATTAACAATTGCAAACAAGAAAGTAGAAAAGGATACTTATGAATATTATTTTAGGGATAGATGTTGGCGGGTCAACGACAAAGATTGTTGGTTTTGAATGTAATAGTGCAGGAGATGTGTTGGGGTTTGACTCGCAGCACAGCAAGGTTTTGCCTGAAAAAATACAAGTTAAAGCAGCAGATCAAATCACTTCAATGTACGGCTCAATTGGCAAGTTTTTATCTTGTCAAAAAATAAAATTGGATGATGTCTCGAAGATTTACCTAACCGGAGTGGGTGCATCGTTTATAGATGAGGATGTGTACGGGATAGAAACACTTAAAGTAAATGAGTTTCAAGCGATAGGTTTTGGTGCGTTAAATGTAACAAATCTTGATGAAGCTTTGGTTGTCAGTATGGGAACAGGTACAGCTTTTGTTAAAGCTACAAAAAATCACATAGAGCACATCGGTGGAACAGGTGTAGGTGGTGGTTCAATATTAGGACTTGCTTCGTTGATGCTTGGCAAAAACGACATTGATGCAATACTTGCGTTAGCAGAAAATGGTGATATAAAAAATGTTGACCTCACGGTTCGTGATATTTTTGGTAAAGAAGTAAAGTCGCTACCATCTCATTTAACAGCAGCTAATTTCGGAAAAATAAAAAGCACAGCATCAGAAAGTGACATTGCACTTGGTATAATTAACATGGTTTTAGAAACAATCGGAATGTTAGCAACCTTTGCATTAAAAAATGAAACAATAAAAAATGTCGTTTTAACAGGTACACTAGCGACATTTCCACAAACAAAAAATGTATTTAAAAACTTTTCAGATTTTACAGGTATAAACTTTATTATTCCGGAGGAAGCAATTTTTGTTACGGCTCTTGGGGCATGTGCAACGAGTCCTTAAAATATTCGACTAATAAATCCACACACGCACCATAAGACCTTAGACCCAACTCTTGATTTTGTGATTGTAAAAAATCGTCGTAGATATTGTCTACTACATCTCTTGTTATTTCCATCACATTTGAGAGAATATTGTCAATAAACTCGACACCAATATTAGAAGTTCTTGTTTTTGCCCAAAAATCCCAATTATCCTGCCTGTCTCTTTCGATTTCTCTTGTAAGACTTGTTGATATTTCATACCATTCGTCGCTAAAACTGCTGGAAAAATAACTCTCAGGAAAAGCTATAGCTCCAAGTAGATAGTGTAATCCCAACATATAACCTGCATACTGAAATGTTGGGTTATCAGAAGTTATACAAGCTAAAATAGCAACAAAGTTTGCTTCATCTTCAGCAAAAACTCCAAGCTTGTGAGCGTGTTCATGTGCAACCGTTGAGGGCATATAAAGCCCCGGCGGTTGAATGTTTATCATGGCTTCACCCGTCAGAGCAAAATACATACCGGTATAACCTGTTATACTCATAAGCCACGAGTATAGATACATTGGTTTTGGAGAATAAAGCCTGCCATTAAGGCTTGGAAACTCTGTAGAAATATTTCTGTAAATATATACAGATTCAGCAAACATTGTTTGTCTGTGCATAATATATTTGCCGTCTTCGTCACGCTCAACTAAAAGTGAAAGTTCGTTTGCTTTTTCAGCAAAATGTCTTGTAACTGCAACCAGATCACTACGGTTTACTCCATCATTAGTTAAACCGTATTTTTCTGCGAAACCGGTTGCAAAATAACCACTATTCCAAATCCAGCAAAACGCCCCCCACAAATAAAATGCAGCAACTAGAATTGGTAGAAAACGCCTGCCGAGCAGCTTCCATCTGTTACGTCTCCGCCAACTGTCACGAATAGATTTGATGATATAATAAATTAAAAATAATCCTAGAGCTGTTGCAAATATTTCAAATAAAGCAATTGGATAAATTGCACTTAAAAATGCAAATGTACTGCGAGCGGGATTGGAAATATAAGAAACAGCCCAGTTCATAACACCTACAGA
>JAITFR010000017.1 GCA_031281255.1 Oscillospiraceae bacterium
ACAATCCCTGGTCATGTAGAAAATGGCGTTTGGCGTCCGGAGCTTACACCGGAGTTATTAGATCAAATAATTTCAGAATCATCCGGTAGTGTTGCACGTATAAACCTTTCTAACAGCACAGTGCATAGTGCTGCACTTTCAATAACAGCACTTTCACAAATAGCAACAGCAAGCCACTCAGCACAAATAGTAATGCCCGGTGGTATGACAATGACACTTCCCCCGGCAGTACTTACACATCTTGCATCAGCAGCAACAACAGCAGGAGTGCACGATGTTGTCCTCGGTATGGCTCCTGTAGCACACTCTGCAATACCCGAAGCACAAGCAGGCAATATAGCAACCGGTGACGCTGTGTTTAGCATCACACTCACAGCAGGCACAACAGCAATCACAGACCTTGGTGGTTCTATAAGTGTTACACTTCCTTGGGAAGGTCCATGGCCGGCAGTTGTATGGCATCTTGCAGCCGATGGTACACTCACAAGAATGACCACAACATACAATCAAGCAGGTGGCACAGTCACATTTACAACCAACCACCTTTCAATGTTCCTTGTACGTCAAGGTGATTCTTCAACAGCAAGTAACGGTGTTGTAATATTCCTCGGGTTAGCAGGCACAGCACTGGCTGTATCAGGTGCAGGTATTGTAATCGCAACAAAAAAACTTCGCAAAAAGTAAGTAACAAAACATAGTAATCGCAACGCTTTGAGGTTAAGTGTCAAAATGACACTTAACCTCTTTTTTATTATAAAATATTTTTCCTAAAAAAACTAAAATTGTTCATAATTTTTTGATATAGTGTACTTATTAAGACAAAAGAGTTATAATTAGCTATGGGAAAATCAATATTCTAAGAAATAAAAAATTACAAGAAATCAAAACAACAATAACAGAACAAATAATTAACATGATATTTAAACCGGAAAAAAACTTTAAATACCAACGTGAGAAGCTTTGGAAAAAAACAATACTCAGAGAACGTACTAAGCTTAAAATTGTTTTAATGCTTTTCTCATGCGTATTTGTTGCATCATTTATATATATTGGTGTGCATTTTTACGATGTTATAATGCAGGAACGTATAGAAAAACACATTGGCGACCTTTTTGAGCAAGCAAAACAAGACCGTGACATCACAGGAACAGAAGACATTTTCGAGGATGATATAACCGGAGGTGAGCCGGGGGAGAGTGACTGGGAGCGAGAAAGACGGCTGCTCCTTGAGCGTGAAGCTGAGGGAAGGATTATATTTGCCGATATTCTCGCAATAAACCCGGATTTTTTAGGAATGATTGAAATCCCGGGATTATTATCACCAATTCCGTATGTTCATGAAAGTGATGATATTGATTATCTTAACACTGATTTTTACGGAAACAGAAACCGTCACGGAACAATTTATATGAGTAAATATAATGACCGCTTGATGATGGATAATAATACTGTATTTTATGGACATTATTTAACATCCGGAGGAATGTTTACAAACCTACATCGCTACAAGGAAGCATCAGCATTTGAAAAATACCCGATTGTTAAACTTGATGGTTTGATTGGGGAGAGTACATGGATAGTTTTTGCTGCTCATGTTACTGAACCAAGACCATGGTTTGCAGTACCATACTTTGACAGAACCCTATATGCGGCACATTTAGATGAGATAAAAGCACGAAGTCTTTTTATCACAGATGTTGATGTCACCACAAACGACCGTATAATAACACTTGTAGTTTGCGATTATACTTATGAAGATATGCGGTTTCTTGTTCACGCAAGAAAGTTAAGACCGGGCGAAAGTGTTCCAAGTGAAGTTATAGCTGTACCAAATCCTGAACGAAAAGATTTTGAAGTACTTCATCAGCAAACACTAAGCAGCGTAAAAATGACAAATGCAGCATTTGTACAAAGCCCGATGAGCCAAAGATTTTTCTTTTATCAATTCTCACAAGGAAAAATTGACCGTTTCTCAGGAAACTCTCATTTAGTGCAAGGACCTTTTACAGTTTTAAGAAATGCCGGTATTCCTGCAAATGGTTATGCTTCTGCACTTGTGTTAAACTCAAGAGGCAGTAATGAAACAACCAGAGGTTTATACTTTGCTGTACAAGGGATGAATAATGAAGTCGGAATAACATTATACACCGGAGAATCTGCTTTTGATGCATTTAGACTTGAGAAACGAATAACACCTGATGATGTTGACGCTCGTTTCCCACTGTTGCAAGAATATGGTGGTGCTATTTGGTTATTTTATAGTGTACCGGGAGCAGAATCATCATATATTTATCGACAGCGACTTCAAAATGAAGATATATATGGCGACCCTGAGCTTGTATACATAGTTGAAGGTATCACTAACGCCAGACCTCTTGGGTATTATCCGTTTTATGGTACAACAATATTTATATGGCATGATACTGATAATGACAGAGTTACTGTTGCACCATTAGATGGTGAAAGTGAAATATATGATATTTTTATTGGTTTTGGAGAAAACTCGCGAGTTATACTTTTTGGCACTTATAGTGGAGAAAGTAAACGATTTATGCGAGAAAGAAATGGTATAATTGTATTTGGTACACTTGATTTTAATGTACCAACTGTTGATGACCCATCGGGTGAAGATGAAAACAACGGTGATGAAAACGGTGACGAAACCAGCGACGAAAACGGTGACGAAAACGGTGATGAAAACGCCGATGAAAACGCCGATGAAAACGGCGACGAAGACAACGAAAGTCCGGGTGATGAAATAAACAACCCCGACGAAAATGCATAATTAATAATTAATTATCTTCCGGATCGTCTATTGGGTCGGGAGTATTAATAGGAACCCATGGGAGTTCACCAGGTTTTGGTGGTAAATAATCTAAACCTATTGACCTAAAAGACAAATTGCCGTTTCTGTTTACTAAAGCACGAATAGAATTATTATCACGTAAACCTCCATATAGAGTTACACGTGCATTTACAGATAGTGGCTCAACACCAAAAGAATCTCCACCAATCCATGCACCACTAATCCAACCAACAGTTGGCTCAAACCATAAAACAAGCGGAGCATCATCAATTATATAATACCCGAGAAATTGAGCTGTACTCGAATCAGTTATTGTTATCACATGCTCTCTATTACCACCGTTTAGATGCTGACGGAAAAATCGTGTTTGACCATCACCCGGAACAGAGTACAAAAGCCAAACAGTATCAGATGTTTGAATCACAGGATATCTGGCATCAACACCCGAAGGTGTTAAAAGACGCTCATAACGAAGTGTTGTTCTGGCGGAGTGCCCCGAGAGAAGATGAATTCCTAAAATACCATCATAACCTTGCACAGCAATATGCAAACCGCGAGCATCCTCTTCTTCAGAAAGGGTTTCATCAGTGCGTACATTTCTGATAATAGCGGCAGCATAAGCACTTGCCGGAATACCGCCATAATACGAGTTGTACGGCCCTTGTACTTCGGTATTATCACCGGAAAAACGACTAACTCCACCTGCACGCATTTGATAGTAAAAATGCATATTGTTAGTTGGATTTATCGCAAACGCAACAGCAGACATATCAATATCTTCAATTTCTCTTAGATTAGGGATTGAGAAATCCTTGCGGTTTTGGTTAACTGTGGCTGTCACACTAGCGGGAGCTTCTTCATCGGGACGAAGCTTACGTGCATGCACAAGAAATCGCATATTCTCATAAGTATAGTCACAAACAGAAAGAGTTATAATTTTATCATCAGGTGTAACTTCAACGTCGGTATCAAACAAACTGCGTGCTCTTATTTCATCAATAAGGTCAACAAACTCATCATCTTTATAATGTTTATACCACATGGTTGGTTCAGTAACATGAGCGGAAAAAACAATCCATTTACTCTCACCTAACAAACCATCAAGAATTATAATCGGATTTGTGTGAAATGTATAAGCTTGTTTATATCTGGTAATATTCGTAAACATAGTTCCGGCAGCACCCGTATAATGTCCATAAAACACACTGATATTGTCGGTCATTAATCGACAGTTTAATGCACTTAAAAAAATAGTACCTGATCGATTAAAGTTTCCTTCAAAGTTTCTGTTTAAATAATCGGAATTATCACTAGAATGTACATACGGTTGTCGGGCAAGGATTCCCGGTATTTCTATCATTCCAAGAAAATCAGGGTTTACATCGAGAATATCTGAATATAATTCTTTACCGTGTGCTTCTTTTTCTAATAACAAACGTCTCTCGCGTGCCAATGCTGTTTCAGGTGCAGGTGTTTTCGGCACATCATCATCTTCATTATTATCATCATCAACATCGTTATCGTTATTATCGTCATTTGGTTCAGGAAAATCCCATTCAACAGAATCAAAAAGATAATTTATATGCTTTTCGATACGGTTTTGTGTATACCTCTCATAAAATGTCCAACCAAGATAACCAAGAGATGCAAATGCAATTGTAATACAAAGCGAAAGAGAAACTATGAGGATAGTTCTCTTAGTTTTACTCATTTGTTTATTTTGCTTAACATCTTTTTTAGTGTTCATGTTGATTAACCATAGTTGTAATAAGAAGTGTAGAATGACGATTTTCTTTAACGTCTTTATTATAACACAAAGAGAACTGTTTTAACAGTCCTCCTTGTGTGCGGTTAAAAAACAATGAAAAGCAATTAAAAGAATAACAAACAAATTAATCTTACTTCTTTAGCTTACGTGAGATAACAACTGCACCACCGCCGGAGACTGCAAAAGCTGCAATTGCGAGTCCAACAAATGTGAGTACGCCTGTTGTTGGTACGTCGTGTTCTTCTGCTACTGAACGTGGTACACCAACGAGTATTGCACTTACAAATCCAAGATTTGAAATATCACCGGTTCCGTCACCCCAGTAACCAATACCTATTTTACCACCGTCACTACCGGCAAGGTCTGACCAGAAAGGAAGTGCTGACCAACTAATTCTGATTACGCCACCATCTCCTTCAGCATCTGCTGTGAAGACATCTGCTGTTGCAAACTCTTGTTGATTCCATTGACTTGGATTAAAGCTTGCTTGTGCGATGATAAAGATACTGCCACCCTCAGGTGCTCTGTCAACTCTGATTTGAATACCGGTTGATGCAGCAACAACTGCCCATACTGTGCTTGTTGGGTCACCGTCATAACCATCACTTACCCAACCTTTTTGGTTGTCATTATTAACCCATGAAAATGCTCCGAGTGGTACGCCGACTGTGTCAGCCAGTGCTGTTGTGGTGAATGCAAATGCCATGATTAGTACGAGAACTACTGCCAGAATCTTTTTCATAAATATCCTCCCAAAGTTTTTTTTGTGTATTTTCTATCTTTTTGGCTTAATTAGCATAAGAAATATGCTTAATTGTTCCAATTTTCGTGAACATTGTACTATATGTAGTATGCATAGTCAAGCTTTTTTATTAATAAATATTAATTTTTCTTAGACTTTTTTACTTTGAATATAATGAAGCCAAGAGTTGCCAAAATAACAACGCTAATACCAATAATTATAAGCACTGTCCAATCATCTGTGGAGGCATTATTTGGTTTATCATCAGTAGGTGGTGTAACTATATCACCATTATTTCCATTGTTATTATCGTCCGGTTTTTCATTATCATCCGGGTCAGGCGTTGGGTCTTCCGGTGATACAGAGCCTTGAGCAACCTCAAGCACGGAGAAAAAAGCAGGCTTTGGTGCAAACCATTCATCAAACAAGAGCGGCAGACCATTTCCGCGCCAGCTCATTGGGTCGGCTAAACCCCAAATTGTAACTGCATCAATATGGTCTGCAAACTCCACAAATATTTCAAATAAATCTCTATAAAGGTCAGCTTGCTTTTGAAGCTCTTCAACTGTTGCAGGCGGAGCGTTAGGGTCTCTTTGATTGCTCCATGTACCAAAAGGAATATCAAGCTCCGTGATACGGATTCTTGCTCCCGTTTCTACAAAACGTTCAATAGAAGCACGAACTTGTGAAGGAGACAACTGACCTACCCAATAGTGTGCCTGCATACCGATTCCCTCAATAAGTAAACGGTCCGGTTCGGTATTTTGCGGGTCGTCCTTCCATTTTGCATTAAAATACTCAACCATACTTGCCATTGCTTCTCGTTTTGCCGGAGTTTCTTCGTTAAAATCATTGTAGAATAAAACAGCTTTTGGGTCAGCTCTACGTGCAAATACAAAAGCATCATAGATATAGTCATAAGGCCGCTCACCTGCGGCTGAGTCTGCACCGTTTGCATACGCAGTATACCAGGCTGAGGACATATCTCTGCCTGTTCCTGTGCGGAGGTTTTCAAACCACGGGTTATCAGTTGCACTTGTATCGAGCACCTCGTTTACAACATCCCACGAAGCTATACGCCCTGCATAACGTCCTGCGTATTCGGTGATGAAAAACTCCAGATTTTCTCTGGCTTCGGCACGAGTTAAAACAGTTCCGTCTTCATTATAAGTAAACCATCTGGCGGACTGACTATGCCATAAAAGAGCGTGTCCGTGTAATGCAAGACCATACGTCTCAGCCCAGTCAACTATAATATCTGAATCGTGGAAGTTCATATCATCTCTTGCTCTGCCGATATATTCCGGTTTCATCGCATTTTCTGCTGTTACAGTATTAAAATGGTGAAAGAAGTTATCTGAATGTGTTCTAAACCACTGAGCACTGGGTGTCATAATATTACCAAATTGAAAGAAATCAGCATAAGCTTCATATAGTGACGGTAAGCTAAGATCCCATGCCGGAAGCCGAATATTTTCATCACGCTCACCAACCTGCCAAATCTCAATATTATCCCAATACCAAACATCGGGTACTACACGACCGGTGTTTGCTACAATTCTAAAGTCAAGCTCTTCAATTTCAAACGTACTTGCAGGTATTACAAAATCAAAAGAGTGCCATTCGTCCATAGTTATAGGTGGTGCAGGGTTATCAACAGGGAACTTCATTACGCCAAATGCTCCGGCATAATCCTGGTTTATAACAATTCCCGGCCCTGTAATACTTTCTTTACCTTGGTTTTCGTCAGATGGTACATAAATCCATCCAAATATACGATATGATGCTCCCGCAGGAAGTACATAGTTAGTAGGTAATGATAATCTCATCATCGTGTCATAACTCATATATGATGAGCCTTCTATATGCTCTAATCTCAAAGCGTGTCCATCATTTTGGTGACCAACATCTGCACCACTAACCCAAGTTGCATTTACACTATCTCCATACGAAAACCAATCATCAGCATAAGAAGTCGAATCTGCGATAACATTAATATCGTCGGGATCAAAAGTGAAATTAAAAAGCAGTGTTTCACCGTCTCTCTCCTGATAAACGGCTGCCGCAGGTATAAGACTAATAAGTAATACAACGCAAATAAGTAATGATAATAATTTCTTTTTCATTAATTTACCTCCAATGATTTTGTAACAATTTAACTCTTGTTATAATACATTAAAACTATAAAAAACGCAAATGTATCTCACCAAAATGTGTCCATGTAAAATACTGAGAACTTTTGAAGCTCCGTTATAACAAAGTCCAATGAATAGTGTTCTATTATTGTCAGTTCATCAGAAAAAAGATTCACGCCCAAACCCAATCTGTTTCCTTGTATTTTAACGCCAAGAGCTGCAAGTGTGGTTGGGAAAATATCCATTGTTGAGAACATACGTTCATGTGTACCAATTAGTTCAACAGCAGGATTTATAATGATATAAGGTATCATACGCCGATAATTCCATGTAGTTTCTTCAAAAAAATGCGGGTCCATACTGCGGTGGTCACCGGCTATTATTATAGTTGTGTTTTCGTAAAAATCCTGTTCAGAAAGCCATGTAATAAAATTGTTTACCTGTCTGCTTGCACAAGAAATAACATTTGCAAGCTGCTCCTCATGCCGGTCTCTGCAAAGTCTGCAAACATATCCGCTAATATGGTGTGTATCTACAGTTAAAAGAGTTAAGTTAAACGGTTCATCCTTTTTTGCAAGCTCTAACGCTTCATCTTTTGCCCAGTCATATAACTTTTCATCTTCAAAACCCCACCAGACACGATACCATGTAGGTATTCTCTCAAGCTCCCGTGCGAGTGTTAAGTCAAAAAGTCTATAATTCCCGTGCTGACTGAGGTAATCATCTCTTGCAGCAAATGAAGCATAAGAACCCATTATAAAGGTATTACTATACCCATTATCTTCTAAAATACTACCTAATGGATATGCTCCCGATAAAAATGTTCCATCAGCACTTCGCGCATTTCTTTCCGGTAAACCCATTAACGGCAGACCTGCTGTTTGTGCAACTATAGCCGCAATTGTCCATCTTGAGGTTAGTTGACTACCTCCACCATAAAGAGAATTGTGTGAAAAGAACAGATTTTGATCCATTATTTCAATAAACTCCGGCATAAGATTTACCGGCATATCGCCACCTTGTGCCTTTGAAAAATATGTTGTTTCAATCGACTCCATAAAAATATATATTAAGTTTCTTTTTTCTTCGGGAAATCTTATATCAACAGTACGTGGATCTATATAATTTTCTTCGATAAAATCATCAAACTCAAAAGACCTTGTTGGATGCCTAAAATCATAATCAAAGACATTTATTTCTATGTACTCAATATCATCAGGGTTTATATTCGTGTAATTTTTTTCATGTGTTTGAAATGATTTATCAGAAGTACTGTCAGGTTTTGATAAATCATTACTTTTTAACTCATCATCGTTTGACGAATTATTACTTGATGGTTTATAAGTTAGCATTTGATAAGCAAATTGATAGTCAAAAATATTACTGGTTAAACGGTAACCATAAAAAAATAAAAAGATAGATACAGGAAGTAAAAGCACACGGAAAAAGCGTTTTATTTTTTGTGGTGAAAAAACAGTGTAATAATGCCTTGTTTTAGATTTTCGTATTTCTACAGCAATTTTCTTTTTTGCGTAAAAAAACATCAAAAAGTTTACAGCAATCATTATTAAAATAACAGGGATTACGCAATATTCAATAAACCTAAAAGTTAACTCACCGCTAACGCCACTAAGAGCAGTAGATAAATGGTATAAAATCTCCATTGTATCTAGTGTATCCCAAGTATTGATTCCATAGTGGTAAGCAAAAAGCATAAGAAGAGCAGTTAGTAGCACCAACTCTCCAATGCAGATTAAACCGATTTTTATAAAACGCCATTTAGATTTTTTTACATGATCCAATGATTTTGTATAAAACGAGATACTCATGTAAATAATATTACAATAGAAGATTTGAATAGTCAACGAGAACTTAGGAATAGGGAATAGGGAATAGGGAGTAGAGAAAATGTGAAACATTTTCCTAATGCGAAACTTGTTTCGCTATGGGAGTAGGGAGTAGGGAATAGGAAGTAGAAATTCTGTAGGGGCGGATGGCAATCCGCCCGTGAGTAGGGGACTCTCAAGCCCTCTTTAGCAAAGAGGGTGCCCTCCGCAGAGGGCGGGTGATTTGAATCTCGAATGTTTGCGAGAGTTTCGCTATTCCCACTTGCAATTTCTCTTGAAATGGTGCAAAATAACAAACATAACATTACAATTCACACGTCAATGTCATTCTGAGCGTTAGCGAAGAATCTTTATATAATAACTGCTAGTTTTTAAGATTCTTCGGTCATAATGCCACGCTAGCGTGGCAATACTCCCTCAGAATGACAAAATCAGAACGATGTGTGAACTGTAACAAACATAACTACAAGTATTGGAGAAAAATTATGTCGAATGTAAAGTTTATGTCGGGAGAAAATATTCCGCTGGAGATGCACAAGGTGCGGATGGTACAAAAAGTTAATCTATTACCGGTTGAGGAACGTCTAAAATGTATTAAAGAAGCAGGGTTTAATACATTTTTATTAAATAACCGTGATATTTTTATGGATATGCTCACTGATAGCGGAGTAAACGCAATGAGTCAGGAGCAATACGCCGCAATGATGAATGCCGACGACAGCTACGCAGGTTCAGAAACGTATTATCGTCTGGAAGCGGTGCTAAAGGATATTTTTGCAATGGAATATTTTTTGCCGGCTCACCAGGGGCGTGCTTGCGAAAATATCATCGCAAGAAGCCTCATAAAGCCGGGTATGGTTACAATAATGAACTACCATTTCACAACAACAAAAGCCCATATTACGCTAAACGGTGGTATTGTTGAAGAAATCGTCAGCGACGAAGGGTTAAAAATCACCAGTGATGCACCATTTAAGGGTGATATTGACATTGATAAACTCAAAAAATCTATAGCACTTCACGGAAAAGACAAAATTGCCTTTGTGCGAATCGAAGCAGGCACAAACCTTATCGGCGGTCAACCTGTGTCTATGGATAATGTGCGTGAGGTATCAAAAATATGCCGCAATGAGGGAATTAGATTAGTATATGATGCCAGTCTTTTGGGCGACAATTTATACTTTATCAAAAAACGTGATGAAAAGTATAAGGATGTTGACATTAAGTCAATCACACGAGAAATCGCTTCACTTGTTGATGTTTTGTACTTCTCTGCACGAAAGTTAGGCTCGGCACGTGGTGGTGGGATTTTAATAAATGATAAAGACTTATATATGAATATGCGTGAGTTTGTTACCTTGTACGAGGGTTTTCTCACTTATGGCGGTATGTCCGTGCGTGAGATGGAAGCCCTTGCAGTTGGTCTCGTAGAAACAATGGACATGGAGGTTATTAATCAAACTCCAATTATTGTTGAAGCGTTGTGTAATGAGCTTCTTGCAAAGGGTGTGCCTGTTGTTACACCTCCGGGAGGTCTGGGTTGTCATGTTGATGCTATGCAGTTTTGCTCGCATGTTCCGCAAGCGGAGTACAAAGCCGGCGCATTAGCATCTGCGATATTTATTGCTAGTGGCGTACGATGCATGGAGCGTGGAACACTCAGTGAACAACGAAACGCAGACGGCAGTGAACGTTACGCAGAAATGGAGCTTGCCAGAATCGCAGTGCCAAGACGTGTATTTACACTGTCGCAAGTAAAATACACCGCCGACCGTATCAGTTGGTTGTATAAAAACCGTGAAATTATAGGTGGTTTAAGATTTGTCGAAGAGCCAAAAATGCTAAGATTCTTCTTCGGACGTTTGGAATCAATAGGAAACTGGCCTGATCTTTTGGCAACTCAGTTCCGCAAAGATTTTGGCGAAAGTTTGTAACAGTTGTTTTCTTTTAGGGTTGAACTTATAAAATCATTGTTGTACAATAAGATATGGAATTATTAATAACAAACAATCCACTTGCCAAATCTAAACTCAATGAGAAATATGAAGTTATACATATAAACAGTGACTTAGTTGGAGTGTTGATTTATTGCCGAAATAAAATTCACGAGGGACACAAGCTGCTGACACACCCACTGTCAGGTAGTATAAAACCGAACGAAAACCCATATAAATCCGTAGTTCTTTCTGAAAAAACAAAAGAAACCGATACTCAATCAGTAAAAATAATCGAAGAAGCTATAATAGCAGCAGAGAAGTTTCCAAAAATCCACATAAACCCACAGTACGATGAGGATTATAGGATGATTGATTTGTGTTTAGTAAGTAGAGAATAGGGAGTAGGGAATAGGGAGTAGGGAATAGGGAGTAGAGGACTCTCATGCCCTCTTTAGCAAAGAGGGTACCCTCCGCAGAGGGCGGGTGATTTGAATCTCGACGATTCGTAAAAGTTTTGTCTTTAGCAAAGTGAGGATAAAGTCCGCTAAGCGGATTGAGATGATTTGTAGATTAAAGGAGGAGATAAAGTTGAAACTGGAGCTTGGATGTATTAAAATCCGTGACATTATGTTTGCGGATAAAAGTGAGATTCGAGACGGTATTTTGTACGTAAATGCCAAGGAACTGGAGCAGATTGTTTTAGAGGACGAGCATATCAGTGCAGTAGGCTTTGATATTGCAAGACCCGGCGAGAGCGTAAGAATCACACCTGTAAAGGATGTCATTCAGCCACGAGCCAAGGTTGAAGGCGGTGGTGATATGTTTCCGGGAGTTGTTACAAAAGTAGCAACAGTTGGCTCAGGGAAAACCCATGTCCTTGATGGAGCGGCAGTTGTCACCGTCGGGAAGATTGTTGGCTTCCAAGAGGGAATCATTGATATGACAGGTATTGGTGCTGACTATACGCCATTTTCAAAAACAAATAATCTTGTTGTAGATTTTTCACCAAAAGAAAATCTCACAGCAAATGAATACGAAAAAGCAATTAGAGTTGCTGGACTAAAAGTTGCGTATGCTCTCGGAAAACTTGGCGTAAGCCACACACCTGATGAAACAAAAACATACGAATACTCTTCAATCATAGAGGGAAGCAAGCTTTATCCCGATTTGCCCAGAGTTGGATATGTAATGATGCTGCAAAGTCAAGGCTTACTCCATGACACTTATGTATATGGCGTTGATATGAAATTATCACTCACAACAATGCTTAGCCCAACTGAGGTTATGGACGGTGCAATACTTAGTGGTAACTGTGTTTCTGCGTGTGATAAAAACACCACATACCATCATCAAAACAATCCTGTTATCGAAGATTTATTCGCAGAACACGGAAAAACTCTTAACTTCGCAGCAATGATCATTACAAATGAAAATGTTTTCCTTGCTGATAAAGAGCGTTCCTCCGATTGGTCGGCAAAGCTTGTTGATTACTTAGACCTTGACGGTGTTATCATATCGCAGGAGGGTTTTGGAAATCCCGACACAGATTTAATTATGAACTGTGTAAAAATCGAAAAAACAGGCACAAAAACTGTAATTATCACCGACGAATACGCAGGGCGAGAGGGAACATCACAATCTTTGGCAGATGCTGACCCACTAGCTGATGCACTTGTAACGGCAGGTAATGCAAATCAGGTGATAACACTACCAAAGCTTGACCGTGTAATTGGCACACTCGACTTCACAGAGAAAATCGCAGGTGGATTTGCAGGTAGCTTGGAAGCAGATGGTAGCATAACAGTTGAGATTCAAGCAATCACCGGAGCCACAAACGAACTCGGCTTTAACCGCATGAGCGCGAGGTAGGGAATAGGGAATAGGGAATAGGGAATAGAGAGTAGAAAGTAGTGAGTAGGATTGTTGTAGGGGCGGATGGCAATCCGCCCGTGAATAGACAGATGTACATCTTTAAGACATTGAGAAAATGTGAAACATTTTCATAATGCGTTGCTTGCAACGCGATGCACACGTAGGAAAGAGATTTATTCAGATGGGAGAAGTTACATGAAAAAATTCAGAGTTGTTCATTATATCAATCAGTTTTACGCAGGAATAGGCGGTGAGGAATTCGCCGACCATAAACCGGAGATAAGAGAAGGGTTTGTAGGTCCGGGAATGGCTCTTACCGGAGCATTTGGCGATAAAGCCGAGATTATCAGCACTATAGTCTGCGGTGATTCGTATTTTAACGAAAATCTCGAAGAAGCAAAAAAGACAATTCTCGATATGGTACGAAGCGTAAATCCTGATATTTTTATTGCAGGACCTGCATTTAACGCCGGACGATATGGTGTTGCTTGCGGGACAATCTGTGAAACCGTACAAAAAGAGCTAAACATACCGGTTATCACAGGCATGTTTGAAGAAAATCCCGGCGCAGAAATGTATAAGGACAAAATGCTCATTGTTGCAACAAGAGACAGTGCGGCAGGGATGCGAGCAGCAGTACCAACAATGGCGGCACTTGCTTTGAAATTACTAAATAAAGAACCGATTGGTGCATCAATCGAAGAAGGCTACTTACCAAATGGAACAAGAGTAAACTTTTTTGATAAAGAGCGAGGCTCACGACGTGCTGTAGACATGTTACTTAATAAAATGGCAGGCAAACCGTTCACTACCGAGTACCCGATGCCGGACTTTGACCGTGTTGAACCAAGCCCGGCAGTGAAAGATATAAAAGCTATAACAGTTGCTCTTGTCACATCAGGTGGAATCGTTCCAAAAGGAAACCCCGACCGCATCGAGTCATCAAGTGCATCAAAGTTTGGTGAGTATGATATAACAGGAGTAAACGACCTGACCGCTGACACTTATGAAACAGCACATGGCGGATATGACCCTGTTTACGCAAATGCAGATGCTGACCGTGTTTTACCTGTTGATGTGATGCGTGACTTTGAGCATGAGGGTATCATCGGCAAGCTATATAATAAGTTGTATACAACAGTTGGAAACGGAACGTCTACTAAAAACTCAAAAGCGTTTGCCGCAGACTTTGCACAAAGGCTCAAAAATGATAATGTTCAAGCTGTTATCCTCACATCTACGTGAGGAACCTGCACACGTTGCGGTGCAACGATGGTAAAAGAGATTGAGCGTGTTGGTATTCCGGTTGTTCATGTTTGCACTGTCACACCAATATCTATGACAGTTGGAGCTAATAGGATTGTTCCGGCTATTGCTATCCCATATCCTCTTGGCAACCCAACACTTGATGTCAAAGAAGAAAAACAACTCAGACGAAAAATCCTTAATACTGCTTTAGAAGCTCTATCCACAGAAGTTGATGGACAAACAATCTTTGAGGTGAAATAGATATGGTGTATGATGTAATAATAATCGGTGGAGGGCCGGCAGGACTGTCAGCAGGACTTTATGCAGGTCGGGGAATGTTAAAAACCTTGCTCATTGAGAAAGCTCAATATGGCGGACAAGCTGAAACAACCAACGAAATCGACAACTATCCGGGTGCTGTACTTGACGAAACAGGCCCCTCACTTATTGAGAAAATGTACAAACAAGCAGAGCGATTTGGTGTTGTATTTGCTTCCGACACTATAAAAGATGTTGAACTCGACGGTGATATAAAAATTATCAAGGGTGAAAAAGACAAATACAAAGCAAAAACCGTAATTATTGCAACCGGAGCATTTCCAAGGCAATTAGGGTGCGAAGGTGAAGAGGAGTTTATTGGAAAAGGCGTTTCATACTGTGCAACTTGTGATGCTGCATTTTTTGAAGAGCTTGAGGTATATATTGTTGGCGGTGGTGACAGTGCAGTGCAGGAGGGGTTATTTATTGCTCGATTTGCAAGAAAAATAACCTTTATCCAAAACCTGCCGGAGCTTACTGCTGCAAAATCTTTGCAAGAAAAAGTATTTAATGACCCGAAGTTTAACTTTGTGTATAACTCAGTTGTTGAAGAACTTTACGGTGAAGAGGGTTTACTCGACACTATAGTTATCAAGGACGGTGTAACCGGTTTGCAAACAGAGTTTAATGCTGATAAAGACGATGGTACATTTGGGCTTTTTGTATTCATAGGGCTTGTGCCGCACACTAAGATTTTCGAAGACATTATTGAAATGGACAGAGGTTACATCATAACTGACGAAAACATGAGAACCAATATTCCGGGAGTTTATGCCGTAGGAGACTGTCGTTCAAAACCACTTCGTCAAGTAGTAACTGCTGTAGCCGACGGTGCAATCGCAGCTATGGACGCCGAGCGTTATTTGCTGGATTAAAATACGTAGAAGAAAAGGAGAAAATATGAAAAAGTATATAAAATGTTTAATAGTTTTCGCTATTGTTCTATCAATCATGAGTAGTACCACAGGATTCGCTCAATCTGTGATGAACTATACATTAAATATTAATACTAGTAATTATGGACATATTATTGTTAATGATGAGTTTGACTTTGATTTTGATGATACAGCATTAATTGAAAACATACAAAATAATAAACTTCTGGAATATTGGTCATTATTAGAGGAGCCGGTTAGTATTAGTTGGGAAAATACAAACATCATTGAACAGCGAACCTCCAATGATGATACTTCAATTCACGATGTAACGTTACATGAAATATATGACAGTTTTTCCGATTATACAGTAAATCAAATAATTAATGATGAATTAGATATAGATATTTTAACCCTAACGAATGACGAGCAAAATATAGTACAATTTAGTAATTTTATCACATTATCACCATCTACAGATTGGTTGAATTTGCATTCTGGAGGTGGATCAATAAGAGATGTTATAATAACTTCAAATGTTCCATTGCTCTCTGTATCTAGCCCTGCGTGGATAAACCTTGAATTTATTAGTGGTGGTTTTAGATTAATTACTCAACATAATCCTGTTGCTGCAGTGCGAACCGGAATAGTATCTGTAACTGGAGGTGGTATTACACAAAGTTTTACTGTATCACAGTTAGGAGCAACACCTTTTTTAACAATTACTCCTGCTTCAAACTGGAGTAACATACCAGCATTAGGGGGGGTGTTCAGAGATGTCTTTATATCTACAAATATACCATCTGTTTCAGTATCACATCCTTCATGGATGAGTATAACAAATATCAATGGAGTAGTAAGGCTTACTTCTCAAACAAATCAAATAGCAGAACTACGAACTGGAACTGTTTCTGTTTTTGGTAGTGGAATAGTTCAATCATTTACTATATCACAATTAGGAGCCACTCCTTTTCTAATGATATCACCATCAGATGATTGGCTTGGTATACCAGCACTAGGAGGTTTTCCAAGAAATATTGCAATAACATCAAATATACCATCACTAAATATATCTTGTAGCTCTTGGATTAGCTGCTATTTTGCACCTAATGGTGTTACACTTGTATCTCAATCGAATAATATTGCTATGGTGAGAACAGGTGCATTTATTATTTCTGGTGCCGGAGTAATACGAGGCTTTAACGTGGTACAACAAGGAGCAACCCCATTTCTAAATATATCACCATCTACAGATTGGTTAAACATTCATGAAATTGGTGGTGAAACTAGAAATGTTATAATATCTTCTAACATACCGAATATTTCTGTATACAAACCTATATGGTTAAATATTGAGATTATAAATAATGGGTTTAAACTCACTTCTACAATTAATAGTAATGATGATATGCGAAGTGAATCTATAAATGTAGTGGGTGGAGGAATAACGAAAAGTTTTAAAGTTTCACAAAATGGTAATGGGTTTATATGGTGTTCTAATGCAAATTGGGTAGGATATTGGCCTAATACAATTTCTATTGGTGTACCTAATATTATTGGACAAGTTCCTCCAAATTTCGATTTATTAAATAGTACAGACATTGCTCGATTAAAGTGGGAAACAGCACTAGGAGTACCTTTAGACGAAGATATACGTGCAAATGCATCCATCCAAGTTATTGGAGGTTCATTAGAAGAGATGAAATGGGAAAGTGGTGTAATGAGTGATTTTGCAGGTCTTTGTATTTATCCAACTCAAACTAGTGTTGCGTGGATTATGATAGATAATGAATCAAAAACTGTAAGGAAATTTTCTGGACAATCAAAAACATTTATAACATATGGAAATAATAGTAGTACTTGGACACCTTCTCAAGTTACTGCTATAACCGTTCATGAAATAGCTCATGCTTTAGGGTGGGCTGGACATGCAGAAAACCCTATATATACTATGTACTACCTACTGCAATCAAATTCTATAGGTACAATATCACATAATGAAGCAAGACATTTACGACAAATTTATGATATTAGATAAGGTTAGAATAATTTATGATAATATAAATATAACAGAAAGTAGAAGAAAAATGAAAAAACTAATAATATTGAAACTAATAGTATTAACTATGCTCACAGCTTGTAATTCTGTAGAAACTAATGAGGTTAATGACAATCAATACAGTATATCTGTAATATATCAAGATTTCGATGAAACTTTACACAGTAGTACAGATATTGTGATGGTAAATTACATTGGTCACAAACCGTTTGGTGATAATCTAATAGAATACGAATTTATTGTAATAGATAGAATATTAGGAAGTGCTGAAAGTACAATTTTTGTTTATATAGAATCAAATAATGTATCAGTTATAAAAAGTGGTGGAAATATTGATTATAATCTTGCTGAAACTATGTTTGATGTTGGAATAGATTATGTGATAGTACTAAAACGATTACAAGGAGCTATGTTAAAAACTCATGAAGATGGATATCTATTAATCAACAATCTAATTATAAACATGGATACTCCAAGTCTGAGTACAATGTACAATGAACCTTTATCTAGGCACTCGACAAGATTAAATTTTGCTAGTGCAAATATCTCAGAAAATCAAATTACGCAATATATAAAGAATGAAACTGTTAACAATATACAAATGGAACAACCAATACGTTCGGATAATATTGTAGAAATAATAGGAAAATCACCATATATAGTTATTATCAATATTGAAGAACCTAGAAGACTAGTTAATCAACAAGTTACAAAGGATTGGATGGAAACTGATATTTATTTTGTCTCTATAGAAAGAGTGTTAAAAGGAATTATAGATAATGCTATTGATATAGAAGTTTCTGTAATATTCCTTGCAGATATGGTTAAAACGGGAGAACAATATATTGTAGCTGTAGATCGAATAGAAGAGAGTAGTAATACTTTTGAGCTAACAACAAAAAATAGTTTATTCGATATTAGACAACTTGATGAAATATTAACACTGCTATTAAATTGATGTAAATAATGTAATATATAAAGAATTAGATGATATTTTCATTAGACTTTAAATGAAGAAAATTCGTTTACAGCACCAGAGCTTCATTTTTTAAAGAATGAAGCATGAAACTAATTTTTCTGTTTTGCATATTATAACTTTGGAATTAAGTTAACAACAAATGGTGCTTATGATATAATACTAGATAGTACTAAAAAACTAAATACTACAAAGATTAAAATAATACATAAAACAAGAGAGGGTGTTAACAATGTTAGAACTGGATAAAGAGACTTTTGAGCAAGAAGTATTACAAGCAAAAGACACAGTATTGGTTGATTTTTTCAGCCATGCTTGTGAGCCATGTATGGCA
>JAITFR010000046.1 GCA_031281255.1 Oscillospiraceae bacterium
AGTATCAAAGATTCTGTCTCAGGTGTTTTTGCAGATATTGAGGAAAAACTTGGTAATTGCAGGTTTTCTAATTGTTTGCACCAAAGTGAGCCTGGTTGTATAATACGAGAAGCAATTGAACTCGGTGAAATTGATTCAGAACGGTGGGAGAGTTACCAAAAGTTGCAGCGAGAAGCACTCTATGCAGAAAATAAACACGAAGCTATACGTCAAAAATCAGCTCGCAACAAAGATATTGCTGTATGGAGCAAAAGCAGACGAAAAGCAGGAAAAGTAAAATGGTGAGAAAAGTAATGTTAAATGAACTATGAAAACAGATGAGTACAAGGAGGATTGTACATAGCAAAAGAAGAAAATAACTCACATAGCAAAACAGGATGGGAGCGAAAAAACAGAGTTCATTTTGATAGTATTGTAACTACTTATGACAAAATTCGCTGGGATTATCCCGATGAAACATTTAGTGATATTTTTGAGTATTGTGGGAGCAATACCACTAAGAGAGCTGTAGAAATTGGAGCAGGCACAGGCAAAGCAACAAAACCTTTTCTTGATGCCGGTTATGAGGTTACCGCAGTTGAGTTGGGTGCAAATATGTCAGCGTTTTTAAAGGATAAGTACAAGCAATACAAGGATTTTAGTGTAATAACATCTTCATTTGAGGATGCTTCTTTAGAAGATAAGAGTTATGATTTAATATACTCCGCTTCTGCATTTCATTGGGTTGACGCTAGTATTGGCTGTCCAAAGGCTATGAGCTTACTAAGAGATAATGGCGTGTTTGCTCTCTTTCGCAACAATGCTTCACAACCAAAAGATGAGCTTTATAACGAGGTGCAGTTAGCGTATAACAAGCATTACTATAGTCATTATACGAACTCAAAAAGACCGATAGATTTATCAGAGATGACTGTTGATGATTTTTTGCAGCCTCTTGAAGTGCAAAGAGGTTTCCGCTTTGATAATCTTGAGCAATATGGATTTAGAGATGTTGTTATGAAGCTGTATAAAACATCTCGTACATACACCGCTGAGGAATATATACAGCTACTTGATACTTATTCTGACAACAGAGCTTTGCCTGATGATAGCAGGGAAAATCTTTATCGGGAAATAAAAAACGCAATCATTAAACACGGTGGTCATCAAAAATTGAACTTTATTTTTCAGCTATACATGGGTAGAAAGTAAAGAAAAGGATGAGGTTAAAATTGATAAAAATTATAGAAGAAATTGATGCAGAGAAGAAATCGAAGGTTTGTAATGATATTTTAAGAGCTTTGCCAGACTGGTTTGGTATAGAGGCGAGCATTGTTGATTATGTGGAACAGGTAAAAACTATGCCTTTTTACACTGTTTATGATGATAATAAACCTATTGGTTTTGTTGCATTAAAAAGCCACAGTATTTTCACTGTAGAGATTTTTGTTATGGGTGTTCTGAGCGATTATCATAGACAAGGAGTTGGTCAAAGAATTATTGAGCAATGTGAGCATTATTGCAAAGAAAATAATGCGGAGTTCCTTACTGTTAAAACACTAAACGAAACGCGAGAAAGCTCAAGTTACGCAAAGACTCGATTGTTTTATTTAAGTATGGGTTTTAGACCGTTGGAGGTTTTTCCATTACTTTGGGGCGAGGATAATCCTTGTTTGTTTATGGCAAAATGGGTAGGATGATATCTAGTATCATGCATACACCAACGGTTCGTCATATAAAAACATGCTGTATTCTTCATCTGTCAAATCCATAGGTTTAATTCCTTTTTTTATACAGTATTTTGACATTGCTCGATAATCAACATCGACTACAAGAGGATTTCCGGGTATATAACTAACATAACCTCCGGCTTCTTCGGCAATTTCATCTAGTGTTTGTTCTTTGATTTCATTATCGGACATTTAAATCACCCTCCAAGCTATATATACCGTGTTCATCACTACCATATAAATTGCTTCCATTCAGAAGTGCTTCTCTCATGTAATGATAACCGGTAGGAAAAGAAAATCTGTCTAGTAACAATAATGTATGTGTGTGAAAAAGTGCAATCTTTCTCCATTCAGCTACGACTATAGTATCATTAAAAATACCGGGCATCCTTGCTTCTGTACTGCTAAAAATATTGGGTTCTTCCTGGCTAATTTTAAAAGTATTGACATCTACAATCTTAAATCCTTTTTCCGAAACGGTGTATAACACATCATTATGATATTCAACACCATAAATATTCATCTTTTTTGTTAACTGTATTCTGCGTAGCTCTCGTAATGTGTTTCGCTCCAGCTCTAATAATGCTCCATAAGTAGTGCTGTAATATATACGGTCAGAGGTAACACAACTGCTCCAACTACTAGAGTTATCCACTACAATCCATTTAATTTCTTGTGTATTTACATTAAATATCGCAATTTTACCATTCCTTATATTTACATAAGCATTTGGATAGATAAAATCAATTACACCTAAAATATCAGAAGATGAGTTTTCACCTAATCGCACAGTACACAGTAGCTGCATTGTTTCTTTTTTGACAATGTGTAAACTACAAAACTCACATACAAAAATAAACTCATCAAATATTGAAAAGTATACCGTACTGTATTTATTCGTCTTTTTTGCATTAAACAAAACAAGGCTTGATATCAAGCTCATTTCATCCAATTGATACTTATAGATTGTGCCATCACAACCTGCATAGAGATGTTGTTCATCTGTTTTGATTAAAACACCATTATTTTTTAAATCAATAATTTTTGTTATTTTCATAAAAACCTTTAAGTAAACATCGGAGCCTACTTAAACTCTCCCCAGTTTTCGCTTAGAAGTGCTGATTTGTTCGCAAAATCAATTTGATAACGTATTGCATGGTGGTCTTTTATGAGCAATCCCTCTGTAAGACGAATCTCAAGTATACAACAGTTTTTATCTTGCTCATTGTTTGCATCATCATACCACTTGAAAGCTTCTTTAAGCTTTAATCTGATTTCAGCATTCTGCGGCTCTAAGACCCAGCCAAGGTTTTTTCCTTTGCCGTGTCCACTGAACCAATCAACCGCACAAACAGCAACTTCCGGATTTTTCTCAATTTGCTGGATTTTATTTGAGAGTGCATACGTGGTGATATAAAACGCACCATTTTCATAATAAGCGTCAACTATTCTATTATATATACGCTCTCCATCTGTTGTTGCTATTGCGATAAGACTGTCTTTACCGAAACGTTCGTTCATGATATTAATTGAGTTTTCATAATTTTGCATTTTTAGGTCTCCTCCATAAAAATTAATTTCTCACTGTGTATTTTATACTATTTAACAATTTTTGCATATAAAATGTTGATTCAACCTCCAAGTATTGCTTGTTTCTTCTGTTTTCTGCAAGTGACATACGAGAGCCTAAAACCCAATTGCTGTTTATTTCAGGTAGATAATTTTTAGGAAAAATGTGAGTTCCGTTTGTTGTTTTATACTGCATTAGGAAATCAATAGCATTTTGAAACCATGAACTTTTTCTAACTACCGAGAAACGTGAATAAAGCAACAAACGGTGAATGTTTTGGTGCGAGTAATTTTGATTGTCATTAAAAGGTTTTTTACAATCCCAACCCATTGAATAATACCTTCGTGACGGTGCTGCTAAAATTCCATACACATCAACCACAATATCATATTCAGGTGCGATAATATACTCAATGATGTTATCTATTTTCGCTTGTATCTCGGAAGATACACTGTCATATATCTCTGCAAAAGCCACAATATCATATATTAATGGCAGACTGCACATGCTTCCATAAGCTATATCCGGTTTTATTATTGGGCGGTCACGAAATACTTTTGGCATGCTTTTATGGTTTTCAATATTGTCATAAATCGCGAAATCTTTATTCTTTGTAAAGTCATAAATAGTATTTACTCGTTCAGTTATATATTCAAGAATCCCTGCAATTGGAAACCTGGAACAAATCAAAAACGGATATCCTATAATTTTATCGTATTCTTTACTATATACAATATCAGAAACATTAATAACCACACTTTTGAAAGCATCAATTTCATAATCTAGTCCAAAATCACTAAGCATGGGTAGTACATTTTCTAGATACATATTGTTGCTTCCATGAACCTTGCTAAAATCGAGATTCCTTAGAAGTGTTAATCGTTTCTGTGTTTGTGGTAATGCTAAAATATCGTCCATGTAATTTTGAGACAATTTATGTTTATCTTCATTTAGTAATTCAACCTGTGTACGATACCGGATAACAGGTCCAGCGTTCTCCATAAGCCAATCTATCGCCATATCTACCTCTTTGCTTAATTTATCTTGCTTGTTATTAAAAAAGAAAGGTAATAAAAACAATGAATACAAATATTTACCTCTTTGTTTAATTTACTTTGATTGCTAACTTTTCTAACAAGTATTTTAAATTTACTGATTGTTCTAATAGCTTTTTATCGTTATTTGGTATAGTTATTCTAAGCTTGCACTTTTTGTTATTTTCTAAAAAATTAAGAATCAAAAGGGTGTTGAATTTACCTTTTTTTACTTTTACATTAGTTATTTTATCATACATTAAACTCATTTTATCATATATAGTATATGTGGAATCTCGTTTAGGTTCAATAACATAAATGTACACACTTTCATCGCCAACTGCGATTAATGTTGTACGCATGAAGAATATGATGCTAAATACCGGAAACAAAGCGATAAACCCTGATATACCAACTCTGCCAAACAAGGCCGTAAGTATTATTGAAATAAGTACAATAGAAATAAAAAAAAAAAAAAATACAATTGGTATCGGACCTGATTTAAGTTTTCTGCCAAGTAATGCCTCAAAACTCTTACTATTATATTCAATTGTTGAATATAATATTGGTACATCTGCATAGTCTGGTGTGTGTTCTTTAATGGTATTTTTCAATATTCGATACTTCGACATTTTATTGACCTCACTAAATAAATATTTTTATAACGTGAGGTATTATAACAAAGTGGATTTTTAACTACCCGACATTTTGTGCTGACTTTTGTCATGTACAATTTTGCTCGAGATACTTTTTCAAAAGCACAAAACTACTATAAAGCAATCCACAATTCGGTTATGCTTATAGTTATGGTTTGTGGAAAAATTACCGAAAAGCAGAGAGACGGTTCTTCTGCTTTTTTGAGGAGTAATGGTTGATTATTTTTGCAAAAGTCAACTATTACTCCCTTGCATTATATCGAGGGTATCATTTATAGTTGAGTGACTTAAAAAGGAGAGTAGCTATATGAATGAAGAAATTGATTCTCTAACATTTAATTGGAGTATTTTGCATGAAGAAAATTATTAAACAATCACTTTCAATTCCATTATTAGGTGAATATGCACCTGTCTTAGTTAATTTAATCGGAACATGCAATGAAGACGGTAATCCTCACCTTTGTGGAGCTTCTTTTGTTAGTTTTACTCTTGGTCCACCTAAAAGCATTGTGTTTTCTACATTTGTAAAACCTACTATCAACAATATTGAACGTACGGGTGAATTTTCTGTAAATATGTGTACAGGAGAAATGGCAGAGATTAGCGATAGTATTTATTGGAAACAAGAGTTGGGTAAACAGAATATATCAATTGAAAGTTTTGAATGGGGCAGTAAAGTACATGTACCTGTATTAAATGCAAGTCCATTTGTTTGTGAATGTAGAGTATTACAATCGTATAAATTCGGAGAATCCAGTATTTATTTTGCCGAAATAGTTAATCAACAAATTGATATACATCTGGGAATACCAGAAGATAATTCTGAAGAGGCTTATGTAAAATGGCTTGAAAGATTAAATATTAATGATTTAGATCCATTATTATGGTTAGGTAATTATTATAGAATTAGAAAAAAAATATTATAGAAAAACGGGAAGGGAGGAAACAGCATGAAAAAGAAAGTTATTCCTTTTATACTCATTGGTGTTATGGCAACATTGTTTAATTTAATCAATGTAAGCGATAACGGACTTAGAATAGATTTGTGGTTTTTTTATACCGCAAATATCGTATTTATGTTAAGCCATATTGTTGCAGCGATTGTGTCTTTTAGAAGTAAAGATAAAAATAAATAAAATGAAAAAGCTGGGGGATAAATTCCCCTTTCTGTAATAGTGTTTTTTATTTGCACTGTCTACTTTAAGGGGAGTATATCATATTCGGGCATGGTTTTTTATTATACCATTCTTGCACTTTTGCTGTCGGAGCTTGTTTATCATGTACTATTTTGCTCGAGGTATTTTTTTAAAAAACATAAAACTTCTATAGAGCAATCCACCAAGCGGTTATGCTTGTAGTTGCGGTTTGTGGAGAAATTACCGAAGTAACCCCAAGGGTCTTTGATTTGTGTACCCCAGTCCCACAATCCAATTTCATTTTGATTTTCCATTAGCCAATTTACTGTGTCAGAAAGGTAAATTGAAGAACCGCGAAATTGATTTATGTAATTAAATGTAGCAAACCATCGACGTGTTTTATTATAAACAAAGCTAGGCGGTAGTTTTGTCGGAGTTTCCCACCAAAAATGACCGTTATGATAAGCAAACTCTCCATGGTGGAGTAGCATGGCTTTTTCTAATTCTGCCGGAAGCTTGTCTCTTCGTTTTAGTAATAATCCAAACTGCATTGGAATAAGTCTTTTCTCTTTTGTCAGAAAAATATCCTGTTGTGCAGCACGCTCTCGCTCATACGAATATTCGCCATCGGCATAAGCACGAGATACTATATACATCCACTCGCCATAAGTCCTGTCGCATAAATTATTATAAGGTTTTATTGCTTCGATTGTTTCACAGATGATTGCTGTTTGCCATGGAATAGCACGTTCATTTTTATTATACAGCTTTTCTCTGCTTCTACCATTCAAAAAATCCTCAAGATACTCGTAAGCCATTAATAAAATATCTCGATCGTTTATCGTCAATCCGATATATAAACACCGGTTTATTGCAGATAATGAGCAAGGAAACTTGTCTTTTGCAGAATAGTCTTTATCTCGAAGTTTCCCCCATCCTCCATAATAATCCTGCTCCTGATGAAGCTCCTCGACTATGTCGCTTTTCAAAAAATCTTCTCGTAGTTTTGTTAACTTCTCATCATTATAAGGCTTGTCCAATAAATGAAAAAGTATCTTATACTGCACAGCAGGATATTCGCAAAACTCATATAAACTAAGTGCAGCTTCTTGTAAAGCATTTGCGTTCAATAAAAATCTCTCCTTCATATCTTTTTTTCACGTACAGATAAGATAACAACAATAACTGCAAAAATCAATGTTGGAATAGAAAG
>JAITFR010000128.1 GCA_031281255.1 Oscillospiraceae bacterium
AGGTTGTGCTGTTTCATGTACTGTTCTAGATATTTCTGCAAAATTGTTTCTTAAATCTGATACAGGTCTAATCATATTTGTATTGTTCATTATTAAATCCTCCAAAAACAATTTAGCACGATTGCGCTAAATTGTCAACTGTTTACTTTTACAATCCCTCTCTGTTTACTCTCACAACTAATCCACTCCCATTCGCTCTTTACGAACGTTGCTTAAACTATTTTGTTAAGACGATACGGTTCTGACTTCTCTAATTATATCAGTTGCCCTAAAAATATAGGTTATCCGATTTTTTGTTATTAAAATGTTGCCAGAGAGTAAGGCTATTATAGCGCGAATTTGCGGAGGAAGAAAACACAGCCTCCTTTTCAACTAAAACACCCAACTTTCTTTGTCGCATAAGCCGTTAATGTTAATTGACCCTATTCCAAACTGAGATGCTATATCTGGAATTTTACCTATTGCATCTTGTTTTTCTTCGGTAATAATGGTCAACTTGTAAACCATAGCAGTTGCAATAAGAAATACATCGCCTGAAGATTTACCTGTTCCTTTTTTGAAGTTCAACAAATGGGGGCATTTGTTGACAATTTCCACTACTTTTGCTTGAATGCTTTCTGTGGCTTCTAAAACTTCACATTGATTAAGTGATAAATAATCGCCCAATGTATCATCTTTCTTGATTTCGTTGGATATTTCAGCACACACAATAATTTCCTTGCCTTTAATGAGTTGCTCTATATTGTTCCAAAGCGTTTTGTGAATAGTGCGATTATATTTTCGGTTATCTTTTTGATCAAGCAAAGAATAGGTATCAATTATATATTTGTATGGAGGAGGGCATAGGGTTAATTGTTCCATTTTGTCACCTCCATAAAATACTTATCAACATGTTTCGTTTTAATTGATAATATTTGAGCGACATCATACTTTGAAAATATATCTTCACAATATCCTGCATATATAGCCTTTGATAAAGACATACTGGTTTTATCCACAGCCTTTTGAGCAGGGTCGATTCTAAAACTGGATTGGCCTGCATCCCTTAGGCGTTTTTGCTCTTCTTTTGAAGCAACAAGTTCGTCATTCAATAATTTTGACAATGTATCATAATCTACTTGTTGAATGTAACTCAAATCCAAGAGTCTGCGAATTATTACTTCTCGGCTAACAGAAAATTTATCTGATATTTTTTGTATATCGGCTAAATCAGTTAAGTTATATTTGTTGTTTGTTATAATCGTGGCTACAGCAGTGTTCGGAGCTAGAAGTTCACCGGCAACAGCGTTACAAAATATTTCTTCTTGATTTTGCAAAAAAGCATTATCATGCATTGCGTTACAAATAGAAGATGTACGCTTGATAATATGCACCAATTCATGAATTAAAGAAAAGCATTTTGCAGGTGGTCTATCTTTCTCGTTTACCCCAATAATAGGCATTTCATCGTTGCTTTGAAATATTGCCATGGCGCGTAATGTATTAGTATCAACGCCAATAAATTTTTGAATAAATATACCTTTTTCTTCAATACGATTTTTCAAATACAAATAAAATTGTCGAGCAGAGGGTGCTTTATATTGCCTATCTAAATCAATATTGAAGTCTGCTCTTATTTTAGAAGCCCATTTTAGAGCATCATCATTTATACTGAATTGAGTTGTAAACTTTGTTACTTCTCTTTCCAATAACGATTCAGTTTCGACATAAAAATCTCGTGCTTGTATTAAATCAATTATGGCTAAGTTTACAGGATTATCATCCAAGTTTTCAGCATCCATGATACGCCTATTTTGAACATTAGGCTTTGTCGGCATGAGGGGAGTAATTGTATCAACAGTCATATATAACCCCGCAAATGGAACACGGAGAATATCGGCAATTTTTCTTGCTTGATTCAATGTCGGCAAGTTATCATTATTTACATCAATCCATTTTTCGATTTGCTCGATTTTACAAGCGGATTTTTGCGACAAATAATCGCTGGTAACACTCTTTTTTGAAAGCAAAAAGGCAAGTGTTTCTTTGTTTATAAATGCCTTTTCATAAGCCATATTACTCACCCCTTGCGATATGAACTAAGTCATACAACTTTAAATCCTATCACCATACGGCAAAGATTTTATATAATTCTCCATATACGCACAATCTGGCAAACCATTCTTTGCAACAGGTAGTTTTATTACAGTTTTAGATAGTTGTACATTGTTTACAATACGCCCATAGGAATATCGGGGTATTTCAAGTCTGCACAATGTAGCAATAAATAAGCCAATATATTTATTTAACTTAAAATCTATTGGATATAAACAAGTAACATTATTAGATGGAACAAAAGTTGATGGTTGATAAAATGTTCTAAACACAGAACCTTGACCTGTATTTGCCACAATTATACAATTTCCTTTTGAATAATAACTCTCATCACAACCTATATGCTTTCTCACTCCATTATTCTGAGTAAAAGCTGTTACTAATGGGATATTACCATTTTCACATTCTGAAATATTACTCATTTTGCCACGTTGTAACGAAAACAGGTTCCCGATTTCAAAATAACTCCATTTTTTAACATCAAACTCTAATGCATTTTTTACAGACATTTTTGTGCTAATAGGCATAATAAATGTATTGATAACACTCTTTGGAACACTATCAGGCAAGGCAATATCTTTCAAAGTTTTGTTTGCTTGCCTACCATAATTATAGCGGTAAGCATTCGCCTTAATACACATACAATAATAGAGTTTTTCTGCAAGCGACATTTCTTTATTGGGTTTAAGAACCATTATATGAAACGCTGTATAAAATGGCTTTGTTTGGACGAACGCTGACAAAACACTGCCACCCAATGCAACAGTAATATATCCGGCAGGAAATGGCTCGATTTCATTATCAGCAATAACTTGCTCCACAACACCATTATTTTGAGAGGTTCGAGATACAAAATTAATATTGGAAGTTTTAGAAACTTCCATATTCATCAACTCAAAGCTATTCCCTTGATAAAGCGTGAATAAATCTTTAACTTTCATTGACTTCACCCGCTTTTATGAGATAAGCCAAATAATCATTGACAGTTTTTTGGAAATCATCTTGTGTCAATTCGCTATAATCCGTCTTCATATAAGCCTCGCAAAGCCATTCATCACTATGTTTAACCGCTTGCCTTGCTGAAAGTCCGTCAACAATATCACGATTACGATATAATTTTAACCAGTCATTTTCAATTTCTTGCCATTTTCCATACGCATCTATACGCCCTAATTTCTTGCGCTTAACATAACCATCATTTTTACAATAACCGAAAAATGTTTCAAAATGTCTGTCATGTGGTTTATGTGCATCCCAAACCATTACACATGTGTTTGTTCCTGATGGATAGAAAATATCATTTGGCATAGAAAACACTGCATTTAAAGTGTGTTTCTTAAAGAGTCTTTCTCGTACATCTTTATATTTTGTCCCAATAGCACAACTCATTGGTACAACAACAACACCCATACCACCAATTGCAAGTAATTCTAGCAATTGTTCTACAAACTCTAATTCACATTTGTCTTTTTGCGAATATGGAGGGTTCATTAATCCAATATTAATGTTTTTATTTTTTATTTCTGTAAAAATTTCAACATCAAAGCAGTCACCTTTATAAATGTTTGATTTACCATCTTGTCTAATTATCATATTAGCTATGGCAAGTGTATAAAGTCCCTCATCAAACTCAACACCGTACAGTTGCTCTTTACGAATTCTTTTAACTTCCTCAGGATTAGCATCTTTTAGCATTTTACTCATAGCTGTCACTAAAAAAGAACCTGAACCACAACATATATCTATAACACGACTATTCTTATTAACATCTGCTAAATCACACATAAACTCAGTCAAGTGTTGAGGTGTTAGAACAATACCTAAACCACTACCGTCACCACCCGAATATTTTATGAATTCATGATAAAACACACCAAGTGCATCTACTGTACTGTTGGCATAATCCATCATAGGTTTTATTTTTAATTCGAGTTGTTCGATATACCAGTTTATCGATTTCTTTTGTATTAGAGGAATATTTGCAAATTTTGTGTTATCTTGCAAAGTTTTAAAAACTTGTTTTATATAAATAGTTCTATCACTTTTGATACCACTTCCCTCTAGTACATTTTCTATAGCTGCTTGCACACTTGTCATAACTGTATTAAACGATGGCAAATTTGCATACATTTTACAAAAATCATCATCAGATAAAGCTATTAATATTCCAGCAATAAAAATCGGCTTGTGAGCTTCAACAACTTTTATTTCTCTTAAACAATTATGCATTTCTATAGCGGTTTCACGAATTTCATCAAGTGAATAATCTTTTTGAAGTTTTTCACCTTTAATTAGTTTAATATAGTTTTTTGGCTCTAGGATTATATCTGTAGCTTTATTTAAAGAAATATATGTATCTTGCCCTTTTTGCCAATAAAAAGTATTAACTTTCATGTTAACAAGAGAAGTTCCGCTTATTGCTACAGCAATAACATTATACTCTTCTTTCAAAAACTTTGTATAATAAAGAACTCCATCAACAGCAAACCCTCGAGGATTACTAAAATCAATGCTTGTGTGTTTCTTAACAGTATTCTTACATTCAACGACAATAATTGTATTAGCATCATCATTAAAAGTAATAACATATTCAGGCTTTGCTTTACCCTTTCCACCTTGTGAAAAATCATCTAAGGTACAGCGAACAGGTTTGCCACCAGCTTTTTTAAGAAGCTTTTCAATTTTATCAACAGAAGAAACATCTCCTTGTGGATAGACGTACCCCCAGTTGTTATCACCTAATACACACTTCATTTCACGTAATGTTAAGTTTTCAGTGTATTGCTCATTTGGCATATCAATCCTGCTCCTTTCTGTTAGTGTTTGTATTGAGGTACTTCAATATATCTGATTCTCTCACCCTCCATACACGTTCTCCAACTTTAGAAGCTGTGAGTTTTTCATCTTTAATTAATCGTCGAACTGTTTTATCTGACACTCGCAAATATTCTGCTGTTTGAGTAATTGTTAGAATATCATCACTCATTATGCCACCCCTGTTAATCTTTATAAACGTATCATATATGGTAATAAGAGGAATGTCAAGCTTTTTATTAGTAATAATAAGAAATAATTAGACACAAGTGGACAATAGTGGAAATATACCCCTAAACCCCCCACCTCACTCCCATTCCACCGTTCCCGGTGGTTTGTTCGTTATGTCGTAGACTACTCGTGATATTTCGGGTACTTCATTAGTTATTTTCTCGGAGATTCGCGCTAGAATTTCATGTGGAATATGCACATATTTTGCGGTCATAAAGTCCACAGTTGACACAGCTCGTAGAGCAATAATATAACCATAAGCACGTTTGCCGTTTGCTACACCTACAGAGCGGGACTCCAAAAGTGCTGCAAAATATTGGTCAGCAATAATCCCTGAGGAATCAAGTTCTGCGCGATAAATTGCGTCAACCTCTCTTAAAATGTCAAGCTTAACTTTCGTCACTTCACCTATGCAACGAATCGACAAACCGGGACCCGGGAACGGTTGCCTATCAACAAGAGTCGAAGGTAATCCAAGCTGCCGCCCAAGCTCTCGCACCTCTTTTTTATACAAAGCACGTAATGGCTCAACAATGCCCTTAAAATCGACATCTTCCGGCAAACCACCAACATTATGGTGACTTTTAATAACATCTTTACCATTTTTACCTGATTCGATAACATCAGGATAAATTGTGCCTTGTGCAAGAAATTCTACATTATTAAGCTTACGAGCTTCTTCTTCAAAAACACGTATAAACTCCTCACCGATAATCTTC
>JAITFR010000136.1 GCA_031281255.1 Oscillospiraceae bacterium
GATTGCAGAGATTAAAAACCTTGTTGAAAATGCCGAGATAGTAAAGGTTTCTGAAAAAACTGACATCGTAGGTATGGGTAGAAAAGTCACAGTACGTGACCTTGAGCGCAAAGAAGACTTAACTTATGAAATCGTCGGTTCTCAAGAAGCAAATCCGGCCATGAACAGAATCGCTGATGACTCTCCGTTTGGCAGAGGTTTAATTGATAGAAAAAAAGGCGAACCTGACGAAATCGAAGCCCCGGTAGGCGTCTTAAAGTTTAAAATACTAAATATCGAGTAATACTAATGAACGAAATTGAGCAAAGTTTATCTGAAATTCTACAGGTGCGTAGAGATAAATTAAGCAAACTGCAAGATGAAGGTCGTGACCCTTTTCATGAAACGCAGTTTAAGCGGACAGCATTTACCTCTGACGTTATAGATAATTTTGAAGCTATGGAAGATACTGAGGTTTCTATGGCGGGTAGAATTATGGCAAAACGTGAGATGGGGAAGGCTTTATTTCTTGATATTCAAGACGATAAAGGACGTATACAGGTTTATGTAAAGCAAAGCAATGTCGGAGATCAAACATTTGAGGATGTCAAAAAAGATGATATTGGTGACATTGTTGGTTTAACAGGTAGGGTGTTTAAAACAAAAATGGGTGAAATATCCATACATTGCATTTCTATAAAACTACTTGCAAAATCTCTAAGACCATTACCTGAAAAATATCACGGACTTACAAATCAAGAGTTAAAATACCGTCAGCGATATGTTGACTTAATAATGAACCCACACACCAGAAAAGTATTTGAAATACGAAGTGCGTTTATACGGCATGTACGTGAGTTTCTCGACAATAGAGGATATGTTGAGGTCGAAACGCCGGTGCTTAATTTAATAAGCGGTGGTGCTACTGCAAGACCGTTTATAACGCACCACAATACGCTGGATTTGCAATTATATATGCGTGTTGCAACTGAGCTGCACTTAAAAAGGCTCATAGTAGGCGGAATAGAGCGTGTGTACGAGATTGGACGTGATTTTAGAAACGAGGGCATGAGTACAAGGCACAATCCCGAGTTTACAATGCTTGAGCTTTATGAGGCGTATGCTGACTATACTGATATGATGGATTTGTTTGAAGAAATGCTATCATCAGCGGCAATTAAGCTTTTAGGCAGTTATAAGCTTACATGGCATGACACAGAAATTGATTTAACTCCGGGTTGGGAGCGTAAATCAATGTCAGAAGCTGTAAAAGAACATACAGGTGTAGACTTTATGTCTTTTACAAGTACAGAGGATGCTATTAAGGCTGCAGCTTCTATTGGTGTGAAAATGCTTGATACAAAAGAAGTCTCTTGGGGTAGCTTGTTATTTGAATGTTTTGAACAACGAGTTGAGGAAAAACTTACAGATCCGATTTTTATAACTGATTATCCTGTTGATGTATCTCCACTTGCTAAGCGAAAAAAAGACAGACCGGAGCTTACGGAAAGATTTGAGTTGTTTGTTTGCCGTAACGAGCTTGGTAATGCGTTTAGTGAGTTAAATGACCCGATTGACCAGAAGCAAAGATTCTTACATCAGGTTAAACTCCGTGAAGCAGGCGACCAGGAAGCACAAATGATGGACGATGACTACATCAATGCTCTTGAATACGGTATGCCACCAACGGGTGGTTTAGGCGTAGGTATTGACAGGTGTGTTATGATGTTAACAGGAAGTACATCTATTAGAGATGTTATATTATTCCCGACTATGAAACCGATAGAGAATTCATAATGCATAATTCATAATGCATAATTAACTAAAGCGAAACATTAAAACAAAATTTTCAAAGCTGCTTTTGCAGCTTTTCGGTGTATAATGGTCGAAATGTAGAAAAATATGTAGAAAAGTTGGTGTTAAAGTTGGAAAAGATAACAAGTAGGCGTAATAAATGTGTAATTCATGCAAAAAAATTAAGTGAGAGTAAATCATATCGAGCAGAACATAAGCAATTTATTTGTGATGGTGAAAAGCTATTTAGTGAGGCAATTTTATCAAATGCAGATATACAAAGTGTATTTGTTACTGACGAAAATTGGCAAGCACAAACTAACAATATTAATGTTTATTTTATCACGTTGGATTTACTAAGTTATATATCATCACAAAAAAATCCACAAGGTATACTATTTATCTGCAATATACCAGAAAACACCCCTGTTGATTTAAAGATTGGTACACATATTTCACTCGATAATGTTCAAGACCCGGGGAATGTTGGTACAATTATTCGCTCTGCTAACGCTTTTGGTATCGATAGTGTTATCCTCACCGGAGAAACTGCCGATTTGTACAACCCAAAGACAATAAGAGCATCAATGGGAGCGATATTTAAGCAAAAAGTGTTGTACTTAACTTATGAAAAGCTAGAGCAATCAGGAGCAAGATTTATCGGCACAACAAGTAATAAAAAAGCACAAAGTCTTCTCGGTTTCGACTTATCAAATAGTGTAATTGTTTTTGGAAGTGAAGGACAAGGGATATCAAAAACTGTGGAAAAGCTTTGTACAGAAATGATTAACATTCCACTTGATGATAATGTTGAATCATTAAATGTTGCAACTGCTGCAACAATAATAATGT
>JAITFR010000221.1 GCA_031281255.1 Oscillospiraceae bacterium
CTTTTTTGGCTGATTATCAGATAGTGTTCTCGTAATGCAGGATTCTCATTGTAATAAAAAAGTACTCGTCCAAAAGCGTCCACTTCTATAATAATAACAATAGGTTCAAATGATTCGCAGGAACTATAGTATTTCCCTTTTGTCTCTATTAAAGAGTTTATAGCTATAGAATACAATTCCGGATATTTCCACGTACAATCTTTGAGAATACCGTCAATCTGTTACTAAAGTGTCATACTTAGGGAACAGAGTGACCGAAGGATCTTAAGAAGTTTGCTATAAGAATGTGTAAAAGATTCTTCGCTTTGCTCAGAATGACAAATCATGGAGTTTTGTAACATTTTGATGTCCCCTTTTGTTCTCCCGCATACACATCAACCGCTGCGTTCTGACATATAAGTTGAAGCACGGCTCTGAATGATTCGAACGGTATCTTGTATTGTAGCTTGACCGTTGAAATAATTAGTAGCACTATCTATAACTATGTCCCATAATGCTGTATCAGCACTGATTACATGGTCTATAGAGTAAATAAGTGCCATTATTTGATTTGCTTCATCTTCTGTCAGATTAGGTATATGTATCATATTACCGTAAGGTCCTCCCGACCACCTATCTCCGGCTTCGTTAATTTCTTTGCGTTTATGTCGCTCAAAAACAGCGTTATTAATTGGAAAAATTTCTGATTTCCTCTTTTGCCAATCTTCTAATAGAAAGGTTCTTAAAAATTCCCATGCTCCTTGTTTATCCATACATGCATTTGTGATGGCCAAACCGCCATCTACGATGAATGCACTACCGTTTCCGATTTCTGTTGGAAAACCTTTAAATACGATTTCACCTCCGAATATTGTTCGGGTTGTAAGAAAACTCTGAAAATCCCTAAACTCCATTGCAAACATTATTTGCTTGTTATCAGTTAACATTTCCTGTACTTCCCATATCTCAGCATATTCAGAAAATTCTCTTGATGGATAAAGGGGGAAAAAGTCTGTTAACTCAAGGAGTTGTATAAATTCGTTTGTGTCAAAATGTGCGGTTCCTGTATCCCAGTTAATAAATTGCTCCATATTAAATATGAACATATTCTTTAAAAAAGATTCCTTTGACATAGACTCACCTAAAGGCGCATATGCCTGTGGATTTTCATTAATCACTTCTATGAACTCATCTATGTTCCAACCCCTATTATAACCCAAAATATCCGGATTCCCCACCAATGTACTAATGGAAAAAGTTTCAAACAGACGATATAACTGACCGTCAATTTCTGTTGCTCTTAGAACATTAGACATAAAATCATCACGGTTCAACTCAGAGTCATTTTCAATAAAAGAGTATAAATCAACAAACATCCCTCTCGTTGCATATTGTACAAAAGGTATATGCGTTACATCGAGGATGTCAGGAATTTTACCTGTAATAATCTCTGTTGTAAGTCTGGTTAGTCCTGCAGTTATATCATCTCTTGTATTGAATATAGAATAATCAAGGATATGAATCCGGTGTGTGGTACTACTTCTATTAAATATTATTACAGCTTCTCTATGTTTATCAACATTAAATGTAGCTAGTGTCAGATTTATTCTACGCGGCAGTTCTCTTGACGGGGTTTTTTGGAGAGAAACAAGCTCTGTAACAAACCTTTCGCCAAAATCAGAGTTTGCTCTTGTTATAATTATATGGTCATTAGATTGAAGAATTATGTTATCAACACCCAATGACAAGATATCACTGTCAACCCAATTAAGGATTTCTACCAATTCACCGGTATTTTCATCTAAGCCATATAGATAAAGTGCATTACTAAGTAATAAACTAAACTGTTCGTTACCCTGATAAATAGAAAATTCTCCAAGAACAGTTATCGTCATTGATTCGCCAAATGTTTCATTTTGAAAATCTATTTCTCGCATAATGACTCCTGTACGATGATTTACCACCATAGATATCGAACCATCTGACATTTTTATAAGCCATTCTCTTGAAAAACCACCATGACCGGAAGTAAGAGTAAATAAAAGTCTGCCTTCTTTGTTAAGTACATAAATATTTCCAAATGAAGTAAGATAGATATTACCATCATCGTCTATATTAATATTACCTAGATGTGATTGACCGCTTTCGAAAACATTGTCGGTTAAATCTACTTCAAGAAGTACTGTCCCATTTACATCGAACTTTCGTAAAACAATTATATTTACTAAGTCTGATAATAAATCCTGCATTGTTGGAAAATCATTATCGTCATTTTGCGTATTTTGCACTGATACATCAGTGTCAAGTGAAATGGGGCGTCTGCCGGCTATGCGTTCAACAACATAAATGTAACCACTATTATCAACATGAATATGACTAACGTATGACATAGGTGTCTTTATATCCGGACGGACAGTTAAAGTAAAGTTTGGCAGAGAAGTCATATTCGAACCGTCGAAATCCATCATATAGATTCCTAAACGACCCCAATTATCTGAAGATGTGAAATACAAAACACCTTCTGATATATGAATATTGTTAATATTTGATAACCCTCCGGAGAGTTCTCCAATAGGTATAACCTCCGGAACAAAAACATACTCTGGAAGTTCAAAATCTCTATGTGTATTACTTCTACATCCGGTCAGTACGGACGCAAGTATAATAAGAATTATAAATATATTTAATATTTTCATGTATATTTTCATGTTTGCATGTTTCTTTTCAACTATTTCTATTACTATAACATAAATTTTAACCAAAGGTGAAAAGAGCGACATAGTCGCTGCACGTAGTGCAGATACAATGTTTCAATGTTCTCTCAGCCGTTAGTAGCTCCGCTACTGTTTACGGCGTGAGGTTATTATACCATTTTTGATAAGAGAAATATACAAAAATTGTGATTGCTTTAAGGTTTATTAGATGTATAATAGTATCAAGAAAACTACTAAATAAAAATTAACTGAAAGGAATTGTCATAATGTGGAGAGAATCACTTTGTGTTGGAGTGGATATTATCGACAATCAACACAAGCAGTTGTTCAAAAAAATCGAGGAGTTACTGCTGGAGGTTAATAATAAAAGTGTGCGAAATAAAGTTGAGTGTATTGCAACAATTATTTTTCTAAAAGATTATGTGGTTAAGCACTTTGCTGATGAAGAAGCATGCATGAAATCAATCAATTATGAGGATTTTGAGTACCACAAAGCACTGCATGAAAAGTTTATAACAACTGTTGCACAACACGAAAAAAAGATGTTGGCATCAGATTTTTCTGATAATGATGTAAAGGA
>JAITFR010000015.1 GCA_031281255.1 Oscillospiraceae bacterium
AGTCCAAGCAGCCGCTTTCCTTATAATGAGCGGGTTTTTCATGCCACTCTTTTTTCTTGGTCAAAAAACCATCTTTTTCATACTCATTATCTTGCACATCATTTGATTTATCACCGTTATAGAATCTTTCGGGAAATATTTGATAAAAAATTGCATCATGAATCCACTCGGGAAATACTGACTCTGCAAGTATTGTAAATTGCCATTGTTTTAAGAAATAATGTTGGTCAAGACCTCTTTGATTGTATAGCCAAACCTCATTATCCTTCACTAATAAGAAATGGTATTTTGTTGCATAATGGATAATTTTTAAGTCATAAGAGTAATAATCGTAAAAATCTTCGGAAAAATCATATTTCATAGGAAATACTTGTTCTTCACCATTTATTAATGTTGAGAACATAACATTTTCTATTTTCGCATCAGAAAAAACCCTTATTTTTACGACTACAACATCGTTTAATCTAGGGTTTGAGTTTGATACAAATGTACTACTTCCGTCAGAGAAAACGCCGTCACCCCAAAATGTGTTCATAATAGCTTAATCTCCTCTAATTCTTATTAAAAGAATAAGTGATTATTAGTGGTTTTGTCAATCAAATATTACGAAAACGTTTTCCTTGAAAACACTATGTGCTATCTCGCTTAATTAGTCGTGGTACTGTTGTGTATGATTGAACTTGCAGGTCAGGGCTTTTTATTTTACTGAGAAGTAATTTTCCGGCAGATAATCCAAGCTCATACATGTCAAGGTTTATTGTTGTGAGATTTGGTGAGGTTATTTTTGTGAGCGGGTAATCGTCAAATGTTACGAGTGATATATCGTCAGGTACTACTATTCCGTTTTTTTGAAGCGCTCGTAAAGTACCGTAAGCAAGAATATTGTTAGCACAAACAATTGCATCAGGTTTAAGTTTTTTTATTAACTCTGTTGCTAAGCTCACTCCGACTTCAACGGTAGATTCTCCTCTATGAACACTGATTGGTTCTAGCTTTGGGTCAAACTCCTTCATGCGATTAATGATTCCGTCAAGGCGGGCTTGTGATATTTTATCTTCCTCAGGTGCACCGATGTATGCTATTTTACGATGACCTAATTCAAGCAAATGTGCTGCGGCAAGCTCTCCGGATAGCTGATTATTGTTGTCAACCCAACATACTGAGCTTGAAAACACCGGTTTGCCGACAACAATATGTGGTATTTCTAAACGTGTTAATAATACTGTAAGCTCACGTGTTGCAACAAATCCATGTACGAGCAGACCATCGGCTTGTTTCCTGTCCATGATTTCTTTAGCGAGTACACAAACATTGTCTTCGTCGCATCCTTGTATTTTTAGCGAATACCCTTTAGAAGCTAAAGCTGCCTCAACACCAACCATCATTTCAAACATGTGTGGATTTGTAAATGCTATATCACGGGTTAGTTTTGTCAGGAAAACTACCTCATTGTTTGTGCGACGGGCAAGTCTTTGTGCTCTGACATTTGGACGATAACCCAATCTGTCTGCTATTTCTTTGATACGAATTGTGGTTTCGCCGGATATAGCATACGAGTTGTTAAGTGCTTTTGAAACTGTACTAATAGTAGTACCGGCTTCTCGTGCCACATCATGGATTGTAATAGCCATAGTTAAATCCTTTATCATTTCGATGGTTGCTGTGTGTATAACATATAGTACAGTTTTCAAAACAGTATTGCAAGAAAATGTGATTACAAGTATCTAAAACTGTATTTATTATTAATTATGTTTTTGTTTTGTGGTATAATTAGAGATATGAATATTGACTTGGATTATCACGCACCCAGAACTAATGTTTATTTTTCTAAGATGTGTGAGAAATGGATGGATTTGATATGTAAATGAAAAGAGGTTCAAATGTATTGGAGTATCGGTTATCACATTTTAGCATTACTAATGTTTGGAGCTGCAGGAGTTATAGCGAGTATATACTTACGAGTTATAGTTCGTGTTCATGCTTTTAACGGTTTAAGTAATACACAAAGAAAGAAAATATTAAAGAAACAGTCATTTTTTAGTAAGCTTCTGATGATTTACGCAACAAACAGCAATAACACAAAGTATTATTTTCCATTAGGTACATGGTGGAGTCTGATTTGTTATTATGTACTATTATTATGTTTTTTTATGATTATGTTTGTTCTCATTGCTATTTTTATAATTGGTGACATGCACGCAACTTTATTTATAGTAGCAGCACAAATAGGAGGTTTAGCAATAGGGTTGAGTGTAATTAGTATATTCCTGCCTGGTAAATTGAAAAACGATAACAAATAATAGTATGTTAGTAGGAGAATGTGTGTCATGAGTTTTAATGTGTACAGACTTTTTTCAAACATACATCTAATAACTTTATAGTTTTATTTTTGTATTTTTTATGTTAAAATTGATTTATAAAAGCTGGAGAGCGATATCTATTGATTTTAATAGATGAAATATCAATTCATTAATTTATGAACGTCATGATAACGAAGAAAAATATATTCTCGATGAACCCATGAAGGTGTTTGGATAGCGGAAATAGGAGGTAACAACATGCAAGCATATACAGCATATTACGAAAATGGTAGGATTATACCGATTGGCAATCCTGCTATACCAGAAAGACGAAAACTTGTTATAACTGTCTTAGATGAATACGTTGACCCACAAGTAAACGCATCAAAAATGTCAAGGCAATCTGTTTTCGGTTGCATGAATGGGAAAGTATGGATGTCAGATGATTTTGATGCACCACTAGAAGATTTCAAGGAGTATATGTAATGAAATATTTGCTTGATACCCATACCTTGATATGGTACTGCGAAGCTTCCAATAAACTTAGCAGTAACGTAAAAACAATCATATATGAGAATGAATCTCCAATATATATTAGCGTAGCTTCATTGTGGGAGTTTACAATCAAACACAGCATGAGTAGGTTGGATTTTGATGGAGGAATAGCAAAATTATGCCAACTAATAAATCAAGCAGAGTTTATATTGCTTCCAATTACGCAACAAGACCTTGAATGTTTGAGTGATTTGCCATTTATCCATCGTGACCCTTTTGATCGCTTGCTTGTTTCTGCTGCAATGGTGAACAACATGACTATTTTAACGATCGATGATAATGTCCGTAAGTACAATGTTTTATCGGAGTGGTGATGTTAGAGTATAAAGCTATCTAGTCAATTATATATAGCGTTTTTAATAAATCTATGACTTAGGAACATTAACTGTCAATAACTGTCAAATTGTGTTAAATGATAATAGTGGTATGTTATCTCAGATTACCACATTATTAGAATTTACTACATAATACTAAGACAGACATTCTGATTATACTTTATTCATAAAATAGTTCACTCACATTTCTTTTATTAAAGAAAACTAGCGTGAAAGAATCAAAAAGTATGCATGGCACATGGCGCGTAACTCCATTCTATTATGTTAATTTGTGCCAAAATCATTGGAATGGTGTTTACAGCGAGTATATGTATTTTTGCAAAATACTTTTAGATGAATACTGGTATCCAAAGGGAAAGCGTAATTTCTTTAACAAAATGCCCGCTTATAAGGATAGTTATGGTTTAGGACAAAGTGAAAATATGTTTTCTATTACCTATAGCAAAAAGCTGTTGGAAGAAGTATTAAAGTATGTTGATAAAGAAAAAAAAAGAAATCTACACACGGTGTTTCCGTAAGAATGACGGATTAGGGGGAAAAAGAAATGTATAAAACAAGTCAGTGGCAAAGCCGGATAGAAGGATTCGATTATTCGTTTTCGCATGAAATGGTAAAAAGAAAGCATATACTTACGGTCAATGGAGAACCGATTGAAATTAAAGGTGGTTTTTTAAGCTCAATAATTGAGTTTGACGAAAAGTTCATGTTTAACGGAAAAGAAGCTCGGTTTGTGTTTAAAAAGGGTGCTCCTGATGTAGCAGTCAATGGTGTATTTTTACGAAGTGGTAAACAATATATACAGCGTCCGGCATGGGTTATGGTGTTTATTGTTCTGTGCGGGCTAATTCCGATTGTAGCCTTAGGCGGTGCATTGCCGGTACTAATTGGTTTCGGTGGCATTGCTTTATGTGTAAGTATTTCAAAGACTTCCTTATCAACAGCCATCAAAGTGTTTCTGTGTATAGTTTCTACTATAGCGGTTTGGTTAGTTTTGTTATTTCTCATCATCGGTATTGAAGTAACTACACATTTTTTGGCAAGAGATGATTCCAACTCAGATACTAATGGGGGGCGTGAAAATCAAATCGCACAGAGTCATGATCCGGACACAAAACCGGAGCCGATTCCATCACCTGGAGGTAAGCAAACACCATTTCCATCAGAAATTGAACGTATACTTCTATCAAGCGAGATGCGTAATTTTGAAAGAGAAAATGCTGTTACTACCGAGCAGGAGCGATATTTATTATTCGGCTCTTTTGTCATGGTTAATAACCGTGAGTCACCTCGTATTTTAGCTTTAGGTGGATCGGCACCACATGCAGTGAGATTACTGTCGGATTTTTGGAATATAACAGACCGCAACTCCGCTTTGGAACAATTGGAATCTTTATCGAGTGCAACACAGCAGTCACTCATAGCGAATGATATTTACCATACACTTGTTCTTAACCACCGTTTTGAATCTTTAGATGGTGTGGTTTTGTATTTTAATGAATATGATCCCGTGGGTTTGGAAAACGTATTTGCCGGCACTGTAAGACGGGTTGAGCAGATGGATGAAGAACTTGAAATAATGATGGATGTTTTAGAGATTGATGAGGAATATCGTGACGACGCGTTTGAGCTTTTAGTTTATATGCAATTTGCCGAAAGAATAAATAATGGTTTGGGTGCTTATCTGCTTGCAAGGGATATGCTCATTTATAGACTTGGTTATACTGAAGAAGAGTTGTCAAGTATAAACACATTAGCTGCTTGGGATTATGGCAGAACAGCAATTATTGCCAGATATGGTATCGAAGCTGGTTATTTGTATGAAGACGAAGTGTGGAAATATCTAAAAGCCGCTGCAGACAGTGCATCTGAAACCTATTCGTCTTGGCGTGAATATACTGCAGCCCACATTCTGGGACGCGCCCTTGCCTTTGGGAATGATTCCAATGATTTTATAGACATGCTTAACTTCATGTTAAATCATCCGGAAAGTCCTTTTGAAACAATCAGCTTTAAATAGAAGACTAGGGGAAGACAGATGAACCGTTCCCCGCCGAGCGGATTATCTCCTGTCCTGAGTGAGAGGAAAACAAAAAAGATATGGGTGAAAATCAGTTTATTGTTCGTAAGAACGGTTTGGTAATGTGGATTGGAATAATTTGCATGTTATTTTGGGTTGCTCTTATCATACTCATGACTATGTTTCCAAATGACACTGCAAGCTGGTGGATCTATGTTCTATTTATATTGTTTTTTCTTCTTGGAGCAGTTATAACATGAGTCGGTATTTCAGACGAATTAAGAGTTGACGGAAATGAAATACTTTATCGTTCATCTTTTAGAAAAACGAAAGAATTTAACTTTAAAATGATTAAAAGCGCTATCGAAAAACAAGCACTGGGCAATGAAGAGCAAAAGAAGCTTGCCATTTATTCGGAAAATGAGTTGCTTTTCACCGTCGAATCGATTTGCATCGGCTATGATATGTTTGTCTCTCGCTTACAAAAAGAAGGCATAGAGATTACTCAGATATCCGGAATTCAAGTCAGTACAACAGACCCTGTAAAAGCGCATGCAAAAGCTGACAAAAAAGCTCGTAAAAAGCAAAAAGACGCAGAAGATTGGGCAGATTTTGAAGAGCAGTATCCGGAGAAAGCGAAGCAACATGTAAAAACTTGTAAAATACTCAATGGTATTGGAGTTGCGTACTATTTCTCATCTTTTCTTGTTCAACTGTTTAATATATTTTCCCCGATTAGTACGACGATGTTTTCTTTTGGAGCAATTGCTCTATTCCTAATTGCTGTTTTTTACAGTGTAATAAATAGCCATATAGTTAATAATGAGCTGGAAATAAGCAGTCCGAAACCGAGCTTAGTTAATGCATTGCTTGCACCCGGGTTGTTTCTCGGACTTACAGCGTTGACTTTATATCCCATTGCGTATAACTTCAGAACATGGATGGTGTTCTTGACTGTAGCTGTTATAATATCGTTTATCTTGCTATTCGTAGCCAGGGAGCGCGGTATTAAAAAAAGCACTCTCATTTCGCTATTGGTGTATGTCTTCA
>JAITFR010000024.1 GCA_031281255.1 Oscillospiraceae bacterium
AACGGTATGTTAAGAGCATGTGAGAAACGCCCTGTACCTCTTGCGGAGCTTACTACTGTTGCTGATGATATTGAGCAGGAATTACAAAACTCACTGGAGCGTGAGATTAAATCAACAGATATTGGCGAGATGATAATGAACGGACTTAAATCACTGGACGAAGTCGCTTATGTCAGATTTGCTTCTGTATATCGCCAGTTTCGTGATATTAACTCGTTTATGGACGAGCTAACCACACTATTAAAGGATGAATAACCTAATGCCAACTGATTCAATTAAGTATATATTGGCTGCCGAGTATGAAGCAAATCAAGTTAAGCTTATTGTACATGGCAGATCGCAAGAATCTATCAAAAAAGCTAAAGAAGACGGTGAAAAGCTTGTTGCTGATTCAATTGCTCGCGCAAGATCCGAAATAGGTCAACTAAAGGTATCATCAGACCGTAAAGCTATGGAAGCAGCATCAGAGCTTGCATCAACAACAGAAAACCGTTTAGCAACAATGCGTGCACGTGCTGAAAAAAGGCTTGATGCAGTAGCTCAGCGTATTTTTGAAAGGATAATAAGTATTTAATGGGTTCAATGAAAAAACTCAATTTAATAGTGACACATTCTGATATTGTAAGCGTTTTAAGTGAGCTTATGTATCTGGAATGTTTTGAACCACTTGAACCTGATGTTAAGTTAGAGCCACCGGAGCTTGCTGAATTAGTAACAAGAGAAGTTATGGAACTGGAATCATACGAAGCAAACTTTGATAATATTGTCGTTTTTACAACACAATATACCTATATTCTTGCAGGTTGGGTGCCTGATGATTTTGAACATGACCTTACGATAGCTCTATCGAGATTTACATGTGCGTGGGATTTAGAAAATCCGGAACCCGGAAACTATGATATACCGATAATTATAAATTATCCATGGCTATTTGGTAAGTTTCGTAGTGGCGGTCGAAAAGTTTTTGAACCACTGGTAAAAATGCAAGTATACTAAGCTTATATTTAGAAATATTCCCAGAATCATTCTAAGAATAATAAATAAGGAAAGGGTTATTTGTTTTATGCAAGGTCTTGAGAAAATATTACAACATATAAAAGAAGAATCTGAAAACCAATGCAGAGAGATTGCAATTAAAGCAAATAAAGAGTGCGAAAGAATACGAACAGAATACTCTAAGCGTGAGCAAGAGGAGTATTGGTCATATGTTAATAACGGTTCTAAAGATATTGAGCAAAGAATCCATAGTTTAACTGACCTGGCATCTGATCAAGCAAGAAAAATGCTTCGTACAACACAAGAAGATATGCTTGATGCAGTTCTCGCAATAACAGCCAGAAAACTATCAGCTTTACCATCACGTACATATAATGAAATACTAAAAAAACTGGATATAGAAGAAGGTTGCAAACCTGAGTATTTAATTGAGCATTTTAGAGACGATTTAACACCATCGGTGACAGCGGCACTATTCGATTAAATCAGGGAGCGTAAAGCTCCTTTTTTACGTAGTGTTAATTATTTGCAATTACATTTCTATAAAATAACATCAAAAAAAGAGGGTAGTCATGGTTAATGTAACTGTTAAAAAACTATATGAAAACACAGATGCTTATTCTGACAAATTGGTGATTGTAAAGGGATGGGCTCGCACTATTCGTGACATGAAAGCACTTGGATTTCTCGAACTAAATGATGGAAGTTGCTTTAAAAGTGTTCAGATTGTATTAGATGACAGCAAGATTGATAATTTTAGCGAGATTATACGACAAAATGTTGGAGCCTCGTTTATTGTTTCAGGCGTATTTAAAATAACAGACGGAGCAAAACAACCATTTGAGATATTGGCTAGCGAAGTAACTGTTGTAGGTGAGTCAACACCTGAATATCCGTTGCAAAAGAAACGGCACTCACTGGAGTTTTTGCGAACAATTGCACATTTACGGCCACGCACCAACTTGTTTTCAGCAGTATTTCGTATACGCTCCGTTGTATCTCACGCTATTCACACATTTTTTCAAGAAAATGGATTTGTTTATGTTCACACACCGATTATTACATGCAGTGATGCTGAAGGTGCCGGTGAAATGTTTAATGTTGTAACAGATCATATGGACGACTTCTTTGGAAAAAAAGCAGGCTTAACTGTATCAGGTCAGTTAAATGCAGAAGCTTATGCTTTGGCTTTTAACAAGGTTTATACATTTGGACCTACATTTAGAGCTGAAAACTCAAACACGCCCAGGCATGTGGCAGAGTTTTGGATGATTGAACCTGAAATCGCATTTGCCGACTTATCTGATGATAAACTCCTTGCTGAGGATATGCTAAAGTACGTCATAAATAAAGTGTTAGATGATTGTAACTTTGAGCTTGAGTTTTTAAATAATTTTGTTGATAAAGATTTGTTAGATAGATTAAATCTTGTTGCTAAAGCAAAATTTGAACATATTACATATACAAAAGCTATTGACATATTATTAAAATCTGATGAAAAGTTTGAGTTTCCTGTTTTCTGGGGTTGTGATTTGCAAACAGAACATGAAAGATACTTAACAGAAAAGTATTTCAAAATGCCTGTTTTTGTAACAGATTATCCAAAAGAGATTAAAGCATTTTACATGCGGCTTAATGATGATGAAAAAACTGTTGCGGCAATGGATTTATTAGTTCCCGGTGTTGGTGAGTTAATAGGTGGCAGTCAACGTGAGGAACGTTTGGATGTGCTTGAAGCACGTATTGAAGAAAGTGGTTTAAGCAAAGATTCTTATTGGTGGTATCTTGAATTAAGACAATTTGGTGGTACTAAACATGCGGGATTTGGACTTGGTTTTGAAAGACTTCTTATGTATTTAACAGGTGTATCAAACATACGTGACGTTATACCATTTCCTCGAACAGTTGGAGCAGCAGAGTTTTAGGTTTTATTTGAAAGAGAGTGAAAAACATTTATGGTTCTTGATGCATATACATTTAGTGCAAAACAGATACTAAATGATTTGAACGTGCAATCATACTATGGATTAACATCAGAAGATGCAAGTGAGCGTCTTAAAAAGTATGGAAAAAATAAACTGCAAACCGCTAAGAGACGGTCATTGTTTCTTAGAATATTAGATCAATTTAAAGATTTTCTTGTAATTATTCTTGTTGTAGCAGCAATAGTATCTATTATTGTTGGAGATGGCTTAAGAGATGCGATAATTATTATTGCAATTCTTTTAATTAATATGATTATCGGAATAACACAAGAAAACAGAGCAGATAATGCACTCAAAGAATTAAAAAATATGTCATCACCTAAAGCGAAGGTGAAAAGAGATGGTGAGATTATACGAATTGACTCAAACGATGTTGTACCGGGAGATATTGTAATTCTTGATACAGGTGACTATATACCTGCTGATTTGAGAATTATTGAGTCAATGAATCTTAGAATAGATGAGTCATCACTAACAGGCGAGTCAACATCTGCATCTAAAGATGCAGATTCTATTCTACCTATGGACACACCACTTGGTGATAGAGAAAACCTTGCTTTTATGGGAACTACTGTCACATATGGCAGGGGAGCAGGTATTGTATATGCAACGGGTACAACAACAGAAATGGGCAAAATTGCCGACCTATTGAGTGTAACCAGTGAAGCAACAACACCATTACAAGATAAACTAAACAGTATGGCAAAAGCACTGGGTATTCTATGTATTGCAGTATGTGCTTTAGTGTTTATTTTTGCTGTAGCTTATTGGTTTATTGGCATTGGTTCTCACACATCAGAGACGTTGTTTGACACAATAATAGAAATGCTAATGGTTTCTGTAGCACTTGCAGTTGCTGCTGTACCTGAAGGAATTGCAATAATTGCAACAGTTATCTTAGCTATAGGTGTGCGAAAAATGGTAAAATCGCATGTTATAATGAAAAAATTGAGAGCAGTTGAAACACTTGGTAGTACTACAGTGATTTGCTCGGACAAAACAGGAACACTTACACAAAATAAGATGACAGTTGTTAAGGTCGCAGACCCGGAGAATGTTTACGAGGTAACAGGCGTTGGATATAAACCGATGGGTCATGTTATATCTGACGGAATGGTGACACGAAATATTTCTTTAATGTCTGAAATTGGAGTTTTGTGTAATGATGCGGAGTATGATAGAAAAAAAGCCCAAATAATCGGAGACCCAACAGAAGGAGCAATGTTAGTATTTGGTGTAAAGCTTGGCAATGAAAAAAATGTGTTAAATAAAGCACATTTTCGCATACAGGAAATACCTTTTGATTCAACCAGAAAAATGATGTCTACATATAATGTAGACGGTAGTAAAGTTATTATGAACACAAAAGGTGCACCCGATGCGGTCTTAGATCGTTGTTCCAGTGTGTATATTGATGGTGAGATAGTACCTATGTCAGAGACAATAAAACAAAAACTTTTAGCGCAAAATGAAAGGTTTGCTTCTGAAGCTTTACGTGTTCTCGCTTTTGCATATAAAAGATATGATAGTGCATCACTCATTGACAATGTCGAAGATGACCTGACATTTGTGGGTATGATGTGTTTAATTGACCCACCTCGAGAAGAAGTTAAATTATCTATTGAACATTGTCACAGAGCAGGAATTAATATAAAAATGGTAACAGGCGACCATAAAATCACAGCAGCGGCAATTGCCAAAGCCTTGGGGATTATGAAAAATGATGATGAAGAAGCTTTAGATGGCAGTGATTTAAATGCACTAACTGATGAAGAGCTTGCAGTTAAAGTAAAAACAGTAAATGTATTTGCCCGGGTTTCTCCGGAACACAAAGTGCGAATTATTTCTGCGATAAAAGCAGGCAATAACATTGTCGCAATGACAGGAGACGGCGTAAATGATGCACCATCATTAAAAAGAGCAGATATTGGCATTGCTATGGGGATTACAGGATCAGATGTAACTAAAGAAGCAGCCGATATGATACTAACAGATGATAATTTTGTCAGTATAGTCAGTGCAATTGAGCAAGGAAGAAAGATATATAGTAACATTAAAAAAGTTGTTGGATATTTACTGGGATGTAATCTTGGTGAAATACTAATTGTGTTACTTGCTATTATATTTGGATTGCCAATTCCACTGGTAGCCACACAACTATTATTTCTAAACTTATTAACAGATGCATTACCTGCATTTGCTCTTGGTATGGAAGGCGAAGAAGCGGGTATAATGCGAAGAAAACCAAGAAACCCTAAAGAAGCTATTATAAACAGACGAATGATGAGCTCAGTTTTAGCACGAGCTATTACTATCACAGTAGCTGCTCTGGGTGCGTTTTTATATGGTTACTTTGTATCAGGTGCAGCAGATGAGGCTACCAGACATATATTAGCAATGAGTATGTGTTTCTTTACTCTTGTAGCTAGTGAGCTGTTAGTGGCATATCCATCAAAAACTGAGGGATCAATGATATCCAATAGGAATATATTTAGTAATAAGTTACTAAATATCTCGATTTTATTATCATTTGGAATACTTATAGCTGTTATGTATGTACCAATACTTAATGATTTATTTACCGTGAGACCGTTAAGTGTTGATAATATATTGATATGCTCTCTACTTGTTATTGTATCAATAATTGGGTTTGAAATATCAAAGATTAGATTTAGAACAACACGATAAAAATATACAATGAAAATATAGATATTCATATGTATTTGTGTTACACTAGCGTCTAGAAAAAGAGGAGCTCTAAAGCATGAGTAACATCGAAAACTTATTAGTGGACACAAAAAATAAAATTAAAAATATCACAGCTAATGTGATTAAAGATGATACTCATGATAATAGTGATTTAATTGAGATTTATGTAAAAAAACAGTTTGATAATCTCGATATGATGGCAATGAGCGCAATAGCTATAATGCTTAGTGACTCAAAAATGAAATCAGAATCACCATTTATTACTGATTTAAAAAAACCGGATATAAAGTCTATGTTACTTCGTTTTTGCAAAGATACATACGATGCGACAGATATAAGAGAATTAAATAAAACATTTAACAAAACATATTACAAGAAAAGAATAAGAAAATATCTATCAAAAGTGGTTACATTTGCCAAAAGAGGAATCAGTGATTCAATACCAAAAAAAAACACATGGTTATTTTTACGACTTAAAAAAGCAAGAAAACAGAAAAATATCTATATAGAAAGAATTTGTGAAACTATTAATTCTTATGAAACTGTTAAATATATCTCTGCATTGTCAGGAAATGAAGAAGTTTCTGATTCAAAACAAAACTACAAACTTGATCATCTTAGTGAGAACTATAAAGATGCGTTAATATATCTTGTTGATGTTCTTTTAACCTGTACATGTATAACTAAAGTTCTCTTTGTTGAACGAGCAGTTAAGAAAATTGACACAAGTAGTGAGTTTTATCATATAATAGACAATATGGTACGATCTATTGATAGTATTGATGCAATAATAAATAACTCAAGACCTATTTATAAACAATATTATCAAAGTGAGCTAGGGTTTATAGAAGGTGACGACCCACTATATGGATTAGCTGTTACAATCATGGTGAATAAAATAAAAAAGCTTAACCAATCTATTGAAGAAGAGCAGCCGTTAAATTATGTTTATAAAAATATTAATGAATATACGTTTTCTATGTTACAATGGCTTGATGGATTAGCCAGAGACCATCAGGTACCGGATATAGGTGCTCTAATACTTCATAATATATCGAAAACTATCAAAAATGACTATAATTTATTAATTAATGCTATGGAAGAGCTAACAACATGGGAAAATCACTATAATAAAAAAGTTATTTTCTATAGCAGAGAAAGAGATAAAGAAAGATACTTAAAGGGAGATTTTTTCAAAGAAATGAATGAGATATCGGTAAATAACCAAGAGGTAAAGATTTGAATATAATACTTTTAAGTCTTTTAGCAGGCGTTTGCGGAATGGGTCTTGGAAGTGTGTTAACTGTCTTTATTGGTGGACACATGGAAAAGATGGTTAGTATTTTACTATCATTTGCAGGTGGTGTAATGATAAGTATTGTTTTTCTTGAACTATTGCCGGTTGCTATTGACCACTCCGGATACTTAGTTTCAATATTTGGTATTATTTTTGGTGCATTTCTTGTGTGGGTTTTAAACTTATACATGGATAAACGCGATAAACCCGGTAAAAAAGAAAGTGAAGTGCATGATTCATATGTTGAGTTTTTTCATTCCAGTGATATAATCACCAGAAAAAAGAACATGATACGTTCAGGAATGGTAATGCTTTTTGCAATCGGTATACACAATGTTCCGGAGGGTTTAGCTATGGGTGCTGCCGGTTATCACGATATAACACTGGGTATTACAATTGCGATTGCTATAGGAATACATAATATTCCGGAGGGTATGGCAATTTCTGCGCCGCTACTCGCAGGTGGACTGTCAAAAATCAAAACTGTTTCACTTACACTGATGGCTGGTGCAACAACTGTTTTTGGAGCTATTGCCGGTGTTTTGATTGGTGGGATATCAGATTTTGCTCTTGCGTTCTCATTTTCTGTTGCAGGTGGTTCAATGCTTTATGTAGTAATTGCCGAAATACTTCCGCAATCAATAGTTACAAATAAGACAAGAGTGCCGACATTATTTGCACTTCTTGGTATAATAGTAGGTATGATATTTACAGGTCCGTTAGATTAAAAAAAATATATACACCATTTATTAGCAAAAAATACGATGATGGTGTAAAATATAAAGTAAGAGGTAAAAAATGTATTGGTTAATTCTATCAGGTAGTGCAATCGGGGTTGTTGTATTTGTAAAGTTTGTAGTTGTTATTGTTGTAGCACCGGGAAAAATGTCAACAAAAGCAAAACAGGTTGCTACTGTATTTTATGGTATAAACTTTGCACACAGAGGACTCTATACTGAAGATCAATCTATCCCTGAAAACTCATTAAAAGCTTTCGAAGAAGCACGTAAAGCAGGATACGGAGTTGAGATTGATGTACAGCTTACAAAAGATGAAAAAGCAGTTGTTTTTCATGATTATAGTGTTGACCGTGTTTGTGGTATTCATGCACCTGTGAATGGTATGGATTTGGAAAGTTTATCTAAACTTTCATTATTCGAAACAGAGGAAACAATACCACATCTTAAAGAAGCAATGGATGTATTAGGTGATACACCTGTAATTGTAGAAATTAAATCAGCAGGTGCTGAAAAGAATGCAATTTTGTGCGAAACAATATTAGAAACTTTGCGTAATTATGGTGATAATTGGTGCGTAGAGAGTTTTGACCCAAGAGTTGTTAGATGGTTTAAGAAAAATGCACCCGATGTATTTCGTGGTCAATTAGCACGAAAACCACAAGATTATGTTGGAATATCAAGAATGTTAGCATTTTGTTTAGGTAATTTACTGACAAACTTTATCTCAAGACCACATTACATTGCTTATAGTAATGATCCATGTTCATGGACAGTACGATTATGCTATTTATTTCGACCAAAACGAGCGGTATGGACTGTTAAACCAAGTGATGATATAAAACTCTTAGAAGAAACTAATGATTTTATGATATTTGAACATTACAAACCGGCTGTGAGGTATAAAGATAGTGCATAAAGAAAAAAAAGGAAAACTTTCAAAAAAGTTTAGCAACATAAGTATTTTAATGATTACTTTTGTTTTGCTTGCGAACACTGTAATTTGTTTTATTATGATTTACAACTTAACTACAAATGCGTCTGAGGATTATGTTCGTTTTTATGCAACAGAAACTGCTGATGTTCTTAGTTCTCATTTGAGTAATGAGATTTTTCTTGTAAGTCAGGCAGCTACATCACCAGATATAATTGCATGGTTTGCAGATGAAAACAATCTTGAAAAAAGGGAAGCAGCATTTAACAGGATGATGTTCTTTGCAGATGTAGTTAAAATGCAAGGTCTTTACTTTGGTATTTACGATTCATTACATGAGTTTGCTATCGAAAGAGGTACATCTTTTGATGATTTTGTACATTATCATACTATGTCTCCGGACGGAGAATATGATCAATGGTTTTTTGATGCGATAAACTCCGGATTTGACTATATACTAAAACTTGATACTGTAAAAAGTTCTGAAGATATTAGTATATGGATTGACCATCTGGTTAAAGACAACGGAAGGATAGTTGGTGTTTTTTCAACTGCTATACCTTTTGATGCTGTTTTTGAAGATTTGTTTGGTCACTATAACAAAGATGATGTATGGGGAATAATAATCGACCATGAAGGTATCGTTCAAGTTGACAGTTCTATTCCTGATGCCAGTTATATCCTCAGTAGTCTTGAAGTTTACGATGTAAGTGAAATGACACATATTTTTGAACTAAAATATGACCCTGCATTTATCGCAGCTCTTAATAAATATCTTGATAATCCAAGAGTATTTTACGGACAAAGAGTAGAACCGGAAATTATTAGGGTTTCTACATGGGGAGAGTATCAATATAGAGCAATCACACCTATACCAAATACAAACTGGCTGGCAGTTATATCATATAGTTCAGGCACATTGTTTAGTATAATGGATACAATTCCACCACTTATTGCGATGATATTTATCTTCATAATTTATGTAGTGTTTAGTTCATTGCTAATAAATCGTTTGGTATTTAACCCACTGCAACGTTTAACAGAAGGTTTGGCTGAACAAGATGTTGATTCTCTTTATGGTGCAGATAGAGATGATGAAATTGGTGATCTTGCAAAAGAGACTATTGCATCATGGAATACTATTTCTAAAGATTTAGATGAGCAGAAAACAATGATGAACGAGATAAAACGCCGTGATAAGCTGTTAAACTCAATGAATCTGGCTGCTTCTATCCTTTTAGGATCAGAAACTGTTGATTTTGAAGATGATTTGATGCGGTGTATGAGTATTATGGGTCGTGCAGTTGATGCTCATAGGGTATATATCTATACAAACAACGTGAAAAATGGTGAACTCTGTTTTAGCCAGTTGTATCAATGGGTTGAAGATTTTCTACCGATACTTGACAGCAGCCAGACAAATGATGTGTCATATAACGACAATCTTTCTGACTGGGAAGAAGTATTAAGAAAAGGGGAGTGTGTAAATGGTATTGCAAAGGATATGTCTCGCTCTACGTATAAGTTTTTAAAATCTGCTGATGTTGTATCATTTTTTGCAGCTCCGATTTTTGTAGATAATAAGTTTTGGGGATTTGTTGGTTTTGATGATTGTAAAGTTGAGCGTATTTTCACCGAAAATGAAGCTGTTATTATGCGTTCAGGTTGTTTATTAATTGGAAACGCATTTTTACGTCACGATATGACATTAAATCTGGAAAGTAATATATCACAGCTAAAAGCTTTGCAAGAGGAGCTTGAAGATGCTCTACAAAGAGCAAATGAAGCAAATCATTCAAAATCTACCTTTTTAGCACACATGAGCCATGAGATTCGTACGCCGATGAACAGTATAGTTGGTTTTTCAGAATTAGCTATTGACGAAGAGAATACACCACCAAAAGTTGCTGATTATCTTTCTAAAATTCTACAAAACTCTGAGTGGTTATTGCAAATTATTAATGATGTATTAGATATTTCAAAAATTGAATCAGGTAAAATGGATCTTGAGAAAATACCATTTGATCTTGCTGAAATGTTTAATGCGTGTCGAATGGCTATCATTCATATAGCAACAGAAAAAGGCCTTGTAATGCACTTTTATGCTGAGCCTTCTGTTGGCAAAAAGTTATATGGTGATCCAACAAGACTAAGGCAAGTTCTAGTAAATCTGCTTTCAAATGCTGTAAAGTTTACTAATACAGGCTCAATAAAAATGCAAGCAATTATTAAAGAAACTACAGATGATTCTGTTACAATGTATTTTGAAGTTAGAGACAGTGGTATTGGTATAGATTCAGAAAAACTAAAAAATATATTTGATCCTTTTACACAAGCAGAAACCGGTACAACAAGAAAATATGGCGGGAGTGGATTAGGACTTGCAATATCACAAAATATAATTGAAGCAATGGGTGGTACTTTGTGTGTTGACAGTATGCCGGGAGTTGGAAGTAAGTTTAGTTTTACCCTCACCTTTGATGCTGTGGATATAAATAAAGAGATAAAAAGTCCTGAAAATATTGCATACAAAACCTTAAAAAAACCCACTTTTGTTGGTGAGATACTTCTTTGTGAAGACAATATGATGAATCAGGAAGTAATATGTGAACATTTATCAAAAGTCGGCTTAAAAACAGATGTTGCAGCAAATGGAAAAGTCGGTGTTGATTTAGTACGCAAACGTGCTGAAAACAAAGAAAAGCAATACGACCTGGTGTTTATGGATATACATATGCCTGTCATGGATGGTCTTGAAGCAACACCTGTTATTCATAAAATTGCTCCGGATTTACCAATTGTAGCATTAACAGCAAATATTATGCAAGGTGCTGCAGAACAGTACAAAGAGATTGGTATGTCTGATTGTTTAGGTAAACCATTTACATCGCAAGAATTATGGCGTTGCTTAATGAAATATTTCACACCAAAAATAGAGAAGTAACTAAAATCTTAGTAAATGTTGTTAGTTGTGTAAAAAACTTTGGTACGAGGTTTTTAAGAAGAGGTGAGATTATGAAAACAGTATTTATCACAGGAGTTAAACGAGAACTGGGTCTTGGTAATGCACTAATCCGTAAGTATCTTTCAGAGGGTTATACCGTCTTTGCCAGTGCACGTGATGTTGAGCAGGAGCATTTAAAGCTACTCAAAAATGAATGGGAAAACAAGTTATACCTTATCCCGATGGATGTAACAAAGGTTGATGATGTCAAAGCTGCTGTCCAAGCCGTGCGTGAGATAACTCCAACACTTGATATACTGATAAGTAACGCTACGGCAGCAAGTGCATTAGGTAATAAACCCATAGATGACGGAATGGACATAGAGGATTCACTAAACAGCTATGATGTTAACGCTCTTGGTTTCATACGTCTTGTTCAGCAATTTTTAGATACGTTACCCGAAGGAAGTTCTGCGGTAGCAATCAGCTCAGAAGCCGGAAGTATGGGTGATTGTTGGCGTGATGACGGTGTTGACTACGGTATGGCAAAAGCAGCGTTAAACTTTGCGTCTGTTACATTGCAAAGACGCCTTGCTGATAAACGTGGTATACGTGTCTTATCAATTCACCCGGGCTGGGTACAAACTCGCCCTGCACCGCCAAAAGCTGACTTAACACCTGATGAATCAGCCCAATATATTTACAATACTATCGCTAATCCACCACCTTTTAACGAAAAAGGTAACACAGGCGTCTACATGAACTACGACGGCTCTCCAAAAGCGTTTTAGGGATGTAGTGGTTTTCTCCAACGTCGGGGTGTGGCGAAGTTTGGTATCGCGCACGGTTCGGGACCGTGAGGCCAAGGGTTCAAGTCCCTTCACTCCGACCATTTCTTAGTATATAATGATTTTAGATTTAGATTAAAGGAGTTAACTTATGAACAAAGTTTACGAAAAGCTGACAAAATGCCTACAAGAAGTAAGAGCAAAAACAGACTTTGAGCCAAAAATTGCGTTGGTACTTGGCTCGGGGCTTGGTGGTTACGCAGATGAAATCGATGTAAAAGCTACAGTTGACTACAACGAAATATCAGGATTTCCGGTTAGTACAGTTCCGGGGCATAAGGGAAGATTTGTATTTGGATATGCAAAAGATGTGCCGGTTGTGATTATGCAGGGACGTGTTCATTATTACGAGGGTTATCCAATGAGTGATGTCGTGTTGCCAATACGGCTTATGGGATTACTTGGAGCTAAAACATTATTTCTTACAAACGCCGTTGGTGGTATAAATCCGGAAATACCGGCAGGTGACTTTATGCTTATACGTGACCAGTTTATGTATAATGTACCATCACCGCTTATTGGTGAAAACATTGAAGAACTAGGCACAAGATTTCCTGATATGAGCGAGATTTATAAGAAAAATCTACGTGAAAAAATACTATCAGCCGCAGAATCCTTAGACATTAAACTCTTAGAGGGAGTTTATGCTCAGTTTTCAGGACCAAACTTTGAAACTCCTGCCGAGATTAAAGCCGCCGGTATTATGGGAGCAGATGTTGTCGGAATGAGTACAGCTTGTGAAGCAATAGCAGCAAACCACATGGGATTAAACGTCTGCGGAATATCTTGCATTGCAAATCTAGCTGCGGGAATATCAAAAACGCCGTTAACCCACGATGAAGTGCAAGAAATGGCTGATGCAGCAGCACCAAGGTTCAAAGCTTTAGTAACGGAGTCGATAATTAGAATTGGAAACAATTGAAAAAATACTCGCCAAGGTTCAAAAACCTGCTCGTTATACAGGCGGTGAATACAATCAAATAATCAAGGATAAAACAAAGGTTGATGTACGGGTCGCCCTTTGTTTTCCTGATGTTTATGAAATTGGTATGTCAAATCTGGGTTTGCGGATTATATATGGTGTGTTAAACAACATGGAGAATGTCTGGTGTGAGCGTGTATTTTCTCCTTGGGCTGATATGGAGGAGCAATTACGTGAAAATAACATACCTCTATATGGACTTGAAAGCTATGACACGATAAAAGATTTTGATATTATCGCATTTTCGCTTGGATATGAGCTATCGTACACAAATATGCTTAACATGCTTGATTTGGCAGGTGTACCACTAAAAAGAAACGAGAGAAATGATAAAAATCCGTTAGTTATTGCCGGAGGTTCATGCTCATTAAACCCGAATCCAATTTCTGATTTTATTGATTTATTTGTTGTAGGAGACGGTGAGGAAATAATTGTTGAGTTAGTAAATCTATATAATGACCTTAAAGCAGATAAAGATGAGAAAGCAAATAAAACAAAGTTTTTAGAAAAATCTTCAATACTGGACGGCGTTTATGTTCCATCTATACATGATAAAACTAATACAACTATATCAAAACGAGTTGTGAAAAACCTCGACACAGCATTTTTCCCAACAAGAACAATTGTCCCGTCAATGAGCATAGTGCATGACAGAACTGTATTAGAGTTATTTCGTGGATGTTATCATAAGTGTAAGTTCTGCCAAGCCGGCTTTACTGAGCATCCGGTTAGATCACGTTCAGTTGAGACTTTAACAAAGCAGGGAATAGAAGCAATTACAAACTCAGGTTATGATGAGATTGGTCTTTTATCACTAAGTACAGGGGATTATAAAGACCTATCTAAACTATGTGATAATCTATTAAAATGGTGCGAACCAAGAAAAGTAAGCTTATCCTTACCATCACTTAGAGCGAGTAATTTCAATGTTGAATTACTCAAACAAGTGCAAAAAGTGCGAAAATCAAGCCTTACATTTGCACCGGAAGCTGGTAGTCAAAGATTAAGAGACTATATAAACAAGGATATTACCGAAGGTGAGCTGTTTGACGCTTGTAAGCTTGCTTTTGAAAATGGATGGAACTCGGTGAAGCTTTACTTTATGCTTGGTTTACCAACAGAAACTGACGATGATGTTCTTGCAATTGCTAAGGTTGCTCATAGTGTCTTAAATACATGGAGAGAACACACAAACAATAAAAAAAGAGGAGTACGAATAACACTTTCTACTTCTTGTTTTATTCCAAAACCACATACACCTTTTGAAAGAGAAGAACAAATTTCTGTAAAAGAGTATTTAAGACGTGTTAGTCTCTTAAAAAACGCAATTCAATCAAAAATGATTACATATAATTGGCACTCACCGGATCAAGGATATGTTGAAGCTGCTTTATCTCGTGGAGATAAGGGGCTTGGGGCAGTAATTGAGGCGGCATGGCGAGGTGGAGCACGTTTTGACTCGTGGAGTGAGTGTTTTTCACTTCAAACATGGCTTAATGCTTTTGCTGAATGTAACTTAAATATTGACGATTACGCTACAAAAAAACGCAAAGAAAACGAAACACTACCATGGAGTTTTATAAAAGTATAATTTAATTATAAATGTACGTTATTAGCTATTTTCCCTGATTTTTTTGCCACTCCCTGTCCGTAGACAGATTTTCTTCCAGTTCTGAAAGATTTAGTCAAAAAAAATCATTGAAAACACCTAACAACTCACGTAGTTTTATTAAACACAGTAAGGAATAAGTATGTATAGGATTAGATGTTTGTATTCAAAAAAGGATAAAGCAGCGTATATTTCACATCTTGATTTTATGTCAACAATTCAACGTTCCTTAATAAGAGCAGGTGTTAAGCTTATTTACACAAAGGGTTTTAATCCGCACCCTTATATATCAATTGCACTGCCTCTTTCTGTTGGCGTTGAAAGTGAATGTGAGCTCTTGGATGTTGAGATAACCGGCAACAGCTTGCCTAAAAATATTAATAATTTTATGCCTGATGGTGTGGAAATTCACAGAACATATATTTCTGCAAGAAAGCTTAGTAATATACAATGGGTTGATGTTTTTATCGAGTTTATATATGATTTTAGAGATGATGAAAAAGCTAAATATTCTAAAAAGTTGTTGAAATTGTTTAGTGCAGATAGTTTAATTATTGACAAGAAATCAAAAAGTGGAATTAAAAGCACAGATATTGCACCATTTATTAAAGATGTTAATTTTTCTTGCGAAGAAAATATAATAATGACAGCAAAATTGTCTGCACAGAATCCAACAATAGGTTATAATGACATTATTCAAGTATTTAATCAAAATAATGATATACAAACACCGGATTTAATAAAAATGAAACGCATTGCAATTTATGATAAAGATATGATATTATTTAAGTAATTTTGAAAAGGGGATAGGTTTATGTCTAAAACAACTGCTCTAACCAGAATCGGTGTATTAACATCAGGTGGTGATGCTCCGGGTATGAATGCTGCAATTCGAGGAGTTGTTAGAACCGCCTCATGCCTTGGAATTGATTGTGTTGGAATCAGACACGGTTATGCAGGGTTGATAAGAGGGGATTTTATAAACTTAGACTTAGCACAAGTAAAAGGGATTACCGGACGTGGTGGCACTATGTTATATACTGCACGTTCATCAGAGTTTAATACTCCTGAGGGTGTAAAACAGGCTGCTGATACGTGTAACTACATGGGAATACAAGGCATTGTTGTAATTGGTGGTGATGGTACTTTTCGAGGTGCAACAGATTTAGCTGCACACGGTATCAGCGTTATTGGTATACCCTGTACAATTGATAATGACATTGGCTGTACTTCATATACAATAGGGTTTGATACAGCGTGCAATACTGCGGTTGATGCCGTAGACAAATTAAATGATACAATGCAATCGCACGAGCGTTGCAGCGTGGTTGAGGTTATGGGGCGTAGAGCAGGACATTTAGCTTTGAGTGTAGGAATTGCCACAGGTGCAACGATTATTCTTGTTCCTGAAGTTGAGTATGATTTTGAGAAAGATGTTATTGAGCGAATCCGTGTAGCTCGTCTTGCAGGAAGAAGCAATTTTACTGTTATAGTTGCAGAAGGTGCCGAGCCCGGTCTTGGAGTTGCAGAAAAGATTTCTGAAAGCACCGGAATTGATACAAGGTTTACATCACTTGGTCATATACAGCGTGGTGGTTCACCGCATGTTCGTGACCGAGTTGTTGGTACAAGTATGGGATTTAAAGCTGTTACACTTTTAGCAGCAGGTAGAAAATCATGTGTTGTTGCTATGCGTGGTGATAGATACATAGACTTAGATTTCCGCGAAGCTTTAGCATTAACCAAAGAGTTTGATTATGAGATGTATAAATCTTTTTCAGCTTTAACATTTCTTGATAAAAACACATTGGTAAAGACTTTTAAATCAACGTAAGAACATTGTATTTATCTGAAAATGACTTTGTCATTATTCAGCTCTAACGTTTTTAGATAAAAACACATTGGTAAAGATTTTTAAATCTACATAGGGGCAGGTTTTATGACAAGAAATATTAAAGGTCCAAAAAAAGATCCACATTTAGAAATGTATGAAGCTATACTATCATTAGAATCTTTAGATGAGTGCATCAGATTTTTTGATGATTTATGTTCTGTAACAGAATTACGTACAATAGAACAAAGATTTCAAGTTGCCAGAATGTTAAATGAAGGTTTTGTTTATAGTGAGATTCAAAAAGAAACTGGAGCATCAAGTGCAACTATAAGCCGTGTTAACAGGAGTTTACATTATGGTGCAGACAGTTATGCGTTCATTTTTAAGCGTTTAGACGAGAAAAAATAATTTCACGTGTAATTCTTATTGACAAGAGATTTTTGGTTTAGTATAATTGCTCGTGTTGACTTGGGAGCATAGCTCAGCTGGGAGAGCGCATGCCTTACAAGCATGATGTCACTGGTTCGAGCCCAGTTGTTCCCACCAAACGTTAAAACGTTAGTATATCTGTAAGTGGCCCGGTAGTTCAGTTGGTTAGAACGCCAGCCTGTCACGCTGGAGGCCGAGGGTTCGAGTCCCTTCCGGGTCGCCATTCAAAAATTAAAATGCGAAACTTGTTTCGCTGTGCGGGCGTAGCTCATCTGGTAGAGCGCCACCTTGCCAAGGTGGAGGTAGCGAGTTCGAGCCTCGTCGCCCGCTCCAATGGCGACATAGCCAAGTGGTAAGGCAGTGGTTTGCAAAACCATCATTCCCCAGTTCGAATCTGGGTGTCGCCTCCAAAAAAGCCTTAAAAACGTTGGTACAACAAGCACCAATGTTTTTCTTTTTATACGATGTTTGATATTTATTTTAGCACTATCTTATAAAAATTGAACGGAGCCTCGCTATGCGAGGCTCTGGCACGCTCGAAGCGATTCGAACGCTTGACCTACGGCTTAGAAGGCCGTTGCTCTATCCTGCTGAGCTACGAGCGCACATGTTTACCAGGTACTTACTATAAAGATTACTTACTATATTGTCAAGTACCATATTTAATGATATTATAAAGTATCTATTTCCAACAAATTAGCTATTACGCTATGGAGAAGCTATGAATAAAACACATCGTAGTAAAATTATGATTGTAGATGACGTGATGTTTCAACTATTGTCTACAAAAGAACGTCTAAAAAACAATTATGAAGTATATCCGGCTCAGAGTGCAGATATAATGCTTGATTTATTACAATACTCATTACCTGAGCTTATTATCTTAGATATAAATATGCCTCACACTGATGGTTATGAGGTTTTAACTATGCTTAAAGAAGACGATCGATATTCACATATTCCGGTAATTTTTCTCACATCACAGGACAGTGTTGAAAATATGGTGCGTGCTCTAAAACTTGGTGCGGCAGATTTTATAACAAAACCATATACTGATACAGAGCTAATTAATGCGATAGAACAACAGATAAATCCGGCAGAGCAAAGCAAAATAAAGCCTACAATATTAGCAATTGACGATAATCCAAGTATCTTAAAGTCGATAAATGCTATTTTACACAGTAATCATACCATTTACACATTACCAACTCCTACAAAAATTAGAGAATTGCTCATTATGGTAAATCCTGATTTATTTATATTGGATTATAACATGCCAGTAATGACAGGGTTTGATTTAGTACCAATTATTCGGGAACAAGAAGAGCACAAGTATACTCCAATTATTTTCTTAACATCAGAATCCACAAAATCCAATATGGTTCAAGCGGTCGCTCTTGGTGCCAATGATTTTCTTGCAAAACCTATAGATGATGTATTACTTCATGAGAAAGTAACATATCATCTAAGGGGTTGTTTGATAAACAGGAAAATTGCAAACTTAATAGAATAATCAGTTAGTTGGCATAATCCAATCGAGCATTTCACCTTCGCTGTTTACAAGAAACAGCACTCTGTTTTGTCGAACATTAAATCCCATACGAATCTTATGCAAATCTGTTCGGTCAATGCTTCTACGTCCTGCAAAGTCCAGAGATGTACCGGGAGCAACGTTTGCAGAGGGAATCGCCCACATGAACGGTTCATCCATATTATTTGTAAGGTAAAACCCGTCGGTGTGTTTGTATTCATCATGAGGATTAAATAGAACACACCCATTATTGTCAATGTTTTGATACGCATTAGTTAGGATAAAAGCCGGATATTCTATGCGTATAACCAGCTCAATATTAATTACTCCCTCACTTGCGTCTGTTCTTGAAACGATTAATTCATTTTCATTTACGATTTTTCCGTTTACAATCCAATGATCAACAACTTCATGTTTAGCAAGAATTGGTTGTATTGGTACTTTTAGATGTTCAAAATAAGTTGAAGATTTTGCTTCCATAGTTCCAATAATAGCTCTACCTCCGCTTACTTCAACAGTAAACAATCCATCAGTCCAATTAAAATGTGTTTGCATACCACTAAAAAAGTGATGTTGTCGCTCGGCAGCATAATGTATCATATTGTCATGGTTTTCATGAATTGTATCTCTACTAACCCAACCGGCATATTTATTAGCATCTAAAGCTATACCTATTTCTTTATAGGATGCACCGTAAGTAGCAGATATCGCACGACGCATATTTCCTTCTGTAATAATATTTGAAGCAATATCGCAAACATACATTGCATACCTGTCTACAAGCTCAGGACGTACAAAAAGTGCTCCTAACATGTGACTATATCTGTCACCTCTTTGACGAACATAATCTCTAAATGATGGATTACGAGGGTCAGCCGGATTTTCGTACAATCCTAATGTAAAGTCTAAATCATATAAAATGTAACGCCAACGACCATCAAGAGATGGATGCAGATTAAGTGGTTCACCATCTTCATCATGTTGCGGACCGGTGTAACGCCAACGCCTTAGATTACCACCGGGCCAATCACGATTGCCAATATATGTTTGAAAGGCATAGTATCTTAAAAGATCATCCAGATCAGCGATTTCTTCAAAATCTCTTAAAACATTATCATCTCTAAAATCTTTTAGATAAAACGCATTAAACTCACCAATTGCTTCAATTATTTCTTCATCTTGTGTTGTTATCCACCATTCACCTCTACTGGCTACTTGGAAATCTTGTGTTGGAGCACTAAATACATCTTGAAAATATTGCTCATTAAAACGTACGTTTATCCAAGTAAAACCGTAGTATTCACCATTGAGAAAAATTGCAGCAGGGCGAGTTGGAGAAACAGTACGGATACCGGCTTGTCTTGCAAGATTGTAATTTGTCTCTTGACGTATCATAGCAAAATCACGATCATTTGCACCATTACTTAGTATAATCTGATCATATCTGAGAAGAGGTGAATCAAAACCATCATCAATATTATCACCGGGGAAGAAATCATAGTTAAATCGCCCTCGTGTAGGTTCATAACTTCTTCGTGCAACCAGTCGCATTGACTTTTGGTCTATTGCACGAGACCAACCGCCATGTACACGCACTCCGGATGCTTGTGCAAGAACTCTTTCACCGTCAGCTTCAAATACTTCAACATAGATTGGTCGTTCACTTTCAAAACCACGCCAATTAAAGTTCGCAGGAGCAGGCGGATTTATCCACTCTCTTGGATTTTGACGAATATATTCATCACGTTCAAAACCCGGTACAAAAATGCCTTCATGATAGTCGAATAGATGTCTGTCATCAGTAGAAAGTGAAAATACTAAAACATCAAATCTATCATGAATATCCGGGCTGATAAAGTATGTATGTACCTGAGGACGAGTAATAATATCCTCGTAAACAGCGATTGCTTTAACCGGCACTACTCTTTCATTTTGTCGTCGTGAAGGTAGGTTAATCTCAATAGAGCTTGTAAAAATCTCGGATTCTATAGTTGGTTCAGAACCATCAGTTGTGAAATGAATCACAGCTTCAGGTACAGATGATGTAATCGAAACTTTTATTGCTTCTGTGTAAAAATGGTTTGGATGTGAAAACGTAAGGAAAATATCTTCCTCAATTATCACATATTCCTCTTCATCTTCATAACCGGATGGAATAATTAAATCTTGTTGTACTTCACTAGGGTGATCATCAACAACTAAACTATAGCTATTATTAGCTATGGTTTCTAAAGGATTCAAATCGAGCAATGCTGCGGATGTAACTGTTATAATTACCAACAATATTGCAAATATCATTCTTTTTATCATATTAAACTCCTGCTATAAAAATTATATCTTTTATTTATGACGTGATTGTGTTACTATAAGTTTCATGAAATATCGAAATGAGTTAAAGTTCATATTAAGTTCACAAACTGTGGAAATTGTAAAGCGACGTATAATGCCTGTTATGAGGCGTGACAGCAATACTGACGGTATTTATACTGTTAATAATATGTATCTTGATGATTATTATGATACATTCTTAAATGATAAACAAGTTGGTAGTTTTTCTCGTAATAAATATAGAGTTCGTTTCTATAATAATAATCTATCATTTATTCGCTTTGAAAACAAGCGTAAAGATGGAGAATATTCATATAAACGTTCTGTAGTACTTACTGAGAACGAATATAACTTAATAAAAAAATGTGATTTTAGTTTTGCTGACGGGTCTGACGAACCAATTTTAAAAGATGTTGCATCAATAAATCGAATCAGACGCTTACGTCCGGCAGCAGAGTTTTCGTATAAACGTGAAGCATTTGTTTATGATCCTTGTGATGTTCGCTTAACATTCGACTCATCGATTCGTACTGATGCGTTTATACCGGAGCCATACTCACAGCCACCTCATGTTATGGGAATACTCCTTGAGGTTAAATACAGAGATTTCTTGCCATCGGTAATCAGTGATTTGATACAAGGGTTACCAATGACTAGAACAGAGTTTTCAAAATATTGCTTTGTGCGTGAAAGGGAGATGAAACATTGATTAGTTTAATGAGTTTGCGCGATTTTTTTGGGGACATTCTATCGACCCCACAACAACTGGAGGCTTTGACCGGTCAGCAGGTGCTGATAAACCTGTCGATTGCATTTATTTGCGGTATTGCAATCTTTCTTGTGTATCGTTACTTTAACAGTAGTGTAGTATACAGTGTGCGTTTTAATATGCTCATTGTTATGGTTTGTGTGGTAACCTCGCTAATTATCATTACTATTGGTACTAACCTAGTGCTAACACTTGGTATGGTTGGTGCTCTTAGTATTGTGCGATTCCGTGCGGCTGTTAAAGACCCACTGGATGTTGGATTCTTGTTCTGGGGCGTTGCAGCAGGGTTAACAGCAGGTGCACAGCTATATGCAGTAGCTTTGATTGGCACCGGATTTATTGCACTGGTTTATATTATTCTGACACTGGTACGTCTTGAAAAACACAGCTACCTTTTGATTGTTCGTTACAAACATGATTCAGAAGATGCTGTAAAAGAGTTGTTAAAACCACTAAACTCACGTGTGAAAAATAAAACTACAAATCAAGAGTATTCAGAGACCACAGCACAAGTACGTGTACGTGGTGGTGATACTTCATTTGTAGATAAAATGCGTGAAACAAATGGTGTAGATTGTGTAACACTAGTAGAATATACCGGAGACTACGCTTAATTAAGCGGTGTTATGAGAAGTATTTTATGCTTTCTCCAGGGTGCATGTAAACTCGAACTTAGCACCTTTACCAAGTTCAGAATCTACAGAAATATTTCCATCCATTAAACTTAATATTCGTTTTGACAAAGCAAGGCCGATTCCTAATCCGCTTTGCTTTGCTGAATTGCTACCGTCAGCTTGTTCAAAAATATCAAAAATATTCTTTTTTTGTTCTTCAGAGATACCAATACCATTATCAATTACAATAACTCGTATAGTAACGAAGTCTTCATCATCTTTTTCCAAACTTGCTTTAAAGTTAATTTCACTGTTTTCCGGTGAGTATTTAACTGCATTAACCAGTAAATTATAAACAACCTTTGATAGTAATTTTTCGTCACCGATTAATTCACTTGGTATCGAAGAGTCTATTGTATAGTCAATAAATTGATTTCTTAGATTTGCATAATGCACAGCTTTTTTAAGAACAGCATGAAGCATGGTTTTAAATGAGAATATGGTTGTACTTAGTTTTAGTGTACCAAACTCAATATCAGATACATCAAGCAAGTCATTAATTAAAGTTAAGAGTTCTTTAGAAGAGGATTCAATGGTTAAGACACATTCTTCTTGTCGTTCGGGATAAAGCTTAGCAATTTGCAACATTCCCATTATTGCATTCATTGGTGTGAGCATTTCGTGACTCATCCGTGAGAGAAACTCACTTTTCACACGATTGCTGTGTTCTGCTTGATCTTTTGCTATTCGGAGTGCTTCTTTTAAGTTTAACTCAATTTGGTTTTTGATACGTAGTTTAACTATGGCTGTATTAAAAGGCTTTGTGATATAGTCTGCAGCTCCAAGTCGGAGTGCTTTTTCTTCAGATGCTGCTGTGTCCAATCCAGTAATGAATATAACAGGTATATCTTTTGTGTGTTCATTCTTTTTCAGCTCAGTTATGACCTCATAACCATCCATTTCAGGCATAAGAATATCAAGTACAATTACATCCGGTTTTTCTTTTTCTGCAACTTCCAGAGCTTCACGACTATCTATAAGTGCAAGAACTCTGTAGTCTGTTCCTAAAATACTCGTCAAGGCTATAATATTTAGTTTTTCATCATCAACAATGAGAACACTATGCTTTTTAATGATTTTCACTTCCTTTTCCTTATTAATAGACATAATAATATCATAAAATAATAATTATTCAATAGTTTAATCATAATGAATTATTGTGTAATCATCTTGACATTGATAAAGGTAGAGTTTATAATTGCAAATTATAGAAATAGTTAACTTTTTTTAACTATTGGTTGACGTAAAAAACACAATCAGTTATAATGCCTAACGTAAAACATTACCTGCCTCTGTAGCTCAGTCGGTAGAGCAGCGGACTGAAAATCCGCGTGTCGTTGGTTCAATTCCGACCGGAGGCACCAGAAAAATAGAATAAACGTTCGAGATATAAGTATATTTTTTAGCGGTTTCTACCGAACGCCTGCACATCCATGTGCAGAGGTTCGGCGTTGCACCATCCATGGTTTCACTTGACGAAACCGAAAAAATACACCAATATCTCGAACTAACCATAAAAATGAAGGATCTATTGTTATAATATTCTTATATGGTCTCGGAAAGCGTAGCCATGGATGGCGTAGCGCCGAAACTCTGAGCATGGAGGCTCAGAGTTTCGGAAAAGAGACTATCATAAGAATATTATTAACATCACTAAGCTTGAAAAATGCTTAATAAAAAAATGCTTGACAAGTTGTCAAGATGTGTTAGAATAGGAAGTTGTGTGCAAAAAATCCAGTGCCTTCAACGAACCCACCAAAAGCATATTATCATTTGCTGTAATTTTTGTCAATATAGCATAAAGAGATAAGTTACAACGTAGCCGCGTGTATCGAATAATCAAACTGAGGTGAAGTAGATGCCAAAAGATGTTCTTTATGGAAAAACACTTAGAAAGAGTTACGCAAAAACCGAAGAAATCAGAGAAATGCCAAATCTCCTTGAGATACAGAAGCATTCTTATAATTGGTTTCTTGAAACAGGACTTCGTGAAGTATTTCGCGATGTTGCCGCAATTGTTGATCATACAGGAAGTTTAGAACTTACGTTCATCGACTTTAATATGACCGACAATCCGAAATATTCTATTGAAGAGTGCAAAGCTAGAGATACAACCTATGCAGCACCTATCAAAGTCAGTGTGCGTTTACGTAACAGAGAAACTGAGGAAATTAAAGAGCAGGAAATCTTCATGGGTGATTTTCCACTGATGACACATGCCGGTACATTTATAATTAATGGTGCTGAGCGTGTTGTTGTTTCTCAGATAATCCGTTCACCAAGTGTATATTTTGAGAAGAAAACAGATATAAAAACTGCGATTACAATATACACTGCTCAATTGATACCATATCGTGGTGCATGGCTCGAGTTCGAAACAGACGCATCCGATGCATTTTATGCACGTATAGACAAGAATAGAAAACTTTTAGTTTCATGGCTTTTAAGAGCTATAGGGAAACAAACAGATGATGAGTTTTCTAAGATTTCTACCTGCGGAGCAGAAAACGGAGCAGAAACAAATGCACAACTTACAGAGATATTCGGTGATGATGAACGAATCAGAGCTACAATCGAAAAAGATACATGCACAACAGCCGACGAAGCATTAATTGAGTTATACAGAAGATTACGCCCCGGTGACCCTCCAACAGTAGAAAGTGCTCAAGCATTATTAAATAACTTATTCTTTGATTCACGTCGTTATGACATTTCGACGGTTGGACGTTATAAGTTTAATAAAAAACTGGCACTATGGTCAAGACTTGTAAATCAAGTTTTAACAAGACCGATTACAAACCCCTTAACAGGTGAGATTGTTGCAGAAACAGGGGAGCGTATCACACGTGCTCGTGCTCTTGAAATTGACAGATTAGGTGTTAATGATGCATTTGTTAGTGTTGATGGTCGTGAGGTCAAAGTTTTCTCAAACGGAATGGTTGAACTAAATGGTTTTGTAGATTTTGACCCTCTTGCCGAGTTAGGAATAAAAGAAAGAGTCAGATTTATAAAACTTCGTGAGTTGTTAGAAAAATTTGAAGGCGAAGACCTTAAAGAAGCAATTACTGATAACATTGACTCACTTATCCCAAAACATCTGATTCCGGATGATATTTTCGCATCGGTTAACTACCTTAACTGTATCACTCATGGAATCGGTGAACCGGACGATATAGACCATCTTGGTAACAGACGTTTAAGAAGTGTGGGTGAGTTACTCCAAAACCAATTCCGTGTAGGTTTTTCAAGAATGGAACGTGTTATCCGTGAGAGAATGACACTACAAGATTTAGATATTATAACACCACAATCACTTATTAATATCAGACCGGTTACAGCCGCTGTTAAAGAGTTTTTTGGCTCGTCACCACTATCGCAATTTATGGATCAAACAAATCCTCTTGCAGAATTAACACATAAACGCCGTTTATCAGCACTTGGTCCGGGTGGTTTGTCCAGAGAGCGTGCAAGCTTTGACGTACGTGACGTACACTACAGTCACTATGGCCGTATGTGTCCGATAGAAACTCCTGAAGGTCCAAACATTGGTCTTATATCTTATCTTTCATCTTACGCACGTGTGAATGAATATGGTTTTATTGTTGCACCATTCCGTAAGGTTGATAAGAAAACAACTCGTGTCACTGATGAAGTTGTCTATCTCACTGCCGATATGGAAGATAATTATATCATTGCTCAAGCAACAGAACCACTTGGTAAAGACGGACTTCTTTTAAATGAACGTATTACTTGCCGTCATCGTGATGAAATACTCGAGGTTGATCGTGAAATGATTGACTTTATTGACGTTTCACCGAGTATGATGGTTTCTATTGCAACCGCTATGATTCCATTTTTGGAAAATGACGATGCAAACCGTGCTCTTATGGGCGCAAACATGCAACGTCAGGCAGTACCTCTTTTAATACCGGAAGCTCCAATTGTTGCAACAGGAATTGAGCATAAATGTGCTGTTGACTCAACTGTTGTTTTATCAGCTCCCGGTGATGGTGAGGTAACATATGTATCATCAACGAATATAAAAGTAAAATATGATGATAAAGATATTGGAGTTGTAAACCACGAACTTGCAAAGTTTGCTCGCAGCAACCAAGGAACATGTACAACCCAACGTCCGATTGTATCAGTAGGTGATCGCATTACAAAAGATGAGATTATCGCAGACGGTCCATCTACTTGTAACGGTGAGATTTCACTCGGTAAAAACATTCTAGTTGGTTTTATGACATGGGAAGGTTACAACTACGAGGATGCAATCCTTATTAATGAACGCCTTGCAATGGACGACGTATTTACATCAATTCATATTGAAGAACATGAGATTGATGCTCGAGATACAAAGCTCGGTCCGGAAGAAATCACACGTGATATACCCGGAGTTGGTGAAGATGCACTTCGTTATCTTGATGAAAACGGTATCATCTTTATAGGTGCCGAAGTTCAAGCCGGTGATATTTTGGTTGGTAAAGTCACACCAAAGGGTGAAACAGACTTAACGCCTGAAGAAAGACTGCTCCGTGCAATTTTCGGTGAAAAAGCACGTGAAGTCCGTGATACATCTCTAAAAGTACCACACGGAGAAAGTGGAATCGTAGTTGATGTAAAAGTCTTTACCAGAAAAAATGGCGACGAACTAAATCCGGGTGTTAATATGGTTGTGCGTTGTTATATTGCACACAAAAGAAAGATTAGTGTCGGTGATAAAATGGCAGGTCGTCACGGTAACAAAGGTGTTGTTTCACGTATATTACCAAAAGAAGATATGCCATATATGCCGGACGGTACATCACTTGATATTATTCTTAATCCGCTTGGTGTTCCATCACGTATGAATATCGGGCAGGTACTTGAAGTTCACCTTGGATATGCAGCAAAAACTCTCGGTTGGAATGTTGCAACACCAATATTTAACGGTGCAAATGAACAAGATATTTGGGACACACTAAAACATGCAGGACTACGTGAGGATGGCAAGAGCATACTTTATGACGGACGAACGGGTGAGCCGTTTGATAACCCTGTCACAGTCGGTTATGTATACTTCCTTAAGCTCCACCACCTTGTTGACGACAAGATTCACGCACGTTCAACAGGCCCGTACAGCTTAGTCACTCAGCAACCACTTGGTGGTAAAGCACAGTTTGGTGGTCAGCGTTTCGGTGAAATGGAAGTTTGGGCATTAGAAGCTTATGGTGCTGCATACACCTTACAGGAAATCCTTACTGTTAAATCCGACGACGTTATGGGTCGTGTAAGGACTTATGAAGCAATAGTTAAAGGTCTTAATATTCCAAAACCGGGTGTGCCGGAGTCCTTTAAGGTTCTGGTTAAGGAATTACAATCACTTTGTCTTGATGTACGTGTTCTTGACGAGTTTGGAAGAAAAATTGACCTTAAAGGTGAAGAACAAGAAAACCAAGACGATAATTTACGTGATGATAGTCAATATCAGCAGGGTAGCGAGGAAGCATTTATTAGTCGAGGTTACTCGGTGCATGATGTTGAAGAAGATCCCGGTGGCTACTCTGAAGAATATGATGATGATGAAGAAACAGACAGTGAGCTGGAGTCAGCTCTTGACGAAGAGTTTGGAGACTTTGTAAACTTCGAACAAAATGAAAATAAGGAGGAAAGCGAATAATGAGCTTCTTACCTTTTGATGCTATGCAAATAGGACTTGCTTCATCGGACATGATTCGCACATGGTCTAGCGGAGAAGTAAAAAAACCTGAAACAATCAACTACAGAACCTTAAAACCCGAACGTGACGGTTTATTTTGCGAAAAAATATTCGGACCGTCAAAGGACTGGGAATGTCACTGCGGAAAGTTTAAGAAAATCCGATATAAAGGAAAAATCTGTGACCGTTGTGGTGTAGAAATAACAAAATCTAACGTTCGCCGTGAGCGAATGGGTCATATTGACCTTGCTGCACCAGTGTCTCATATTTGGTACTTTAAGGGAATCCCGTCAAGAATGGGGCTCTTACTCGATATTACGCCACGTGTACTCGAAAAAGTGTTGTATTTTGCAACATACATAGTTATTGACGAAGGTGATACACCACTTAAAAAGAATCAAATTCTTACAGAAAAAGAATACCGTGAAATGCGTGAGAAATACGAAGACGACTTTAGAGCCGGTATGGGTGCAGAAGCAATTCGTGATTTGCTTGAAGATTTAGACATTGAAGCTTTTTCGGAACAATTAAAAATCGAAGCAAAAGCAGCAACAGGTCAAAAGAAGGCAAAACTGGTTAAAAGACTTGAAGTTGTTGAAGCGTTCCGCACATCGGGTAATGACCCGACTTGGATGATTATTGAAACACTTCCTGTAATTCCACCGGAAATACGCCCTATGGTTCAACTTGATGGTGGTCGTTTTGCAACATCAGACCTTAACGATTTATACAGACGTGTTATTAACAGAAACAACCGCTTAAAAAGACTGATTCAGCTTCAAGCTCCTGATATTATTGTCAGAAATGAAAAAAGAATGTTACAAGAAGCAGTTGATGCTCTTATTGATAATGGTAGACGCGGTCGTCCGGTTACAGGTGCAAACTCCAGAGCGTTAAAATCTTTATCAGATATGCTTAAAGGTAAACAAGGTAGATTTAGACAAAATCTTCTTGGAAAACGTGTTGACTACTCAGGTCGTAGTGTTATTGTTGTAGGGCCTGAACTTAAGCTTTATCAATGCGGTGTTCCCAAAGAAATGGCAATAGAACTATTTAGACCTTTTGTTATGAAAAAGCTTGTTGAAGATGGTAATGCAAGTAATATCAAATCAGCTAAAAAAATGGTTGATAAAGGTATAACAGAGGTTTGGGATGCTCTTGAAGTTGTAATTAAAGACCATCCGGTACTTCTTAATAGAGCACCAACTTTGCACAGACTGGGCATACAAGCGTTTGAACCTGTGTTGGTTGAAGGTCGTGCTCTTATGCTTCACCCGCTCGTATGCTCTGCTTACAACGCTGACTTTGACGGTGACCAAATGGCAATTCACGTACCACTATCTGCGGAAGCTCAAGCAGAAGCCAGAATCCTTATGCTTTCTGCAAACAATCTGTTACATCCAAAAGATGGTCATCCTGTCACAGTACCAACACATGATATGATTCTGGGTTCTTATTACCTTACATTTCTTAGAGAAGATGAGCATGGTGCAGGTAAGTTCTTTGTTTCACCAAACGAAGCACTTATGGCATACCAGTGTGGTGATGTAAATGTACATGCACCCATTAATGTTCGTATTTCAAAAGAAATAAATGGAGAGTTAAGATATAAGACTATAAAAACAACAGTTGGTAGAATAATCTTCAATGAACCACTTCCTCAAGATCTTGGTTATGTTGACAGAAGTAACCCTGAGAATATATTTGAGTATGAAATCGACTTTAGAACAGATAAAAAAGAGCTTGAAAAAATTATCGAGCGTTGTATAGCAAAGCATGGTTTCACACGCTCAGCATCAGTTCTCGATAAAATCAAAGCTTTAGGATTTAAGTACTCAACTCAAGGTGCAATAACAATCTCTATAGCAGATATGACTGTTCCCGAAGCCAAATGGGAATTAATCAGACAAACTGAGAAAAAGGTTATCGAAATTGAAAACCACTTCAAACGAGGTTTTATCACTGATGATGAGCGTTATCGTCTGGTTGTTGATGAGTGGGAAAGAACTACATCAGAAGTTACAGCCGCACTGGCTAATACACTTGACGAGTTTAACCCTGTTAAAATGATGGCAGCATCAGGAGCAAGAGGTAGTGAAAACCAAATTAGACAGCTTGCAGGAATGAGAGGACTTGTACAAAATACAATCGGACGTACAATTGAAATACCAATTAAAGCAAACTTCCGTGAGGGTCTCACAGTTCTTGAATATTTCGTTTCATCAAGAGGTGCAAGAAAAGGTCTTGCTGATACAGCACTTAGAACGGCTGACTCAGGTTACCTCACACGCCGCTTAGTTGACGTTTCACAAGATGTTATTGTGCGTGAAAAAGACTGCGGTACTCATGAGGGTATAATCGCACGAGAAGTCTACGAAGAGGGCAAAGGCGTAATTTCAACATTTGGTGCAGTTATTCACGGACGTTTTCCTGCAAATGATATTGTTGATGAAAAAACCGGTGAGTTACTCTTCACACGTAGTCACATGCTTATAAATAGCGATTCGATTAAGCTCTTAGAGCGTGGTATAGATTCTGTTATAGTCCGTACTGCAATGGATTGTGAATCCAGCAGTGGTATCTGCGCAATGTGTTATGGTATAAACCTTGCAACCGGTACAGGTGTTTCAATCGGTGAAGCTGTTGGTGTTATCGCTGCTCAGTCAATAGGTGAACCAGGTACACAGCTTACAATGAGAACGTTCCACACCGGTGGTATAACAGGTGATGATATAACACAAGGTCTACCTCGTGTTGAAGAACTCTTTGAAGCACGTAAGCCTAAGAAAATGGCTATTTTATCAGAAATTGACGGTATAATTGATATTGAGGAAACAAGAAGAAATGCAATTATCTCAATAACTGTTACAAACCAGGAATCCGGTGATATTCGCTCGTACCAAACACCATATTTCTCAGGTATCAGAGTGAAAAACGGTGATGCTGTTAAAGCCGGTGATAAGCTTACAGATGGTGCACTAAATCCACATGACATCATGCGAATTTTAGGTAAAGCAGCAACTCAAGCATATATCATTTCTGAAGTTCAAATTGTGTATCGTCAGCAAGGTGTTGATATCAACGATAAACACATCGAAGTTATTGTTCGTCAGATGATGAGAAAAGTTAAAATTGAAGACGGTGGTGACACTGAATTACTCGCAGGAACAACCATCAATTCCGATGAATATAAAGCTGCAAATACAACAATAGCAAAGAGAATTGAAGAAGGTGAAGAAGAATTACGTTATGCTGATGCTTCACCACTTCTCATGGGAATTACCAAAGCATCACTTGCTACAGAATCTTTCTTATCCGCTGCATCATTCCAGGAGACAACAAAAGTTTTAACTGAGGCTGCAATTAAAGGAAAAATTGACAGACTTATCGGCTTAAAAGAAAATGTTATTATTGGTAAATTAGTACCTGCCGGAAGTGGTCTATCAATATACCGCAAGTTTGACAGTGATATTGAATACGGTGGAAAGAGTTATACATTAACAGGTTACGAGGGTAATTATGATGACGATGATGTTGATACATCAGTTCTCATCGGTTACGGCAACGCTCTGTAAGAGTTATTCACAAATCAATGTAGGGGACATCCTCTGCTAGTCCAACGATATAAATTAATCCATGTAGGGGCGACCGTCCCCGGTCGCCCGAATTATAGGAAAGACAAAAATAGAAGAAAGGAGGAGAATAATGCCAACGTTTAATCAGTTAGTTAGAAAAGGCAGAAAGAAACTTACATATAAGTCTACATCACCGGCTATGCAAAAAAGTCTTAATACACTTAGAAATGAAGAAACAGACTTATCATCATCGCAAAAGCGTGGAGTATGTACAGCAGTAAGAACAGCTACGCCTAAGAAACCTAACTCGGCACTTCGCAAAATCGCCCGTGTCAGATTAACCAACGGTCATGAGGTCACAGCTTATATTCCCGGAGTCGGACACAACCTGCAAGAACACTCGGTTGTAATGATTCGCGGAGGACGTGTAAAAGACCTGCCGGGCGTACGTTATCATATCGTGCGTGGTTCTTTGGACACACAAGGCGTAGAAGGTCGCCAACAATCCAGATCAAAATATGGCGCAAAAAAGCCAAAAGGTGCAAAATAGCAAAAACTAACTTTATGCCCAACATGACATAGCGTTGCAAGCAACGCATTATAAAGAATGCTACGCATTCTTCTAATGTAACACATTCTTCTAATTGCGAAAAAAGCATCGTTTTATATAAAAATCATGTGGCATATATCGGGTAAATAGCTTATCCGAAGTACCTATGAAACAATTTATGGCTTGCAAAGCAAGACTATTACTATTGAGGAGGGAAGTATAATGCCCAGAAGAGGTAATGTACCCAAAAGAGAAGTTTTACCGGATCCCGTATACAATTCGATAATTGTAACCAGACTTATTAACAGCATAATGCTTGACGGAAAAAAAGGAGTAGCACAAAAAATAGTTTATGGTGCATTTGATATCGTAAAAGAAAAGTCAGAAAAAGACCCGCTGGACGTATTTATATCATCACTTGAAAACATAATGCCAACACTTGAGGTTAAAGCTCGCCGTGTTGGTGGTGCAACGTACCAGGTTCCAATGGAAGTCAGACCGGAAAGGCGTCAGGCTCTTGGGCTTAGATGGCTGACAAATTACTCCAGATCACGCAACGAAAAAACTATGAGAGAACGCCTTGCAGGAGAAATCCTCGATGCTTCAAATAGTGTAGGTGCTGCTGTTAAGAAAAGAGAAGACACGCACAAAATGGCAGATGCAAATAAAGCATTTGCACACTACCGCTGGTAATAGCTTTAAAGAAACCGTCATTGCGGGCTTGACATAGAATCCTCTAAATAGAACATTCTGTCGTAGGGGATTGCGGGTCAAGCCCGCAACGACGAACTATTAACAGAGCATTCTGCCGTAGGGGATTGCGGGTCAAGCCCGCAATGACGAACTTTTTTACGAAAGATGAACTATCATGTCCAGAGAATATTCATTAGAAAAAACTCGTAATATTGGCATCATGGCACATATTGATGCAGGTAAAACAACAACAACAGAGA
>JAITFR010000098.1 GCA_031281255.1 Oscillospiraceae bacterium
AATAACGCTGCAATTTTTTGCTAAATCAAAATCATGTGTAGCAAGAATAACTGTTTTCCCCTCTTCATTTAACTCCATTAATAATTTAATAATTACATCACGATTAATTGTATCTAAGTTTGCTGTTGGTTCATCTGCTAAGGCTATTTGTGTCGGTTTTAACAAAAGTCTTGCCATAGCTACACGCTGTTGCTCACCACCACTTAAAGTATATATTTTATTTTTCTCAAAACCTTCCATACCCACTCTGCTTAGTACAGTAGAAATGGCTTTTTCCTTGTTTTTCACTTCTTTATTATATAACAGAGCCATTTTTAAGTTATACTCAACCGTATCGTTATCAGAAAGAGCATAGTTTTGAAATAAAAATGAAATATGATACCTTAATAAGTGTCTTGCTCTGCGACTATAAGGTGAGATGTTTTCACTTCCGAGAGTTTTCACATTTCCGGATGTCGCTCTTTCAATACCACCCATAATGTTTAACAGTGTTGATTTTCCACACCCTGAACGACCTACAGCAGCATAAGATTTACCGGCTTCAATTTGAAGTGTAAGTTTATTGATAACAGTTTTTTCTCCGAATTTTTTTGTTACATCTTTTAATTCAATCAATGTCATATATATGCACCCCTTATTCGTTATTATAGACTAGTGATTTTTTTCGAGAAATCATTACAACTGCCAAGTAAACAATAACTTCTAATATTAAAACCAGTAATAAAAGTCTAATTTCAAGCTGTAAGTACCAACCGATAGAAATAATCATTAAAACTATTAAGGATGATTCAAAGAGCATTTGTAAATAAACCCGAAACGGATTATACCCTATTATTCTTTGTACATAGATACGCTTTTGAAAAGTCTTATTGTAGAAGTAAGAATATTGAACAATAATTAATAATATTAAGAGATATATAGGAATCATAACTATTAAATGTTCTAAGGCTTCCTGCATATTCCGTTGATATATTTTATTTAACTCATCTCCGACTGTAGAAATGATAATCTTGTCATAAAAATGCGTATTTTTAAGTATTTCATTAAAATCAGAATCGACAAAAACATCAGAAAAAGGTGATGCGTCAAATCTAAAAGCCGCATCTGTAAAAACATTTACTATATATGGTTGCTCCGATAAACCATAAAATCCCCATCCGAGTGAATAATCATATAATACCTGTTCATTGTCAATTTCTATAATATCGTAATAGGGAGCAATCGAATTAATAATTAAACCATTATTCTTATATATTTCCGGAACTAAATATACAAACTCTGAATCAAGTTGATTGATATTAACCCGGTTCCCATTAATATCTCTTATCGGATGTTTAGCCAGATAATTCTCATTGACCGTTAATATCGGTGTCCCACCAAAGAGTTCAGTTCTGTAGCAATAAATTGCTCCCGCTTCATTTAATAAATGATATGCACGATGGTATTCATATAGTAATTCATGCTCAAAAATCATCTCTTTTGTTATATCACCTCCGGAAGCCGACATCAGAACCTCCATAAATAATGAGACATACCCATCTCCGCGGTATCTAGGATTTGGCATAGGTGAGAATTCGAAATTTGAAATTCCTGCGTTATTTTCATAATATTTGACATGATTTATCATTTTCATGTTATCTTGAATTAAATCAATCCGCCCAGATAATAATGGCAGCATAAAAAGAAGTGCTAATATTTTTAACACATAATTAACACCCATTAAGTAACGACTGAAGTTACTGTTCTTTAATAATGAATATGTAGGAATCAATAGTAGCAATAAACAACTTACTGTTATAGTTATTATTACGCCGATTAATTGCAATATTACCGAGTTAGTGAGAGTTAAAATAATCGGTATTGTACGAGCGTTTATAGTGCCAACAAACACAGTGAATAATGCAACATTTACAATAACAATAGTAATAACAATGATTACAATAAATGGAAGAAGCATTTTTTTTACAATATTAATCAGCGATATTCCCATAGTTTTTTGAATTGCGATTTTTTTAGCATTTAAATGAATATAAATAATAATAAGTAAAGCAATTAACACCATCATAATTACAATGGTTGGTAATAAAAACGAATTTATTGCTTCGTTAAAAATAAATGGGTCTGCACCATATTCTACAATTCGATCAACATACGAACCAAACTCAGCCATAAAAATAGAAATACATTCATCTAGTTCTGTTTGAGAGTGGGCAACAAACATGTATTCACCACCTCTTATAATACCTAATGCGGCTATTGGAAAAAAGTTCACAGTTATTCGATTGTTTAAAAGATAGAAATTTACTCCGTTATCAACACCATGTCGGTTTGTATAAAACAACTCACTGTCAACGTTAGAAAAATCGAGAGATGTATCAGTGATTAAATTTAAACGCTCATCTATAGGAGAACTTGATATTAAATAATCCGTTAATTCATTTTGATTTAAGAGGTATTCACCATATATAATTAACAAATCAAATCTCTTTGATAAATAATGAAACATTTCAAACATTGCATCGCTCACGTCATTCTCTATTGATTCATCATTTGCATTACTAATGATTAGAGCACTATGAACGATATCGGGCTGAACATTATGAATTTGAAACATATCTGTAAGGTCTTTTTCTAGGTATACTTCTCGTATACCTAGAAACAACATTACATTTAAAAGAACAAAAAATATAGTTATAATTTTTTTCATAACGTCGACTTTCTTATCTATCTGTTTGGTAAGTGTTGGTAATTTATTACGTAGATAGTTACAATTATTGTGTGTTATTTTTATTTGTCTATTAATCTACTTTCCACATCTATTAAAATTGCATTTTTCTTTAATTGAAAAGCAAGGTCACGCATAATTACATAATCACATAAATCATCAGGAACAGTTATTCTAAATAGTGTTTTGTCTATTTGCCCATATATATGATTATCTTCTTTATAGACAAAACCATCTTCCGTATAAAAAACATCTTCTTGTGCAATTTCTTTTAAATAGTTAACAATATCATTTGAATTCAAATCACGCCTTTCAATAACAATTTCGATACCAATAAAATTAGAGAATGATTGTTCTTTTAACAATATATTGTTAGGCATATAATAATAAACAAAACCGTGCTCGCTAATAGCAACACATATCAGTTTGTACTTGTTTATATATATAGGTGTATAAAAATTATTAATATCAGATATCTTGTTTATTGAGAAATCACTCGTTTGCATGTTATCTTCATTTTGATTTTTTATAGAATAAATATAATTTATTAGTTTTTCTTCAAATTCAATGTTATCATTAACCCAAATTACTAATGGTGCAGATTCTCTAGATAATTCATTGTTATTATGTTCCTGTATGATGTTACTATGTATAAGTAAAAACAGTATTGATAACATAGTAATAAATATAAAGATACCAAATACAATTTTCATTTCATAACTCCTGGTTGAGAGATTTTCAAAAGCATCTTACTTTATTGTGCAGTTTTGTTTATGATATATCAAGAGATATCATCTATAAAGCGTCTAATTATCTCTCGTTGCACATTTAATACTTCATCGTACTCTTCATCACTAAAGAAAAGGAAATCATACTCATATATATCTTTATATAGTATGTCATTTAAAGGATTTATATACTCTCGTCTCACGTTATTTACAGGAAACACAGAAAACTCATATGGGTATGGAAAAAACTCATAAAATTGCAATTTGTTCTGATATGCTACCATATAATCTTTTTTTATTAAGAAAACGAAGTATTGCTCATTTTCTCGCATTAAGTTAAAAAATGAAAATGGTATATACATTTTACTATCGTGATTAAAATAGTTTTGCTCTATTATTGTAATATATTCTCCTACTAAGTTTGTATCTCCTTTATAAACATCTTCAATAATAACAATACTTTTTACAGAGATATATGAAGGGTTACGCTCACCTGTGAATCTAACTTTTGCTATTAAATCAACTTTCTTAAGTTCATCTAATATAAAATCTTTATCTATACTAATTGGATAAGATAGAAATACGGAATACTCACTAATTGGAGTACCATCATCTGCACTATAAAAGCTTCCTTTGGTCATAAATGCTAATATTAATGATAATAAAATCAAAATAACGTTTGTTATCATAATCTTCTTACTCATATTTCTCCTTTAACGATCCACTATTCATAACATATACATTATCACATAAATCTTCAATATCCTCTGAATGGCTTGCAACAACCAAGGTAGCTCCACGTTGTTTTTCTGATAATAGAATATCATTTACTAGAGATAATCCTTCATTATCTAGTGCGATTGTAGGTTCATCAAGCAATAATAAATCAGGTTTTTCCATAATAGCTTGTGCTATGCCCAAACGTTGTTTCATACCAAGAGAATATTTACGAATTTTGCGTTTATCTGTTGGATCAAGTCCTACACGTTTTATTACATTACTAACTTCCCTATCACATATTAAACCTTTAATTTTCGCCAACATAGATAAGCACTCAAAACCCGACATATAATTCCACAAACCCACATTTTCAATAATCAAACCCATGCTGGGTGGAAATGATATATCACTACCCAGATGTTTATCTTCTATGAATATTGAACCGCTATCAAGTTTTATAAGACCTGCTATTGCTCTTAGTAACATCGTTTTTCCACTGCCATTATGTCCTCTTAACCCAATTATTGTACCTTTATATATAGAAAGCTCTATATTATCTAATACCTTTATTCCATTAAGTTTTTTATTTGCACCAGATATCGAAATATAACTATTCATTTTATGTACCCCGAATTTGTTTTTTATTTAGTATAAAGTATCCAGATATAATCATAGGTATAAGTAGTAATAAATTATACATTATTATTTGCCATAAAGTTAAAGAATTCCAATGATAAAACAAATTATTTGCAGGATTAATTATACGAAAAAAAGAATTAAAGCTTTTTCCAGCTATTACTATTCCTAATGCTAAATATGAATAATACAATACTGTTGCCCATTTTGCGGTAATTAATAATGACAACGTAATCACAGTAATTGTAGCACTATAACTGAATAAGAGAAACAAAAATAAAAATAACATAAAGTCTTGAACATTAGTTCTAATAGACATATTAAGTATAAATGAGTAAACATATATAAAAATTACATAAAACATTACATATATAAAAACTTGTACTAGCAACAATATCTGTCGGCAAACATACCATTTGCAAACAGAGAACATACGTGGAATTACATAAATTTCTGAAATTTTTAAATCAAGTATAAAAGCATCTGACATTATTGATAATAACACAAATAATGGTATTATTGATAAAAATGGTGTTACCCACTCTCCTACAGAACTATTTAGAAATATCACAGAAGCAATACTTTCATTATTATCAACTATAGTAACTGTAACTGCTAAAATAGTAAATATTGACATTATAGCAGCAATTACTATCAAAAAATCGAAACGTACATTAGTTTTAATTTGTTTTATCATATAAAATCCTTTGTCATGATTTTTTATTAATTATATCAATGTTTTTCAATCTTTGCCACAACATGAAAATTAGGATTAAAGAAAATATAGTAAAATATGCAATACTATAAGATGGTATAAGAAGCTGGTGATTATAGTACCTCCAGTTGAAGAAATCATATGATTGAATCACACTATTTGTATGTACATCAAAATAAAGATTACTCCAAGGGTTTATTAAGCAGATCCATTGTATATGTGTTGGTAAAAATGCAATACTGCAAAAAATGATTATAATTATAACAGTTGAAATTGATTTTGATATTAATGTTGATAACAAACTTATACATAAATGAACAACATAAAGAAAAAGTATTTTTTGCAAACAAGCTATAAAAAATATGTAAATGTAATGTACTAAATAAATTTCATGTTTCCAATAATAAAAACTATAAATAAATATTGGCAATAAGTAAAGAATAGTAATAATTGTGAGATTAATAAATAAAGTAACAAAAGCAATTTCAAACCATTGATATCTTGATTTGTATCTAATAAGTATTTGCATGTTATTCTGCGAAAACAAATCTGTTATATAACCAAATAATGGAAAAGTTAATAAAACGTAAAGAATCATAGTATATGATGATAAATGTACACCTCTGCCTGAAGTAATATATACTGCTGATGCTAAAAATGATTCGAGTGAGTATGAGTAAGAATGTGAAAGAATTATAGATGTTATGCTTAAAACTAATACAAACGTATAATTCTTTACCAGTGTTAATCGATTGTGTAAGAGTATTGTTTTCATAATATATTTTTCAGTTTTCGTTGTCCTAATATTACCATGCATATAACTGAAAAAACTAATACACCTGATGTAATTAGAAACACAGAATTATTTTTTATTGGATACTCTAAATCATAAATAAATAAATAAGATAATAATGAAATGTTTATATTATATCTTGATAACCAAAATGATGATAATTCCATGCAATGATATACAATAAAAAAAGACATATAAACAAAAATCCGCTTTCTTTTAATAAAATAGGAAAAAGCATACGAAAATACTCCTGCAAATCCAGCAAATAATGCTATTTTTACTGCTGTCAAATAGTTAAACAAATAAGGATAATTCACAAATAAGTATGGAATAGAAATGTATACTTCAGAACTCTTTTCATAGTAGTAAGCACTGGCTGTTGTTAGGTTTGAAAAATCTCTTAGGCTGTAGTGTGGGAATGTTATACTTGTTAAAGCAATATTTAATAATAATGGAATTAGTATAATAAAAGAAGCTGTAAGAAACACGACAATCATAGATGAAAAATAGTATCTTTTCACACTATGAAATCTTGTAATTGTTAAATATATTATAGAATCTGATTTTTCTTGAAAATATATACATGAAAACGGTATAGTTACAATTAATGGCAGTAACATACGAAAAATAAAATTGACACCCACAGAATGAGCCATTCCAATAAAAAGCTGATTTCCTGCTATTAAGTTACTTGATGATGACCCAAAAAATGCAATGCAATGACTGAGAAAATCAGTAATAGATAGAATTAATATAATACATAAACTTATTGCGAATTCTTTTCGATGTAGAACATAATGACAATAATATGAAAACATTTTACTCCCACAAATATAAAAAAGGCAATGAAATCAAACACTGCCTTTTTTAACATATATTAAGAAAATCTTGCTGTTCCTCTTACCCATTTAAAGTTCCAATTGTTTTGCTCCACTCTCATAGTAGCTTCTCCTCCAATAGAAAATGTTAATCCATTAGTATATGGAATTGGATGGTATTTACCATCATCTCTAAGTGCTGTTGCGAAGTTTACTTTTGGAGCAACTGTAGTAGTAGAAAAAACCCCCGGGTTTGTTATGACCCATACATTAATCGCATTAGCATTTCCTAATTGACCTGTGCCTGTTGCACTATCCCATTTAAAAAAATCACGAGTCGTATTTGCAGTAGTTTTAGAGTGGACTTGCCAATCAACATTTCCTCCTAACGTAGGCATACGAACACTTTTTGTAGCATATGTTGTTTGTGCTGCTAAAACATTTCCAACACAAACTGATAGTATTAACGCAATCAACACAATACATATTAATCTCTTTTTCATATTCTATTTCTCCTTTACTTATTTATATTCCTTGTTACAACTATCAGTCATACAACTGTAAACTTATGAGCTGTTTGACATTCATCAAAAAATGGATGATCACCTGCTTGATGCTTATCAATAAAGTCATTTACTTTTTGTTTAAATGCAGGATTGTTTTCCCAATTACTGAGCATAAAATCAGCATTGCAATGAGTTATAGTAAAATTAAAGTCAAATTTTTGTTGAGCAGATTTACAGCTTCTGGTTACTTTCACACTATTAGTATCAAACTTAGTAAAATACGCTCTGAAACAACACACTCTTTTATTATTGTAAATAAAATTCGAAAAACCGATGAGTGTATAGGGATTATCTAAAGTTCCATCAAATCCCATGTTATTCATCAATTCAGCTTGTTGTTGCAGGTACTTAGATATTGCTTCCTTCATAAGATTTGATGGTTCTCCATTTACATCAAATCCAATTTCAATAACTTTTTGCACAACCTCTTTACCAACTTTTTTATCTCTATAGTCTTTTGTATTTGATGAATAGTTATGACAAAAAAGAGAGACTAAAGCATTGTATCCTGCTAGCCAATGTTTAGGGTCTACTTGTGCTTTTTCATCAGAACCGGCATGTTTTAAAACAGCAGATATGAGAATGTTACTCAAAGATTCCAACACACTATTTAAATCGTTTGTTTCATCTGCTCTTGCTGCTGCTTTATTAGTCATACCAACAAGTTCAACAATTCCATATTTGTTAATACCTGTAAATTTCGTATTGTTTTGAGTTTCTTTTAATTCAGACAATACATCAAAATATAAAAATGCATTTTTTGTTTCTTCATTATCTAATGCTAGAATACCGGTTTGTAAATTCATACTACTTTCCTCTTTCTCAAATTATTCTGTATATGTGTTTTCTGAATTTATACGCCTCTTAATATCCAATTACCCACTAGTTCTGTTGTATTAGTAACAGTTACAATTACAATACTACTATAACACATTCATAATATCACATCCTTTTGGTTTAATAGTACTAAATTTATATTTATTACGTGGATAATCACCACTATATCTGAACATATAATAAATAACAAGGCGAGTTACGTAACAAGCTGTTACGTAACTCGCCTTGCAAATGTTAAAAATAAAGTATATTGTATATGCACTACTGTAATGAAGTGTTTTATATGTAAATATTTGTTTACAAAGAAGATCATATGTATTATATATAAAGTATTTATTAAGAAAGGAGTTTTCAATAATGAAAAAAGTAATCAAACGTACAATAAGTACCATCATAGCATTAACTATAGTGATATCATTTTGTGTAATATCACTTGCCTGTTTGAATGAGCATGATGATGATTCTGATGAAATAACAACTCGGTTTATATTACCAAAAAAAGAGAAACGCAATTAATCAAAAGTAATATTAGTATAGGTTTTTGCTGTTTCATATATTATTGGTAAGCAGTTATCTTCTCCGAATTTTGCAAATAATGAAGATCCATAATATGCTAAAGCAAGGTATGGAATACTCTCGGTTTTTTTATCGTGCAAAATCAAATTGTATCCCATATTAAAGATAAATCCCGGAAGATCAATTAATCGTCCATGATTTCTTTCAAAAGTTTCTCCTTCTACAGCTATCTCTATTGCTTCATTATAACGCTCTGCTCTGCCTAATGATGATGATAGGTTAAAAAGTATAATAGGATACATACGTGCTTTTTCAAAATCATCCACGTATTTAGTATTAAGATTTTTTCGCAATTGTGTAAGTATCTCTGCTTCACGTTGCAAATCACCGGTATCACCAATATAGCTTGCGTATATGTTTATTAATACAATCTCATTATCTGTAAGAACATATTTTTCAATTTCACGCTCATTAAACTGTGGACAGGTTATATGTAAAGCACTTATCAACATATTTAAGTATTCTTCTTGTGAGGCTGTATGTTCATTTTTATAAACTATTGCACGCGACATTTTAATGAATTGTTGTAGAATATTGCATTTTGCGATTTTTTTAGATGATTCTAGTAAATCTAATAATTTAGTTGCTTCAGAATACTGTCTTTCTGTAATAGATTTGCTAATCCTGTCACGAATCTGCACGACTATAAAATCATTTTTTGATAAAAAGAAGTTTTTATATAATCTTATATCACGACCCAATCTTTGCATAATAGCTTCTACAGTAAAGAAGCTATCAGTCATTTCGTCATTTTCAATTCTAAAAAGTGTTGTTTTGCTACATATCCCGCAACTAAGTTGATCTTGAGTAAGATTTACTCTTTCTCTCAAAGTGCGAATCATAGTACCAAGACTGTAGCATTCAACAGCAGCTCCTCGATTAAAAGGTACTCTATATTGGTCAGTTATTTTCAACTCATCAACATTATATGTAGAAAATTGAATATCAAACTCATTCTTAGCACGAGTTAGCAAATTCTCTGCATCTTTAGACTTACCAAGTAATACAAAACCAAAATAAGCATGTTTTAGATGTTTTTTGCAATTATTTTTTTGTCCTAGCCCAAATAATGCAATTGCTTTATTAAATTCAAAGTCCGGATTGTAATATCCTCGTTTATGTGTTGCTGAATACTCTGCTCCAATCTCACATAGCTCTAATACCTTACTATAGTTACCTTTAATTATAAGGTAATTTGATAGAGTCAAGAGCAATGCAGTGTATTGATGTTCTTTTTCCTTATCTGCACTTGGTATTTTTCTAAAATTAGCTATTAAGTTTTCTAGAATAAAAATCGAATCATCTAAAAAACCAGATTTTGCTAAAAGTCTTGCTTTTATGTGAAGAAGCTCTGGTTCTTCTAATATAAAAATTGCAGTAGCAATATCAGCGTTTTTAAAGTTTGGAAATGTTATTAACATACCTTCTTTTACTAATTGCAAAATATCATCAACTGGTTTTTCTTGAAGTTCCCACAACCAGGCTTTGCAACAAAGCTTAAACTGTTTAAGTACATCATTTTCAAATGTTTTCTGTTCATCTATTCTATTCATAATTAATTCAGCAGAAATAATATCGTCCATATCTAAGAATTGCTTTAACTTATCGCATAGTAAAATTACCTCCATAGGTAATTCATCAAGTATAGAGTTAGTAAAACCATCTGTAGGCAAATCAACAGCTTCAACAAACTTTTTCAGTGTATTTTGACTAGGGTGCTGTTGTTCATTTTCAATTCGTCGTAAACTGGATTCATCTATCTTACTTAGTCTAAGTAAGGCTTCACGTTCCATACCTATACGTTTTCGGAGTTCATTAACTAATGCTGATGTATTATATTTCGACATTATAACTCTCTCCAGTCTTTATAGTTATATATCCTATTAAATTATCAATATATCATAAATATGCATATATGTAAATTATTTGCATTTATCTCAGATCATCTTAGTAAACTTACAGATTTGTATGCTTTAATGCTATATCCATTTAACGTATCTTCATTGTCGGTATAAAATAAATAATCAAAATGTACTCCACCATACATAATATTAAATTCGATAAAAATATGGAAATCAAGGCGAGTTACGTATCAGGCTGTTACGTAACTCGCCTTGACGTAGCATTATATACTCAGTTATGATAATGATTATGTACATAATTGACTATGTATTTAAAATATTAAACCAAAAGGAGTGATATGTATGATTGTATTGTAGAAATATACTTTCTAGGTGTTATTCAATTAAAAACTTATTGTATGAAAGGAAAATATTTTATTATGAAAAAATTTGTAATCGCAATAATTCTACTTATGACCACTTTGTCATTTGTTGCACCAATAACTCATGTGGAGGCATGCAGTACATTTTCAAATAGTTTATTTCACATATATTCAACCGGTTATAAAGAGGGTGGTCACTTTACAACATATGGAGTAAACGGTGCTCGTGCATGGGCTCAAATACGTATAATTGGCGAGTATTCAGAGACGCGTCTTGCTGGTATGAATGGAACCGTAACATCAAGTATAATTGCAGGTATTGGTCGAGCTCATGAGCATTCGGCTGGTTTATGGTAATGAATTATCATCTATTATTAACTGAGAATTGATATTATGAAAAAAGTAATAATAGTATTTTTTGTTCTTTTAAATGTAATGTTGTTTCTAGGTATACGAGAAGTATACCTAGAAAAAGACCTTACAGATATGTTGAAAATTGGTAATGTTCAATCTGATATAGTTCACAATTCTCTTATCATTAATAACAAATATAACGAAGACATAGAGAATGATATTAGCGATGCGATGTTTGAAATGTTACGATACTTATCAAAAAGATTTGACATATCAATTGAATATGCTGAATACTTTTCTGACCTAAACGAATATTTTAAATATTTAATATCATACACACCTATTGATGAACGTTTAGAATTAATCACTGATACATCTCTCGATTTTTTTAACGCTGACAATGAGTTGTTTTATACAAACCGGCACGGTGTTGATAATGGAGTAAACTTTTATCTGTTTAACAATCGAATAACTGTGAATTTTTTCCCAATAACCGCAATGGGTATAATAAGAGGCGGTGAATATACCTTTGTAGCACGTTCTCAGTCAGAGCTAGACGAGAGCATTTCCATATTTATGTCTGAGTTTGGTTCGTATGTTGATCGAATTGTAGAATATGGTGCAGACCCATTTATTGTTAACGAAGCAATAAATTCGTTTTTATTACCAACCATTGTAATTATGATGGTGTTAATTGCTTTACTTATTATTATTTATATTCATTTAAATGCTAAAAAAAAAAAAAAAAAAAAAACAATGGGAATATCGCTGATTAATATTGTAAAAAAAATGCTTCTTCCATTTATTGTAATCATTGTTATTACTATTGTTATTGTAAATGTTGCATTATTCACTGTGTTTGTT
>JAITFR010000131.1 GCA_031281255.1 Oscillospiraceae bacterium
AAAGGAAAAGGTGAATACCCGGCGTACATAGCATGCAATCTATTTTCAAAAACGGAGCAGTATAATCAAACGCATAACGAAGCATGGGTGGATGGACGTTTCCCAAAAATTACGCAAGATGGAAAAGACGGTGATAAAGAACCGGGATATATCTCTAATATGCGTGACGGTGCTATTGCAGGGTTTAAGTATTTTGACATAAAAGATTTAAAGAAAATATCAATAAAAACCCGAGCTTATGCAAATGGTTGTATGGAAATAAAAACATCATGGAACGGAGAAGCTTTAGCGAGTATTCCTATAAAGTCGTCTACAATCTGGATGGACAGAACGACAAACATATCAATACCTGACGGTACACATTCATTATATTTTGAGTTCAAAGGCACCGGCGGAGTGAGCTTAGCTTCGTTCACTTTGGAGTAGATTTCACAAAACCATGTATAATAAACACAAACCATACTTACAAAAGTCTTAACAGGAGGGGTTATATTTGAAATTAAGTTTTTTTGGAGCAGCACGAGAGGTTACAGGCAGTTGTCATTGTGTCGAGTTTGGCGGTAAGAAGATATTAATTGACTGCGGTTTACAGCAGAGCATGAGTAATCTACACGGTAATAATTTTCCGTTTCACCCGGGAGAGATTGACCATGTAATCATCACACATGCACATATTGATCACTCGGGGAGACTACCACTGCTTGTGAAGCATGGCTTTAAGGGCAGCATTTTTGCGACAGAACCCACTTGCAAGCTTCTTAATATCATGCTACGAGACAGCGCACATATTCAAGAGCTTGAAGCACTCTGGGCAAGCCGCAAAAAACGCCGTGCAGGTGACAAAGCCTCCGAACCTTTATACACAATGGAGGATGCACTGAGAGTTTTTCCACTGTTAGTGCCTTGTCGATATAATGAAGTTGTTGAGATTGGCGATGAGGAGAGTCTGCGTTTTATTGATGCAGGTCACCTGCTCGGTTCTGCTTATGTTGAGCTATGGGTCACAGAAGGCAGCGAGAAGAAAAAACTGGTTTTCTCTGGTGATATTGGAACTCCGGGTCACCCAATCATACGAAACCCTGAGTTTATTGAAGAAGCTGATATAGTTGTTATGGAGTCCACTTATGGCGACCGCAACCACAATCACGAGATTGACACTATCACAGAGCTTGCAAAGGTTATCGAAACGACATTAGCAAATGGCGGAAATGTTGTTTGCCCTTCATTTGCTATAGGTAGAACGCAGGATTTGCTTTATTATATACGTGAAATAAAAAAACGTAATCTTGTCAGCAGTAATCCTAATTTTCTCGTGTATCTTGATAGCCCTCTTGCAACAGCAGCTACAAAGATATATTCAGAAGATTTAGCCGACTATATAAATGATGAAACGCTTGATTTAATCACATCCGGTATTCAGCCTCTGTCATTTGATGGACTGCGAATTGTTGAATCCTCCGACGACTCACGACGGCTTAATGACGCTAGAACACCAAAGGTGATTATTTCATCAAGTGGTATGTGCGATGCCGGAAGGATTCGCCACCATCTAAAGCATAATCTGTGGCGACCTGAAAGTGCTGTGTATTTTACAGGCTTCCAGGCACTTGGCACACTTGGGCGTATTCTTGTAGATGGTAAGGTTTCCAGCGTTTCACTCTTTGGTGAGGAAATTGCAATCAGGTGCAAAATCTACAACTATCTTAGTATGAGTGCTCATGCTGATAAAAACGAGTTGCAAGAATGGTTGCACGCATTTAAGCGTAAACCGGAAGCAGTTTATGTAGTTCACGGTGAGGACGAAACATGCCAAAACTTTGCAAACACCTTGCTAGAGCAAGGGTATAACGCAATCGCTCCTAAGTTCACTTCTATTTATGACTTGCTGACAAGCGAACCGCTATTTGAAGGTCGCGATTTGTTAAAACGCAGTGATGTAGAGCGTCTTGAACGTCACACTTCGCCTGTGTTCCAGCGCTTGATGATGGCAGGCACAAGGCTTATGGAAGTAATCTCAAAACAAAAAGGCGGTGCAAACAAAGATCTCGCAAAGTTTGCCGATCAAATCGATGCTTTATCGAGTAAATGGGACGGTTGAAAGGTGAATAAAAAATTAAGTAAAAGATTATCAGATTAAGAGTTTAGAAAGGAACTGTCTTATTATGTTTTGTCATAAATGTGGTAATAATGTAGCGGATGCTAATTTTTGTACAAATTGTGGAACAACTATTATAAAAAATGATGCAATACCAATTAACACAGTGGAAAATCAATCATCTCAGCATGTACAAATACCTCAAAACCCCAATCAAACAACCCAACAACAAACATATCAGGCTCTTCGAAAGCAAAACATTATACATCCTTCTGTCAAAGGTTTAGCATTTGTAAGCTTAATTGGATTTTTAGCTTGGATTGTCGCTGTTGTAAGCCCTATTTTGTCAATATCGCGGATATTTAATGGTTTAAGAAATTTCTACAACGATGCATTAAATACAACATTTTCAGGAATGGACGACTTTTTTCAAAACCCTACATTTGATGTTGATGCTATTCCGGAGCTCTCAGAATATTTGGATTTCTTATTAGAATTTTTTCAAATAGCCAGAGTAAGTTTTTCAATGATTGCTTTAGGGGCAATATTGTTGTTTCTTGTATTCATCTTTTTATTTATTATGACATCTCTTTTGCGAAGCAATTATAAAGCTGCATTTACATTGATGATAATCAACTTCTGTTTTTGTGCTCTTAGTTGTGTTGTAAATTACTCGACTATTAGTCAAATACAAGATGTTATTGGTATACTTCCTAGTCCTTATGATAATGCTCTCTTTATATCTGCACTGGCAATAATTGTTGTTTCAGGTCTTTGGCTTACAGCTATAGTAATTTATTCAACAAAAATTGCAAAAAGCAACCGTATACGCAAATAGGTAGTCCAAGGCCTAATAAACTACAAATCCTACCGCAAGAAATAAGAAATAGCTACTGTAGGGGCGGATGGTAATCCGCCCGTTGTTGGTGCAATTGTTAAGTTTCTACAGAACGATTGCATAGGTAACAGATCCCACTTTTCTACTTCAACGGTTCGACGTGGATTGTAGCAATCATATCAAAGTTGTCTTTTACAGCCGTCTCTATCTTTGAGGCAATTTCATGACCCTCTTCTATTGTCATATCTTTTCTTAAACGAATGTGCAAGGTTAACTCTTTTTGCGTAATATAGTTATGCAAATGTACATGGTGCATTTTTAAATCACTACCATAAACCTTGTTCACTTCTACGTTTAGTTTTTCTAAAAACTCAGCACTTGGTTGTTCACCTAATATTCTTTTTATGGCTACTTTCATAATCTCAAAAGCAGCATAGAAAATTGCAAGAGCACAGAACATTCCAAGCACACTATCCATCCACCAAAAATCAGGGAAAAATCTTACAATAATAATACCAATCAAAACAACAACAGAAGACAAAGAATCCGTGCGATGGTGCCAGCCATCTGCAGAAATTACAGGATTATCATGTTTTCTACCAAGATAAAAAGCAAATTGAGCCATAGCCTCTTTACCCAGTATTGATATTACAGTTATAACAAGAGCCAATGTGCCATAAACAACACCATCTTGGTTTTGAAACCTCTCAATAGAGCTGGTAAGGAATTCATACCCTATGAATATCAACAAAAATGC
>JAITFR010000201.1 GCA_031281255.1 Oscillospiraceae bacterium
AAAACTCATGCTCCTCAAATCCACTACCTTTACTAAAAGGCTGACTCGGAACAATAAATACCGGTTCTTCAAGTATTGTGAGCATATCTTCTGCAAGCACAGTAGCCATTGCACCTTTACGCGATTTGTCTCCATATCCGCAAAAACCTGTATATAGATATGTTTTATCACCCTCAGTTAAAACAGCAGGGTCAAACTGAGGTTGATCACCATCTCTTTCACCTAAACGCTCACCGTTTTTATAATGAACATATCCATAAAACGCGTATTTCCCGGCAGATTCATCACAAACTGCAACAGATACAATATTAATTTTATCAGCAACATAATACAAGTAATATCGTCCGTCCGGTCCTTGAGTGACATCTGGAGCATATAAACACATGTGACCATCTGCGTTAAGTGGCTCATCAGTTCTTTTGTAAATAATACCTTCATACCGCCAGTCACTGAGGTCATCAACAGGTGCAGACCAACAAATATAATCATTTAAACAGTATGCAAAGCCGTTAAACTTATCGTGTGAACCATATACATAAACCCTGTTATTAAAAATGTGCGGTTCTCCGTCCGGTACATACTCCCAAGATGGTAAATACGGGTTATAACATCGTTTTTTCATAAGAGACAGTCCTTTTTGTTGTGTATGAAATTTTATATATAACGTTTTCGCTGTTTTGTTATATATGGAATATTATATATAACGTTTTCGCTGTTTTGTTATGTATGGAATATTATATATAACGTTTTCGTGTTTTTGTTATGTATGGAATAATTTTAACATCATCCTCGTTTCATTCTGTATTTTACCATTGTTTAACGTCAAAGTGCAACCTGAAAACAATACAGAAATTTAAGAAATGATATGTTCATTAATGCAACTACATAAATTACATATGCAGCATCATTAATAAACAAGGAGTTAAATTGACCAAAACTGTTGACAAAACAGCACCTAAATTGTTATTATAAGTTTATGGTAAAAAGGAAGGAAGTGGATGAATTGAATATTGCATTATCAGAGTTAAAAATTAATGTTGGGAAATATATTGAGCTTGCAGAGTCAGAAGATGTAGTAATTACAAAATATGGAAAACCTGCTGCTAGGATAGTACGCTTTGACCATGAACCTTGGTATATGAAAAAAATATCAGAAGATGTGACATCTGTACAACAGTTGTTTGGTACTCTTCCGGAGGATATGAGTCTTGATGAAATGAGAGCAGAAAGGATAATGATTTGAAAGTTCTGCTTGATACAAACATCATTTTAGATGCACTCCAGGAACGAAAACCATTTGATATTGAAGCAAAAGAAATATTGTTGCGTTCACAAAACAATGAATATGAGTGTTGCATAACAGCAAATGCAATTACTGATATTTTTTATCTTTATAGTAAAGCAAGAGATATTCGTTCAGCACGTAGTGTTACGAGTTTTCTACTAAAAAATTATACAGTGGTTTCTATAACGCATAAGAATTGTATAGATGCTATGTCACTTCCAATAAAGGATTTTGAAGATGCACTTGTTATTGTATGTGCAATTCAAGCAGGTGCAAACTACATTATTACTCGCGATAAAAAACTTTTACAAAGTGAATCATCTGTACCCATAATAACCACAGATGATTTTTTAAGAAAAATATGATTATTGGATGCGGAAATATAAGCGGGATCTATCTTGATAACTTATAACGGAGTTTACTATAAAACTATCAGTAACTGCGATAAGCCAGAACCGTTTCCTATGGGAATTTCAGAGCATGATACTAAGTAAGATGGATTATAACTAATTTTGTTATCAGAAAAAAGTAATTTTGTTTTATCTATTGACACAACAATATTATACGTTGTATAATATTGTTGTTCGCATATTATTGTGGAAAGTAGGTGGATTTATGTTATTTCAAGTAAGTGCTGCATTGCTCGATGCGTGTGTGCTTGCGTTATTGCTAAAAGAAGATACTTACGGATATGTTTTAACGCAAAATGCAAAAGAAATATTAAATGTTTCGGAATCGACATTATATCCGGTTTTGCGTCGATTGCAAAAAGAAGGCAATTTAACAGTTTATGATAAACCGTTTGACGGCAGGAACAGGCGATACTATCAAATAACAGACTCAGGAAAAGAAAAATTAATTGATTACAAAACACAATGGAACAAATACAAAGAAACGGTAGATAAGATCTTATTAGGAGGGACATAGAATGAACAGGAATGAATTTATTGCAGAGCTAAAGAAAAAACTGCGAAAGCTTCCTTTTGATGAAATAAAAGAGGCTGTTGATTATTACGAAGGATATTTTGATGATGCCGGTATTGAAAATGAACAAGTTGCGTTTGAAGAACTTGGCAGTCCTTCAACTATAGCATCACAAATAATTGCAAATTTTGCTGTAAATAAAGTTGATACAGAGAAATCAGGGAAAAAGAGCTTGCATTTGGTTTGGCTTGTAATACTAGCTTTGTTTGCAGCACCGATAGCAGTGCCAATAGTATTATCAGTGGGCATTGTTGTAATAGCTTTGATTTTTTCTTTATTTTCTATATTATTCTCGTTTTTTATCGCTGGCGTTGCATTTATAGGCGGTGGGATTTTGAGCATTGTTGCAGGTTTCTTAGTGATTACTCAAAGTATTCCAACAACAATATTTTATGTCGGAATCGGGTTAGCGAGTTTAGGCATAGGAATGGCTATAGTTATTGTAATAGTGAAACTATCACAAATATGTTTTAACTGGTTAGTCAAAAAAATCGGCAATTTTATTCTTAGGAGGAAACAGAAATGAAAAATAAACAAAAAGTAATTTGGATAATAATTATACTCACGATAGTTGCAGGATTAACACTAGCTGTTCTTGGATTTGTATTAGGTGCAAGCAAAACGCTTTACCTGGATAGATCCGGGTTGCACATTGCCGGAAATGAAATAATTCACATAGAAGAATATGATTTAGAACCTTTTAAAAATATTCACGTTGATGTGAGAGGCACCAATGTTAAGTTTGTCGCTTCTGATTCTTTTGGTTTAGAAATATACAGTGATAATACACAGTGGGAATGGTCACAAAAAAATGATACATTAATCGTATCATTAATAACAACTACAAGAATTCAATTAATGAGTTTTGACTTCTTTTCACACGAACGAAATTATATAAAAATATTTATTCCTCTCGGGACAGTGCTAGATACTGTATCCATTGAAGCAAATAGCGGTAGTGTAGAAATAGGAGATTTGACAGCAAACAGTATTGAAGTAAGCTGCAGAACAGGTAATATACATATTAACAACATAACAAGTGATTATTTACATATAAATACAACCAGCGGCAATATAACCGGTTCTAATTTAAACGCAAAAAATCTTATAAGTACTTTACGCACCGGTAGAGCGAGCTTACATACAATAAATACAGAAAATTTCTCAATTGAATGTACTTCAGGAAGTATAACAGTAACCAATGCTGAGTTTAATAACGCAAGTTTTAAAGTTCAAACCGGAAATATTACATTAAATGATGTTACTTCATTGGGTCTAAACGCCCAAACTACTAGTGGAATTATCAGGATTAGCGGTGATTTTTCAGGAAAATCAATTGTTCAAGCAAGAACTGGAAATGTTTTTATGTCCACGTCAGGACATAAAAATGATTACTCGTTTGATTTATCTGTTAGAACAGGCTCTATCACACTTGACGGAGAGCGAAGAAGTGGTGAGAGAACAATCATTAGTGGTTTAGAAATGGAAAATCATATCAAAATCTTAACAACAAGTGGAAATATAGACGTTGAGTTCACAAGGTAATGTTTGTTAGAGAAAGTAAAGATAGCAGAGGGATGCTCCTCTGCTGTCTGCTTTTTATGTATCTTAAACCACACCGCTACCTCACCACCACGTTTTCGTTGCCGAGTTTTTCGGTTAATTCTTGTAAAAAGGCATCGTGGATTAAACATGTTGCGCCAATTTTTTTCTTTGTATCTTCAAAGAAGATGACCATTTGTGCTTTGCCCGGGAACATCTTATGCACCAGTTTTAAATGCTCATATTCAGGGCTGTCTTCACTGTTTAGCTTAACATACAGCTTTTTTTTTCTCATATCATCGGTCATTAGCTTTAAGTTATCGACAACGATTTGTGGTTCTTTATCATCTCTTGCAGAGATTTTTCCCGAGACCAATACAACATTTCCTGCGTGCATATACATACCCGACTCGTCGATAACACGCTGAAACGCAAGAAGCTCAATGCTTCCTGAACCATCGTCGAGTGCTATATATGCCATGAGCGAATTGTTGCGAGTTGGTCGTGTTTTAACATTTTCGATTACACCTGCAAGGGTGATTTTTTGATTATCAGTAAAAACAGAGATTCCATCATCTCGTGAAAAATCAGTGAGAATATCACGAATCTCAGTAACATTATTACTTTTTGCAACATCTCTATACTCGTCCATAGGATGCCCTGAGAGATAAAGCCCTGTCACCTCACGCTCCATTCTGTTAAGTTCGCTTTGTGTAAACTCAGGTAAATCAGGCATTTCAATATTGCTTGAGATTAAACTTAAATCGTCACTGCTATTTTCGCCTGATAAACCAAACAAATCCATCTGTCCATCAACATT
>JAITFR010000060.1 GCA_031281255.1 Oscillospiraceae bacterium
ACTTTGCCAAAATGGAATAATGTTATCATCCAACATGTCTCTTGCGACTTTTTGAATATTCATGAATACCTCCTTAATGTATCTGTATTAATGTATTTTTTAGCGGTTTCTATCCAAACACCTGAGCATCCATGCTCAGAGGTTTGGCGCTACACCATCCATGGTTTCGCTCTACGAAACCGAAAAAACACATCAACACAGATATTTAACACTTTCTACTCCCTAACCCCTACTCCCTACCATTGCATTATATACTATTATATTATATTATAACAAGACAACAATACGAAGGAGTTTATTAATGCCGATAAAAATTCCAAATCAATTACCTGCGACACCAATTCTTGAGAGTGAGAATATTTTTGTAATGACCGAATATCGGGCGTTACATCAAGATATACGCCCGCTTAGATTATTAATTCTTAATCTTATGCCAACAAAGGAAGTCACAGAAACTCAGCTTTTACGCCAATTATCAAACTCTCCACTTCAAGTAGAGGTTGAGTTTTTGCATACCATTAGTTATAAATCAAAAAATGTTGACCCTTTGCACCTTGCTTCTTTCTATACCACATTTGACCAAGTTCGAGACCAACATTTTGACGGTATGATAATAACTGGTGCTCCGGTCGAAAATCTAGAGTTTGAGGATGTTGATTACTGGAAAGAGTTATGCGACATTATGGAGTGGACATCGCATAATGTACATTCAACTTTGCATATTTGCTGGGGTGCTCAAGCTGCTTTATACTATCACTTTGGTATACCAAAGTACCCACTGGATAAAAAGCTGTCAGGTGTGTTTCATCACAAGGTATTAAACACACAATCAAGGCTTTTTCGTGGTTTTGATGATGACTTTTTTATGCCTCATTCAAGGTACACTGATGTGTATGAAGCGGATATAACAAAAGTACCTGAGTTGGAGTTGCTTTCTATATCAGATGATGCCGGTGTATGTGTAGTTAAATCGATAGATAACCGGTATATTTTTGTTGCAGGTCATCCGGAATATGATGCAGATACATTAGCTCAAGAGTATGAGCGTGATATTAAAAAAGGACTGTCTATCGACATACCGAAAAATTATTTTCCGAACGACGACCCGACAGCTCCTCCGTATGTTCATTGGCGTGCACACGGACAGCTATTATACTCAAACTGGCTTAATTACTTCGTCTATCAAACCACCCCGTATGATATTTCATCAATCAAATGAGTATGCCATTGAGGGTATTTTTATAGATGTATCATCAGCTAAACTAAAGTAGTTTCCGTCAAAGCCTATCCATGCGAAATAATCTGTACCTTGCACGAAAAATAACTCAGTTGCTTCATCGTAAAACATAACACCAAGACCACTTTTTATCAATTGACCAGTAAGGTCAACAAAGCTATATTCAGCTCGTCTATAGTATTCATTTATTATATCACCATAAGTTTTACTAGTATTAAAGATAAATCCTAACAGTCCCTCACTATTAAATACAGGAGTAATTGATTCAAGTTCTTTTGCTTCAATAATTTCTTCACCTGATAGTGTTATAACACTAAATAAAGGCTGAATAAATCCGCTATCCATTTCACTTACGATTATATAACTGCCGGCAAGAGTTACAATTTGTTTATTGTTGGGCAACTTATACTCAACATCCCCATTTGATACCCACACACCACTAAAAGAAGCAAATGAATACCATCCATTTTCCAAGTATCGAACTGTAGTTTCGAGATCTTGGTCTAAATTATTTGGGTATGAGACTTCAACAAAATCTCCCCTGTATAGAGTTGGCAATCCCCATTCACCCTTGGGATATATTGCAAATGCATATCCATCATGTTGTGTTAATATAAATTGATCAGTACCAACCGAGAATAAGACTTCACCTTCTAAGTTAATTATATGTTGACTTCCATCAGTTCTTTCAACAACAGCTCTACCATTTCTAAAAGCAGTTTCATTCACATAACCCGGTTGTATAACAAGCTCCAAGTCTTTATTTATAAATCCCCATAGATTGTTACGAGTTCCACGTGGTATAACTGCTGCAAGACCTTCAGAAAACATAAATGCACGAATAAAATCGGTTTCCTCAATTTCTCCGGTTAAAACATCTAAAACTGCATAGTTTCCATCCGACATCTGGATAAAACCAAATCCGTCATTTATAGTGTATATCAGAAACTCAGGCCAAGTATCCTGTTCTATATCTTCAAACCACTCTAACTCCATTATGTTGTACAATAGGTTACCACCATAATCATATACATCAATATTATAGGTTTCATTTTCATATATAGCTAAAAATATACTTTCATGAAATACAATGTTTTCATAATCAAAAGATGTAATCCAACTACCATCAAAAGCGACAACAGCATGTTTTGTAGCTGCATCTGTGTTAATGCGAAGATGATATGCAGGTTGTGGTATTGAATCATTAAATGTAGTTAGTGCAGCTCTTGTAATATCATCATATATAGGGTTTGTTATTATCATACCATTTTGTGTTACAAAGCCATATTTTGATATTCTGAGACTACCATCATTCATAGTTATTGCACTGGAATAGGGTAGTATCATTGCGTAATCATGTGATGGTATTAGTTCGGAAAGGGAAGAACTATCAAGACGTGAAAGCCCTGCAAATGGTGAAATATATGGTGTTAAACGGCTGTCATCTATCTTAATATCCCATCTCATTTCAGGTGGTGAAGGTACTTCAAAGTCAAGAGGTGGTGAGTCTTTTATAGAAACATATCCCTGGCTGCTGATAAACTCTTGTCCAAAATCTGACAAGAGCCAGTTAAATAATATGCGAGTTGAGCTATCTTCAGGTTCGTGTGTATTTATGACTGCATAATATGGATTAAGAAATGGGTATCTACCATTTGAAATGGAGTAAGTATCAGGTAAAACGCCATCTATTGAGAGTATCTTCAAGCCTTCTGCCATTCCCATGTCAACAGCATAATGATATAAAGAGTAACCAATCGCATTAGCAGAATTATCAAACCCTTTTATTGCAGTAATACTTTCATCAAATCCGGAATCTGATGGTAATATTTGTACAGGTGGCTCTGCCATAATTTGCCAATCCATTACAAGTTTTTCCATAAGGATTTGGCTTGCAGCTTCTTCATTTCTTTGAAATGCAACAATAGGAGAATCCTCTCCACCTATTTGTTGCCAATTTGTTATTTCTCCGGAATATATTGCTCTTAGTTGTCCAATGGTTAAATTATCGATTGGGTTTGACTCACTGACAACAAAAACCAGAGCATCTGTTGCAATTGGTGCCATATCAAATTCTATTCCGTGAGAAGACAAAAAACTTAGAATGTTAGGTGTTGGTTCTGAAACAATTAAAATATCAGCACGTTTACCGGCAAGGGTATTAAATGCTTCGGTAGTTCTTGTAAAAACAGCCAAATCCTGAACATTTTCTCTGGTTTCACCAAGCAACACAGCCGCTAATGCCTGAGCGAGAGGTATTGTAGCAGGTGAACCGTCCATTCTTGGAAGATTCTCAGGTGTAAACTCGTATACTTCTCTTACTACAGGAGGTTCATCAGGGGGAGTGGGTGTGGGGTCTACATCTACTTCTCCGTTATCATCATCCTTTTTGCATGCAGCTAAAAGGAGTGTAATCGCTAATACTAAGCACAGGATTTTTATGAACTTCATTACAAATACCTCAACTTGCAGAATATTCTACTCTGTATTATAATTTAAAATAACGCTTTTGTATAGAGGGAAAATGGAGGGGTTGGCTTGGATACTATTGCTGCTATAGCAACAGGTAATATAATATCTGCAATTGGTATAGTCCGAATGAGCGGTAACCAAGCATTGACCGTTGCGGATAATGTTTTTATTGCTGCTAATAACATTCGCTTATCAGAAGCAAAAGATAGACAAATGCTATATGGAAAAATTGTTGATACAAGCGGAACTCTGGTAGATTTATGTCTTTGTATGGTCTCACGTGCACCTAATAGTTACACGGGTGAAGACACTGTTGAGTTTTATTGTCATGGTTCACCTGTTGTGCTTACTGAGATTTTATCAATACTTTCATCTTATGGTGTTAGACAAGCAAAAGCAGGTGAGTTTACAAAGCGTGCTTTTTTAAACGGTCGGATGGATCTTTTGCAAGCAGAGTCTGTTATTGATTTAATTCAATCTGAAACTATACAAAGTGCAAAAAATGCTGCCGGTCAATTAAACGGAGCAATAAGCCAAAAGATGACTTCAATCTATGATAGTCTGCTCGAAATTATGGCACACTTTCATGTGGTTATTGACTATCCCGATGAGGATATTGATGAGTTTCAATTACAGAACTATATAACAACAATTGAGGATGCAAAAGAGAAATTAAATCATTTGCTCGATACATTCTCACGAGGAAAAATCTTAAAAAGTGGTATACCTACAGCTATAGTTGGTCGTACAAACACCGGGAAATCTTCGCTTCTTAATGCTTTGCTTGGTTATGACCGTGCTATTGTTACAGATATAGCAGGCACTACAAGAGATACCATTGAAGAAAAAATACTTGTCGGTAATGTTCTGCTTCGTCTCATTGATACAGCAGGACTAAGAGAAACAAAAGACACTGTGGAAAAACTTGGACATGAGCGAACCAAAACAACAATACAAAATTCCGAGCTGGTAATTGTTGTGCTTGACGGCTCACAAGAGCTTAGTGTTGAAGATAAAAATATACTTCAAAGTATACCTATAGATATACCATTAATCGCAACGGTCAACAAATCAGATTTACCGCAAAAGCTTGATGTTATTGAATTAAATGAACACAATATAAGCTACTGTATGATTTCTGCTCTTACCGGAGATGGATTAGATACATTAAATGATAAAATAATTAAGTTCTTTCCGGATTTTGATAATATACCAACCGGTGAGATTATAACAAATAGTCGTCAAGCAGAAGCAATAACAAAGGCTATAACCAGCTTAACGCTGGCAACAGAAGCACTTAATGACAAAGTAACCCCTGACGCTGTTCTTACGGAGATTGAAGCTGCTTTAATAGCAGTTGGAGAAGTTACAGGCAAAACTATTCGTGAAGATTTAGTATCAAAGATATTCGAAAGATTCTGCGTCGGTAAATGAGATGATTTTTTCATCTTTTATTTGCCATATTTTTGATGCAAATTTATTTAGAAAATATCTGTCATGAGAAATAAACAGCATAGTACAATCCCAGTCAGAGACAGCATTTTCTACCCATTCACGCGAGTCAATATCAAGATGATTTGTCGGTTCATCAAGTATCAAAAAGTTAACCTCATCTTGCATGAGTAAACAAATCTTCAAACGACTTTTTTCACCACCTGATAAGCTTTTTACTTTTTTCGTTATGTCTTGAGTATTGAATTTAAAGTTTGCAAGTATACTTCTTGCTATATTTTCAGGAACATTAATAACATTGCGTAATGTATCAAGTACGGTTGCATTTTCATCGTCAAATCGGATAATTTGTGGCAGATATGCAAACTTGACATTACTGCTTACTTTTATTGTTCCCGTGTCGCAAGCTTCTTCGTCCGTTATCAAACGAAGAAGAGTTGTTTTGCCGCAACCATTTGCACCCACCAGTGCAATTCTGTCATTTCTATAAATGCTGATACTTACATCATTTAATAAAGTGTTCGTACCGTAGCTTTTGCTTACTGAGTTTAAGGCAACAATTTCTTTCCCTGCATATCCGCCACTGTTAAACTCTTCTGTAATTTTCTTTGATGTGACAGGTTTTTCAACCTTATCCATTTGTTCAATACGCTTGTGAAGATGGTGGTGTTTTGTAGTAAATTGGTTTTGTATAACATACCATTTTGCTCTTTCTTCAAGACGTTTTATTTCTTTTTGCTGACGTTCATATTGTTCTGCTTGTGTTGTATAGCGACGTAGTTTTTCTTCTGCATACCATGTGTAGCTTCCGCTGTAAAAATGTGCTTTTCCGTCTTCAATATCAATAATACGTTTAACAACATTATCAAGAAATACCCTGTCATGAGAAATAACTACAACAGTACCGGTAAAATCACGCAAAAATTTTTCAAGCCATTTTAGAGACAGCAAATCCAGATGATTTGTCGGTTCATCGAGCAATAGTATATCAGCTTCATGCAAGAGGATTCGAGTTAGGTTTACCCTGGTTTTTTCTCCGCCACTAAGCAAATTAAACGGACTCTTTCTCAACTCTTCACTGATATTCATGCCATTGCAGATTTTATCTATTTTATAGTCGACATCATAACCACCAAGCCGTTCGTATTCCTCCATTAGTCTACCATAACGTTTTAATACTTTTGGATCGCAGTCACCTTCGATTTTTTTCATTGATGTGAAGATTTCTGTTACTTCGTTAAATGATGAACGTAAAATATCTTCAACTGTGTCATTCTCTGCAAAAACAGGGATTTGTGCGAGTATTTCAATTTTCTTACTTGATGCAACAGACAGGCTTCCGCTTTGATAATCTTCCTCACCTGTTATCACTTTAAACAATGTTGTTTTACCCGAGCCATTTCTACCTAAGAGACCTACTTTTTCACCGCTGAAAATTTCAAGTGAAATATCTTTTAGCACATGGTTTGAGCCGTAATACTTATTCAATTCGTGTATTGATATGTCAATCATGGTGTTACTTTATAGTTCCTTGGTGTAAATAAACACAGTGCAAACTGTTTAGTTTACACAGTTTCTTACATTATACGGTGTTTGAAGAAAAATGCAACTGCGTTAAGTTTTATGTAATAAAATTACTGGTAAATTAAATAACAAACATATCACAAAAACCTTTGTGTTTTAATACTCAATATGGTAGAATAAAAATCGCGGTAAAAACCTAAGAAATCAAAGGATTAAGTTAACTAAAATGAAAAAAATAATCTGTGATAATTATAAATCAGCTTGTATATTGGCTGCTGATATTTTTGCGATGCAATTAAAAAACAAACCCGATAGTGTT
>JAITFR010000066.1 GCA_031281255.1 Oscillospiraceae bacterium
AACAAAATCCTGTATCAATAAGTGTGGCAAACTTTTATAAAGAAACAGAATCATCAACAATATTGTGTTATAATGCAAAAAAAATCCCGGATGGTATTTTATCACTTCGAGATATTTTACACTATATTTATAGATTAGATAATTACAATGGTTTTCATATTGTTGTCTGGAATAAACTTTATGATGCCAACTTATTTTTAAATAATAGACAGTTATTATTTAATGAAAAAATAAAAGGTGGTGGTGAAGATGTATTATTTTTACCGGAAGTATTTATTTTAGGTAACTGCACTGCTGTTTATACAAACACACCTGTATATCATTATTTGCAAAGAAGCTCATCATATGTACATTCTGGTACAGTGACTGAAAAAGAAAATGGTTCATTACTTGCACATAAAATGGTGCTGGAGTTATTTGACAAACATGGATATAGTGATTTAAATATATTAGTTCGTAAAGAAATCTGTTATTATGCTAGTTTAATTGCGGAGCTTGCAATAAAAACTGAGAATAATCCCGCACTCAAACGTATGCAAAAAACGATTGACAAAAACCTACCATATTACATAGAAATACAAGGTTCTTATCCCGAAAGAGTTGAGCGGATAAAAAATCTGTTAAACCATGAACTTTGAATAACCTAATATTATCTTCGAAAAATGTGTTAATTCTATGTAAAATATCTTCGAAAAATGTGAAGGATATGGTATTATTACGTTTACTTATTACCACTTACAATTATGAGGTTATCAATGGACTTAATTTCTGTAATAGTACCTGTATACAATACTGAGAAATACTTAACTAGGTGTTTAGACAGTATTATTAACCAAACTTATACAAGCTTGGAAATATTACTAGTCAACGATGGTTCAACTGATAGTTGTGGAGAAATTTGTAATGAGTATGCTAAAAAAGATTCACGCATAATAGTATTTCATAAAGAAAACGGGGGAGATGCTTCAGCTCGTAATGTAGGTCTTGCTAATAAGACGGGTAATTATGTGGGTTTTATAGATGGTGATGACTGGGCTGAACCAACAATGTACGAAACACTATTAAATAATCTAAAGAAAAATCATGAAGCTTCTGTATGTGTAACAAACTTCTACAGAAACACATCAACTTTGCAATTTCCAATGGAAAATCAAATCGAAATACCCGAATTTTTAATTTTACCTAAAGATATGATGATTTATGCCCTTGATAGAGATAATTATATGGGTTTTGGTTCATACTTGTGGAATAAATTATTTGCAGTAAATAAAATTAAAGGTTTAATCTTTGATGAAAGCTTATCTTATGGTAGTGATGTATTGTTCTTTGCAGAATGTGTAATCTCACTTAATAATAAAGGTGTTTATTTAGACAAACATCTGTATCATTATTATAAACGCTCCGGGTCATTAGCAACTGATACAACTTTGAGAAATCGTATGTCGATAATGACAGTCTATAGAAAAATATCTGATATGTTGAAAACATACAATTTAGATAATATTCTATTTTGGGCAAATGCATTTTACTGTCATCATGCAAGTATGGCAGCAGAAAAAGCAATTGAAGAGAACAATTGTAAAGCATTAGAGTACATGAAAAGCGAAATTATCAATCATTTACCGGATTACGAAAAAACTAACCACACGTTCCCGGAGAAGATGGAACGAATGAATAGGATTGTTAACATGTCGTAAAACTCTTTGAATTGGTTAATTGTATAAATGAAAAACATAATAGAGTGGTTACAGTTGATATCACAATAAAAAATGATATAATATAACAAACTAAAAAAATGTAACCATAAATATAGCAACCAATTTTATGTTACAAGAGCAAACCAAACCATTTAGGAGAAAGTTATGAAAAATAATAAATCAAACGATAGCATCACTTGCTGTTTAGATGAAAACACTAAGGTTTTAGAAGCCAATGGCATGAAGAGTCAGATTAAAAATCTTAAAATTGGCAGCAGAATTACAACGCCTGACGGAGGCTCTGCCATGGTTACTAATACCTGGAAAGGGCGTGAAAATGATCTTCTTGAACTTAATTTTGAGGATGCAACAATAAAGTTAACACCAAACCATCCGGTGCAAACACCAAATGGTTTTGTTAAAGCAGGGGATCTAAAAGCAGGCGATGAGGTCTCTATTTTTAACTATTCAGAAAATAGTAAAAAAACAGTTAAAAGTGTTAACAAAGTTGAACACCAGATGTTCAGTAGAACATATATAGATGATGGACAACTTAGTGTTTATAACATCGATACAGAAGGGCGCAAGCCGTTTATTATTGATGGCGGAGTAATTGTTGGTACATTTTATACCCAACAAACTATATAATAAAATAATCACCCAACCCACCATTAACCGCCTAGGTCAGTCAAATAAACAACAATCACTTATGGTATAATATTGCTGTTGACAAATGCAATATTATACCATATAATTGCATTTGCACAGATAAGGAGGTCAAAATGTTACGTACATTAACTGATGATTTAATAAAGTGGAAAGATGCAGAACACAGGAAACCACTCTTTCTGCAAGGAATACGACATTCCGGAAAAACACACTTGATAAAGGATTTTGCAGCAAACTATTTTGAAGACATATTATACCTTGACTTTGAAGCTGACAAAAACCTTGTTGACTTTTTCGGTCAAAACCTTGACCCCAATCGTATCATCAAAGATTTATCCATTTACAGAGAAAAAGATATAAAGGTCGGAGGTACACTTATTGTCTTCGACGAAGTACAGTACTGCTCAGAAGCTTTAGATTCACTTAAATACTTCAACGAAGAAGCACCGCAATATCACATCATCGCTATTTCTTCATCTCCTGCCGTATCTCTTCAACATGGTGCAGCGATACCTATTAGTAATGTTGATATTTTAACTCTATATCCTATGAGTTTTTACGAGTTTCTGCTTGCTCAAAGCCCTATGCTTGCTATGCACCTAAAAGAAAGCGGATTTGATCGTGGTGCGTACAAAAAGTTTCAATCACAACTTGAAGAAAAGTTTTGTGACTATCAAATTGTCGGTGGTATGCCCGAGGTAGTGCAAAGCTGGGATGCGAATAAAAGCATTGAAGCCGTAGATAAACTGCTAACACAAACAATCAAAAGCATAGAAAGCGATTTTATCAGTCTGGCACAAACCTCACAGGTAGCAAAACTATCCGCTATATTCAACTCAGTACCAGTTCAACTTACTAAAAAAAATCGAAAGTTTTTATTCACCACTGTTAAAAAAAGCTGGCGAGCTAAGGATTTAGATGATGCACTTTTTTGGCTAATGCGAGCAGGACTGGTCTATAAGGTAGAGCATATTGAGCAGCCAGCTTTACCCCTTACAGCAAATGTAAACCACACACATTTTAAGCTGTATATGTGTGACGTTGGTTTATTACGACGAATTATGCATTTACCTGCGTCAATAATTTTAGATAAATCTGATAATAACAAAGAAACCAAAAGCGCATTAATCGAGAACATAGTTTGTTCTGATCTTATGCAAAACTTTGGAGAAAGATTATATTACTGGTCTGCAGAAAACCCCGGCAGAGCAAAAGTTGAGTTTATAGTTCAATACGATGACAACATTATACCTATCGAGGTCAAAGCAGGGAGTGCAAGTAAAGCTCGCTCGCTTTCACAATACAATATGCGTTTTGCACCAAAAAAATATATTCTCACCGGAAAAGATGTTGATAGAGAAGATATATTGCCAATTTATGGCTTTTGGAATGTAAAAGAATGGTTGAATAAAAAAGCTTAAAATGATATATTATCTTCACATTATTTTAGGAGGGCTTTTACTTTGATTAAAGTTGATATTAACGGAGCATTAGGATTTGTTTCAGAAGAAGAAGTGCGAAAAATAAATACCAAAGAACCACTGGAGAAGTTAGAAACTCTTTATGAAAATGGTTGGATGAGCGTACCGTCTGCGTATAATAAAGATCTCAGCGATAAAATAAAAAACATTGCAAAAAAAATCAGTGATGAATCCGAAGTTCTTGTTGTACTTGGTATAGGAGGCTCATATTTAGGTGCTCGTGCAGCAATCGAGTTTATCAAATCACCAAACTACAATTTATTACGTAAGAAAACTCCCGATATTATGTTTGCTGGAAACAATCTATCAGGGGAGTACCTTGATGAAATAATCAGACTCATTGGAGATAGAAACTTTTCTGTAAATGTTGTCTCGAAATCCGGTTCAACAATTGAAACAGCTATTGCCTTACGTTTCTTTAAAGAACTGTTAAAAAATAAATACGGACCGGTCGGACTTAGAGATCGTTTGTATATAACATCCGATATTGGCTCACCACTTATAAAAATGGCACAAGAAAACAATCATGCTTATCTTGAAATGCCGCCGGAAGTGGGCGGTAGATATAGCGTGCTTACAGTAGTTGGTTTATTACCATGCGCTGTTGCCGGAATTGATATTGATGAAATTATGGCAGGTGCAAAGGAAGAGTTTGAAAATGGTATTGATGAAGCATCACTTTATGCAGCGGCCAGACAAACGCTTTATCGTAAAGGCAGAAACATTGAAATGCTTGCATGTTTTGAACCGGCGTTTAAATACACAGGTGAGTGGTGGAAGCAATTATTCGGCGAAAGCGAAGGTAAGGAAAGTAAGGGGATATTCCCGGCTTATGCAGATTACTCAGCAGACTTGCACTCTTTAGGTCAGTTAATTCAAGAGGGTGAACGCAATCTGATGGAAACATTTGTGTCGTTTAGTGAACCACGTGTAAATCCGATAATTCCCGGTGGTGAAATGCACATTGATAAAATTAACCCGATTGTTGGATTCGATATGCATAAGGTAAACAACTCTGCTGCAATTGCTGTAATGAAAGCACATATTGATGGTGGTGTACCAGTACTGGAGCTAAACTTGCCAAAACTGTCAGCCTCTTCATTTGGAGCACTTGCATACTTCTTTATGCGTTCGTGTGCAATATCATCACTAATATCCGGTGTAAACCCATTTGGTCAGCCCGGTGTTGAAGCATATAAGAAGAATTTGTTTGCTATACTGGGGTTATAATAATTAATAATTAATAGTTAATAATTAATTTGAGCAAGTTTATATTTATGGTTAAATAGTAATACTTAAAATAATTAAACATTATTAAGAGAAATTTAGAGAGGATTGTAAAAATATGGTAAAATTGATTATGGGTCTAAAGGGTTCAGGAAAAACAAAACAAATGATTAATCTTGCTACCGCTGCTGTTCAAGAGGAGCAGGGAGACATAGTATTTATAGAAAAGAAACCAAAACTAACCTTCGACTTACCCCACAAAGTGAGGCTGATAGATGCATCACAATATGATATTGATGGATATGATTATCTAAAAGGCCTAATTTGCGGATTACACTCTTCAAATTATGATATATCCCACATTTTTATAGATAGTTTATTGCAGATAATCAAAAGGGGAGTAGATGAACAAACTGATGAGTTCTTTAGCTGGTGTGATAGCTTTAGTGAAGACAAACAAATAATGTTCACTATTACTATATCACAAGACATAAGCGTAGCTACTCCTAAGATGAAGATGTATGTATGATATAACAAGCTCAATTGAACGTCAAAAAAAGACTTATGTGAATGCATTGCAAAATCAAGACATTGAGCGTAAGTCGATGTTATTGCACTGTTGCTGTGCACCATGTGCTACTTATGTGCTTGAGTTGTTATACCCACTGTACAATATAACACTTTTCTTCTATAATCCAAATATTGAACCACAATCAGAGTATGTTAGAAGAAAAGGGGAAATTGATAAGCTTTTGGTAAGGAATAACTTACAAGATGAAATTGGTGTCTTAGACTGCGGATATGACAATGAAATGTTTGCGAAAGCAGTATCTAACCTTAGAGATGAACCGGAAGGTGGGGCAAGGTGCAATATATGTTATGAACTACGTTTAGCAAAAACAGCAAAGCAGGCAGTATATGGTGAGTATGATATATTTGCTACAACACTGTCCATCAGCCCTTACAAAGACACACTTTTGTTAAATCAAATCGGATCTAAGTTGTCAAGCGACCACAATATACTGTACTATGTTGCAGACTTTAAAGAAAATAACGGCTACATACAGTCAATAGAACTCTCAAAAAAATACGACTTATACAGACAAAACTACTGCGGCTGCCTATCAAAATAAACATAAATCCCGTGTAGGGGACGATGGCAATCGTCCCATAATACCAAAAGATTAACACACTTAGGAGACTAAACAATGAAAGTAAGGAAAATCATTTTCGGAGGAATAATCGCAGCACTATATGTTGCTCTAACATATGCAATCATTCCGCTTGCATATACACCTATACAATTCAGACTATCTGAGGTTTTAACTATACTACCATTCTATTTCCCGTTAGCTGTACCCGGTCTATTTGTAGGATGTATTATCGCAAACTTGTTAAGTCCTTATGGTTGGCTCGATATGGTTGTAGGATCTTCTGCTTCATTAATAGCTGCTTTGTGTACCATGTGGATTGGAATGAAGTTTAGAAGAGACAGTATTAATGCAAAAATATGTGCTTGTTTTCCACCTGTAATATTTAATGCTATATTTATAGGAGCAATGATAGCATATTTTATGGTTGGATCAGGAGAAGCTGATGCTTATTGGGCAGCGTTTATAGTTAATGGTCTTCAAGTTGGTGCAGGCCAATTTGCTGTCTTATATATAATTGGTTTACCATTGATGGTATATTTACCAAAAACAGATATTATAGATAGGCTACAAAACATTTATACAGGAGGAAGATAAAGTAATGAAAGTAAAAAAGGCTGTTATACCTGCTGCCGGACTTGGCACAAGAATGTTACCTGCTACAAAGTCTATACCAAAAGAAATGCTACCTGTTGTAGACAAACCCGCAATTCAGTATATTGTCGAAGAAGCAGTTAATTCAGGGATAGAGGATATTCTTATTATCACAAATCGAGGTAAATCTGCAATTGAAGATTATTTTGATTATTCACCGGAAGTTGAAGCAAGTCTTGAAAAATCCGGTAAGATAAGTGAGTTAAACTTGGTTAGAGCATCAGCTAACTTAGCAAATATGCATTTTATACGTCAAAAAGAAACCAAAGGTTTAGGTCACTCCATACTTTGTGCAAAAAGTTTCGTAGGTAATGAACCATTTGCAGTATTACTCGGTGATGATATCATGGTCTCCGAAGTACCTGTCACAAAACAACTGATAGATGCATCGGAGAAGTATAACGCATCATCAGTTGGAGCGCAACAAGTAGATTTAGGTGTCATACACAAATACTGCTCGCTTAAAATTGAGAAGCTTGAAGAAAAAATCTTCAAAGCACTAGATGTAATAGAAAAACCATCACCTGATAAAGTTTTCTCAAACTACGCAATTCTAGGCAGATATGTCTTAACACCTGCGATATTTGATATTCTTGAAAAAACTTCACCCGGATTTGGTGGAGAAATACAGCTCACAGACGGACTGGCTGAATTATGCAAAATTGAAGATATGGTAGCAGTAGACTTTGATGCAAAAAGATATGACACAGGCAATCTTCAAGGCTTCTTAGAAGCAACAATAGAATTCGCACTAAAAGACCCCAGCGTAAACACCTGGCTTAGAGAGTATCTAAAAATGCATAATTCATAATGCATAATTACGAGAGAGTAGAGATTAAGACTCCAATGCGAAACTTGTTTCGCTACATGCCCTCTTTAGTAAAGAGGGTGCCGTCCGCAGACGGTGGGTGATTTGTAACTATTAATTATTTACTGGAAAGTGCTCGGTTGAGCCAAACTGCAGCAACATCCATTGCTTCATAGAAGTTGCTTTTTTCACTTTTCTTTAAAATTTTATCACGCGACCTAATATCTGTTTCTGTTAATTGCAGTTGAACAGCAACTTTTGTAGCCAGTTTCATATCATCAAAATCTTTAGATTCTAAGATTTCAAGCATAATTATGTGCTTATCTGTCATCTTTCCATAATAAATAATGTTATCCTTTCGACGTAGAGGATGACCTTTATATTCCAGTATTTTTTTCTTATCTTTTACGGCAGGCACTATAAAAAACCTCGTTTCATTTTTGTAACCAAACTGTAACACATTGATAATTCTATGTCAACAAATAAAAATTGTAACTAAATGTAATTGTTATTATGGAAAACCTGTGGTATTCTATTACAATGAATGATGCTAATATATATAAACATGTTGACCATACATTGCTTGCAGCTACCGCATCGCAGGTAGAAATAAACAAACTTTGCCATGAAGCGATAGAGTTTAAGACAGCCTCTGTTTGTGTACCACCGCACTATGTTAAATACATTCGCACAAAGTACCCGGAGCTTGTAATATGCACAGTAGTTGGTTTTCCGCTTGGATACCATTCAATATCTACAAAAGCAGTTGAATTGCAAACAGCACTAGAAGAAGGTGCAGAAGAGCTTGATATGGTTATCAACCTCGCTGATGTAAAAAACAAAGAGTTTGAAACAATACAAACAGAAATAACAGTTCTAAAACATATAGTAGGTACAAAAATCCTAAAAGTTATTATCGAAACATGTTATCTCACAGAAGAAGAAAAAATCAAAATGTGTGAAATTATTACGAACTCAGGAGCAGATTATATAAAGACATCAACAGGATTTGGCACAGCAGGTGCAACAATGGCAGACATAGAGCTTTTTAAGAAATATATCGGCGAAAATGTAAAAATAAAAGCAGCAGGTGGGATAAAAACACGAGAAGATATGATACAATACCTCAACGCAGGTTGTGACAGACTAGGCACCAGCTCCGCAGTAAAAATCCTAACCGGAAACACAAAACTAAACGATTACTAACCCCTACCCCCTAGTAACTATGCATTGTGCATTTTACATAAATAAGAAGTTTATAAGAAAATGGAGGAAAATATGAAAAAGTTATTAGCGATTTTACTCACTCTTGCGATGGTTTCAGTGTTGGTTGCTGCCTGTAATGGTACAAGTGGTAATGGTGGTAATGGAGGAAATGGTAGTGGCGACGAGTTAACAGACATCAAAATTGCGCTTGTTGCACACAGTCCCGGATCTATTCAGTTTGATGGTTCTTTTAACGAAGGCGCATGGAATGGAATAGTTGATTTCCTTAACAAAAGAAATCTTAACCCAAGAGAGCAAGCAAACTTTTTTCAAGCACACGATGATACAGATGAAGCACGAGTTGACATTATAACCGATGCTATTAACTGGGGTGCAGATATTTTAATACTCCCCGGATGGCACTTTGCAATGTCTGTTGGTACTGCACAGGATTTATTTCCTGCAACAAAGTTTGTTATTCTTGATGCACGACCTAATTTTGTCGGTCCGGAAGCAGCAAACACAGTTTCAATTGTATATTCTGAAGAACAATCCGGCTTCTTAGCAGGTTACGCACTTGTAAAAGATGGATTTAGAGATCTTGGTTTTATGGGTGGTACTGCAGTTCCTGCTGTTGTTCGTTTTGGACATGGTTTCATTGAAGGTGCAGCTTATGCAGCAAATGATTTAGGTCTTGCTGATGGTGCAGTTAGTATCAACTACCACTACATTGGTGACTTTCAGCCAAATCCGGCAGTCACAACAATGGCAGCATCATGGTATGCCAGTGGTACAGAAGTTATTTTCTCAGCAGCAGGTGGAGCAGGATTCTCAGTTATTGAAGCTTCAGAAGCAGCAGACACATTCGTAGTTGGTGTTGATGTTGACCAGGCAAACGACTCTCCGACTGTTATCACGTCCGCTATGAAAGCTCTTGCTATTTCAGTTGATGATATGCTTACTGACTTTGTAAATGACAACTTCCAAGGTGGAAGAAATCTTATGTATAATGCCGCCAACAGAGGTATTGGATTACCAATGGCAACATCTCGTTTCCGTACATTCTCTCTTGACGATTACAACGCAATTCTTGCAAAGCTTGTTGACGGTTCAATAACTGTATCAACAGTCTTACCGGAAGATGATGGAACAACTAATCCAAATGACCTAATAAATGTTGGATCAGTAACTGTCACCTTTATCAACTAATCGTTAACATAAGCAATAAATAGCAAAACAAGTATAATTTAATGGATTTTCTCAAGTGTACATCTATCTTTGAGTATTTTGATAGATGTACACTGAGAGAAACAAAAACATTATATGAAACTAGTAATAAACAAACCCAGTGTTAACATGGTTACTCAGCAAACAAAAATCCAATAGCAAGGAATTGTTCTTTTATGTACATTATTGAGATGCGCAATATCACAAAAGAGTTTCCGGGGATTATTGCAAATGATGATATAACTCTACAGTTAAAAAAAGGCGAAATTCATGCACTCTTAGGAGAAAACGGTGCAGGCAAATCAACTCTAATGAGTGTACTTTTTGGATTATATACACCTGAAAAAGGTGAAATCCTAAAAAATGATGAAAAAATAAAAATATCAGGACCTAATGATGCCACAAGGTATGGAATTGGAATGGTACACCAGCATTTTAAGCTTGTGCATAACTTTACAGTCCTTGAAAATATTTTACTTGGAGTCGAAACAACTAAGTTTGGGCTGCTTAGCATGGTTGAAGCACGTGCCAGAGTTGTAGAGCTATCAAAAAAATATGGGTTAAGTGTTGACCCCGACGCTTTGATATCCAATATAACTGTTGGTATGCAGCAAAGAGTAGAAATACTAAAAATGTTATATCGTGAGAATGAAATATTGATTTTTGATGAACCTACAGCAGTTCTAACTCCGCAAGAAATTGATGAACTGATGAAAATAATGAAAGACCTTATCACAGAAGGAAAGTCAATACTATTCATTACTCATAAGCTTGATGAAATAAAACGTGTAGCTGACCGTTGTACTGTTTTGCGAAAAGGTAAATTAATCGGAACAGTTGATGTTAAAACAACAGAAGTAGAAACAATGTCAGAAATGATGGTCGGACGAAAAGTTAATCTAATAATAGATAAACCAGAAGTTAAATTAGGTGAGGTTGCACTGGAAGTAACCAACTTAACAGTTAAAGATAAAATAACAGGAAAAAATGTTGTAAACAATGTATCATTTAAAGTTCATGAAAGAGAAATTGTTTGCATTGCAGGCATTGACGGTAACGGACAATCAGAACTTGTATATGCAATTACAGGTTTAATGCCATCAACTAATGGAGTTATGGTTATGAATGGAGTGGATATATCAAATCTATCCATCCGTAAACGATGCCTTGCGGGAATGGGTCATATACCGGAAGATAGACACAAACACGGGCTGGTGCTTGACTACAACCTTGCGTACAACTTGATTTTACAATCGTATTTTTCACCACAATTTCAAAAATATGACTTTTTACGATTTAATGAGATTTATAAAAATAGTGATATGCTTATTGAACGATATGATATTCGTTCAGGGCAGGGTGGACGAACACCGGCACGTAGTATGTCTGGTGGAAATCAGCAAAAAACAATCCTGGCACGTGAGCTCAGTCGTGAACCTAAACTCTTAGTTGCAGTGCAACCAACACGAGGGCTTGATGTTGGAGCAATTGAGTATATTCATAAACAGCTTATTATTGAGCGAGCATACGGCGGAGTTTTACTTGTTTCTCTTGAACTTGATGAAGTAATGAACGTAAGCGACCGTATTCTTGTCATGTATGAGGGTGAAATTGTTGCTGATGTAGACCCGAAAAAAGTCACATATACAGAGCTTGGATTATATATGTCAGGTGCAAAAAGAGATGTAGTAAATGAGGAATTAGCATGAAAAGGGATAGTATACTTAGTTTAATATCTACTCTCATTGTAATTATCGTAGGACTGTTAATAGGTCTGATTGTATTGCTTGCAAGTGATTCAAACCAGGCATTTCCGGCATTTTGGACAATGATATCATTTGGTTTAAGAAATATGCGAAATGTTGGTGATGTTCTGCTTGGCGCAACACCTATAATACTAACAGGATTGTCCGTCACATTTGCTTTTAAAACAGGACTATTTAATATCGGTGCAGCAGGGCAATTTGCATTCGGTGGTTATACTGCAATCTATATAGGTGTTCAATTCTTATTTTTACCACCTCCACTTCGTATTATTTGCTCAATATTAGGTGCTGCTTTAGCCGGTGCTGTATGGGGTGCAATCCCCGGTTTACTAAAAGCATATCGAAATGTTCACGAAGTAATTACATCAATAATGACTAATTATATTGGGATGTATTTACTTAGTTATACTATTCAAAACACAATATTTGACATAAATCGTACAACAACAACCCGTATGCCTGATGATTCCAATTTACCATCACTTGGTCTAAATTACATTTTTAGAGAACCATTAGGCGAAGGTTATAGAGCATCAGCAGTAAACTTAGGAATATTTATAGCGATATTTCTTGCAATACTTGTTTATATAATTCTTGATAAAACTAAGTTTGGATATGAACTAAAAGCATGTGGATTTAATAAGGATGCTGCAAAATATGCAGGTATAAATCAAAATAGAAATATTGTATTTTCAATGATGATTTGCGGAGCTATAGCAGGGATAGGTGGAGCATTAATCTATATGAATGGCACAGGACTATCAATGACTGCACTTCCACTACTTGCAATGGAAGGTTTTACAGGTATTTCTGTAGCTTTCCTCGGGCTGACTAATCCTATAGGAGTTATATTCTCTGGAATATTTGTATCATATTTATTTTTAGGTGGTGCTCGAATGCAACCATTTGGGTTTTCATTAGAGCTTGTAAATATTGTTGTTGCGGTAATAATCTATTTCTGCGCATTTGTATTAGTTGTAAAAACTAACATAGGAAAAATATTTCCAAAGAGTAGAGAGGGCGAATAACTATGGATATGTTTTATTTTATAGTCCAACAATCAATGGTTTTTATGATACCTCTTTTGATTGTAGCACTTGGTGGGATGTTCTCAGAAAGATCAGGTATCGTAAACATTGCTCTTGAAGGAAAAATGGTAATGGGTGCATTTACAGGAGTGTTGTTTTTAAACATCTTCCAAAATCCCGAAAATGTATCAGATCAAGGTATTTTACTCTTAGCACTACTGGTAGCAATGATAACAGGGATGCTAATATCTTTATTTCATGCTTTTGCATCAATTAACTTAAAGGCAAATCAAATCATCAGCGGTATTGCAATTAATATGTTTGCTCCGGCTTTTGCAATCTACATAGCAATATTTTACTTAGACGGACAGTTTGTACCATTTATCAACCAATTTAGAATAGCCAGTGTACCAATACTCGGGGATATTCCAATATTAGGACCATTACTATTTCAGAGAACCTATATTACAACATATATAGGATTCTTAATCTTAGCTGTATCAACAATAGTTTTATATAAAACAAAGTTTGGACTAAGACTTAGAGCATGTGGTGAGTATCCGCAAGCAGCAGATTCTGTTGGTATAAGTGTTGCAAAAATACGTTATGCCGGAGTTCTTATTTCTGGTGCTTTAGCAGGAATGGGTGGTCTTATCTGGATAGTACCGATTTCTTCAAGGTTTGGTGGTTCTGTTGCAGGTTATGGATTCTTGGCATTAGCAGTTCTGATATTTGGTGCATGGAAACCTATGAGAATACTTTTTGCGTCATTTTTCTTCGGTATTATGCAAACAATAGCAAGTAGTTTCACTGCAATACCATTTTTGCTTAATCTTGGTATACCGGCAGCATTTTACAGCATGGCACCATATGTAGCAACTTTGTTACTGCTGGCGTTTACATCAAAAAATACACAAGCACCAAAGGCCGCAGGTCAACCCTATGATAAAGGAATGAGGTAGAAAATGCATAATTCATTATGATAAGGGAATAGGGAATAGAGAGTAGAACTCTCTGTGCCCTCTTTAGTAAAGAGGGTGCCGTCCGCAGACGGCGGGTGATTTGTCACAGAAAGCAGAAAGTAAGGGTTCATATATGGAGAAGCAATATCATTTAGGGTTTGGGGAAACATTTGGAGCTAAATATGTACTACTACCCGGTGACCCCGGGCGTGTTGAAAGCATTGCAATGCACCTTGATAACCCTCGATTTTACTGCCAAAACAGAGAATACACAACATGGATAGGGGAGCTGCATGGCGAACCTGTTATGGTCATGTCTACAGGAATGGGCGGGCCATCTACAGCAATAGCTGTTGAAGAACTCCATAAATTAGGAATACATACATTTATCCGAATGGGTACTTGCGGTGGAATCGCGCATCAGGTTAAGGGTGGAGATATTGTTATTGCAACAGGGGCAATACGTCAGGATGGAACAAGTAAGGAATACGTACCTATTGAGTTTCCAGCGGTTGCAAACATTGATGTAACAAATGCACTTATTCAAGCTGCTAAAAACTTAAATGCTGAGTATCACGCAGGAATCGTACAATGTAAGGATTCATTTTACGGACAGCATTCACCGGATAGAATGCCAATAGGATATGAGCTTAAAGATAAATGGGAAGCATGGAAAAAGTCAGGCACTTTAGCATCAGAAATGGAAAGTGCTACCTTATACATTGTTTCACAAATACTTGGTGCAAGAGCAGGTTGTGCTTTATACGTGATTTGGAATCAAGAAAGAGCCGCCGCAGGACTGCCCGATAAAGCTTCACACGACCCAACTTTAGGTATACAAGTTGTTGTTGAATCAGTAAGATTACTAATAAAAGCAGACAAAAAACTCTAATTTGCTCAAATAATAAGGAGTAAAATGATGTCACATTTAATTATAGGTAATGGAAGACTGATAACTCGCACAGTGCCAAATGAGCTTATTGAAAACGGAGCAGTTGTTGTTGAAAAAAACCTGATAAAAGAAATTGGTGATACCAACAAACTCCGCAAGAAATATGCCGAAGCTGAGTTTATTGATGCTTTTGGCGGTGTTATTATGCCCGGATTAATAAATGCACACAATCATATCTACAGTGCATTTGCTCGTGGTGTATCCATCAAAAACTACTCTCCAAAAACATTTCTTGAAATACTCGATGGTTTGTGGTGGACACTTGACAGAAATCTCTTACTTGAAGATACATACTATAGTGCAATGGTGACATATATTGACTGTATTAAAAATGGTTGCACAACTGTATTTGACCATCACGCAAGTTACGGTGGTATACGTGGCAGCTTGTTTAGAATTGCTGACGCTGCTAAAGAGCTTGGCGTAAGGACAAGTCTTTGTTACGAGGTTTCTGACCGTAACGGAGAGGAACAAATGCTTGAAGCTATTGAAGAAAATGCCGAGTTTATAAAGTATACTCAAAGTGATAACACAGATATGATAAAAGCAATGATGGGTATGCACGCATCATTTACTTTATCAGATAAAACAATGGAAAAATGCATTAAAAACACACCGAATGGAATTGGTTATCACATTCACGTAGCAGAAGGAACTGCTGATGTTGAAGATAGTATTTCAAAATATAAAAAGCGTGTCATAAACAGACTTTTTGACCTTGGAATACTCGGTGAAAAAACCATAACCGGGCACTGTATCCATGTTAATGAAAACGAGATGGATTTGCTAAAAGAAACAAATACAATGGTAGTTCACAATCCCGAGTCAAACATGGGAAATGCTGTTGGTATTCCACCTGCAATGGAAATGATAAAAAAAGGTATTATGCTTGGACTTGGCACTGACGGGTACACAAACGATATGCTGGAATCAGAAAAAGTAGCAAATATCATTCACAAACACGTTTTGGCTGACCCCGGTGCAGCATGGAGCGAAGTACCGCAGATGTTATTTTACAATAATCAAACAATTTGTGACCGTTGTTTTAACACAAAAATTGGCGTGTTGGAAACTGGTGCTGCAGCAGACATAATAATTAGCGATTACATACCGCAAACTCCTATGACAGCAGCAAACTGCGATGGTCATATACTATTTGGTATGAGTGGACGAAGTATAACAACAACAATCATAAATGGTAAAGTAAAAATGAAAAATCGGGAGTTTATAGGCATTGATACAGAAAAAATCTATGCTAAAAGCAGAGAACATTCAAACAATGTGTGGGAAAGGATTAACTCATGAGTGATTTAATGCGACAGGTACCTTTTGGGCAGCTTATGGAATGGATTATCAGTGAGTATTACTTCCAGGATTCTGTTTTTGGTACAAAAAAGTTTTTTGACCAATCATCACCATATACATATGAAATATTTGGTGAAAAACCTGAACTACCTTTTGGACCTGCTGCCGGACCGCACACACAATTATCGCAAAATCTGATTACGAGCTACATAACCGGTGCTCGTTTCTTTGAGCTTAAAACAGTACAAGTTCTTGATGGAGAAGACCTGCCTGTCTCAAAACCATGTATAACTGCCGCTGATGAGGGTTATAATGTAGAGTGGTCAACAGAATTATATGTACCTCAAGCACTTGATGAGTACATAAAAGCATGGTATGCGATAAAGTTAATCAGTCGTGAGTTTGGACTTGGCAGAGAAGATGGATTTGTCTTCAATATGAGTGTTGGATATGACTTAAATGGCATAAAATCAAATAAAATAGATAGCTTTATCGAAGGGTTAAAAAACGCAGAAACCACTGACTATTGGAGTAAATGTAAGCGTTGGGCAGAAAATAATTTAACACGTTTTGATTATGTTGATAAACATATGATTGATAATATTAGTCCAAAAGTATCAAACTCTATAACATTATCAACCTTACATGGTTGTCCACCGGAAGAAATCGAGCAGATAGCCAGATATTTAATCCTAGAAAAAGGATTACATACATATGTAAAATGTAATCCAACTCTTCTTGGTTATGATTATGCAAGAAAAACTATGGATAGTCTTGGTTATGATTATCTGGAGTTTGATGATACACATTTTAAAGCAGATATGCAGTTTGAAGATGCAGTACCAATGTTTAAGAGACTGCACAAACTAGCAAAAGATATGTCTCTTGAGTTTGGTGTAAAGCTTACTAATACTTTCCCCGTAAAAATAAATGACAATCAACTACCCGGCGAAGAAATGTACATGTCGGGTCGTGCATTATTTCCGCTGTCTATCGAAGTTGCAAAACGATTAACTGAAGCGTTAAATGGAAGTTTGCGTATAAGTTTTTCCGGTGGAGCGGATATTAGAAACATTGAGGAAATCTATAAAACCGGAATATGGCCTATAACCCTTGCTACAACACTCTTAAAACCGGGTGGTTATGAGCGTTTACATCAAATTGCAACAGAGTTTATCAAGTTTAAACATAAGGAAAGTAATAAAACACCCGAAAAACAAATATCTGTTAATGAAAAAATTGACATAAAAGCATTAAAATCTCTTGTAGATAAAGTACAAACAGATGTTCTATATAAAAAACCAACAGGAATACCACCTATACGCAAAATCAATAAAAAAGTACCACTCATAGATTGTTATATCGCTCCATGTATGAATGGTTGTCCGTTCGGTCAAGATGTACCGGCATATCTAAAGCTAACCGGAGAGGGAAAATACCTTGAAGCATTACAAATAATAACTGAGAAAAACCCATTACCATTTATCACCGGAACAATATGCTCACACAACTGCATGACAAAGTGTACCCGTAATTTTTACGAAAGTAGTATTAATATTCGTTCTGAAAAATTAAAAGCAGTCGAAAATGCTTATAATGAACTAATGAGTGGACTTAATCCAATACAACTGCCAATAAACAGAGAAAAAGTCGCTATAATTGGTGGAGGACCGGCTGGGCTCGCTGTTGCATACTTTTTAGCAAAAGCCGGTTCATATGTTACAATATTTGAGAAAAGAGACTCACTGGGAGGTATTGTACAGCATGTAATACCTGAGTTTCGTATAAGTAATGAGTCAGTAAATAAAGACATAGCACTTGTTGAAGCTATGGGAATTGATGTAAAACTAAACAGTGAAATAACAGATATAAACGCTTTACGCTCTGATGGATATAAACATATTGTTATTGCGACCGGAGTATGGTTTCCTGGTGTGTTACGTCTGGAAGGTAAAGAGCCGGTTGATGCACTAGAGATTCTCAAGAAAATTAAAAACAATCCGAATAGTGTAAAATTCGGTGAAAATGTTGTAGTTGTTGGCGGAGGAAATACAGCAATTGATACAGCTCGTGCAGCAAAACGGGCAAAAGATGTAAAAAATGTATCTATTGTTTATCGCCGCACAAAAAGATTTATGCCTGCCGATGTTGAAGAATTACAGCTTGCAATAGATGAAGGTATTGAGTTTAACGAATTATTAACACCTTTAAGTCATAAAAATAGGATTTTATCATGTAAGGAAATGGAACTTGGAACTCCCGATGAGTCAGGGAGACGAAGTCCGGTACCAACAGGAAAAATAAAAGATATACCTGCCGACACTGTTATATCAGCAGTAGGAAACAGAGTTGATTTAAGCATGTTTGATATAAGCAGTGAAAATGTGTATGTTATTGGTGATGCAAAAAATGGACCTGCAACAATTGCGGAAGCTATTGCGGATGCGGCAGAATGTGCATCAAAAATAACTGATATAACTTTTGATAAATATGTTGATAAAAACATAAGCGATGATATTAGATCAGCCGAAAACAAAAAAGGAATACTCTATTGCAACACATCAAAAGTGCAGGAATCCGAGCGTTGTTTAGAGTGTGCAACAATTTGCCGGGTGTGTGCTGATGTGTGCCCAAATAGAGCAAACATTTGTGTTATTATAGACGGCAGAGAACAAGTGGTACACTTAGATTATTTATGTAATGAATGTGGAAACTGCGAAATATTCTGTCCGTACGAAAGTGCGCCATATCTTGACAAAATGACATTCTATATTTACAAACAAGATTTTGACAACAGCAAAAATAATGGATTTGTTGCAATGGAAGATGGTTCAGTTTTATTAAGAATGGATGGAAAAATCACCAACCATCGTGACGGCAAGAAATTACCATCAGATATTTGGCGATTAATTGAAGAAAGCCTTAAACAATTTAACAGATGGTATTTGCAATAAAATCTCTTAAAAGATTCATACAAACATCTTTTCTATACTCTACACCTACTCTGCCACGACGTGGAACAATAGCTTCATCATATGCATCAATATAATCATCAACAATTAACTTTGCTTCTTCTATAGTTTTTCCAATCATCATAATATCAATATCAGAACGACGAATTATAGTATCAATAACTGCGCCAAAAGCAACGGCGTAGTTTTTGATTATCCCGTCTTGAATATCAGCAATACCTGCAAATGAAACTCTTGATATTGCAAGAGCATTACGAGCACCGATCTTTGTATAACAATAATTTTCAATTCCATGCTTTGGCATAAGAATTTCTATAATTAATTCATCATTTTTTAATGCTGTTTTTCCACCACCAAGATAAAAATCACTAATTGGAATAATTCGCTCACTATCAGAACTGGCAAGCCGTATTTTCGAATCTGTCACCATAAATATAAGTGCACTGTCAGCCTTTGCCGAACCGTTAGCGATATTACCACCAACAGTACCTGTGTTTCGTATTGCAGGTGCAGCAATTTGCTTGCACGCTTCCTTTAGTATTGCCGGAGTTAACTTATGGTTTAACACTTCGTAAAAAGTTGCACCTGCTCCAAAACGTATAAACTTTTCATCTTCGATGATGTTTTTTAGTTCAAGCAGATTTCCAATAAAAAGATAATCCTTTTCATCAGAGTTTTCTTCAACCATCAAATCAGTACCGCCGGAGTAGGGGATAAGGTCATATTTTCTACGCATTACTAAAGCTTCACGTAATGTTTTTGGCAAACTATTTGGAAAATCAGCACTATATGAATTATCCGTATTTTCAGCAACCTTTGGTACATATTCCTCCAAATCAACCTCTCTTATAGTTGGATAAGACATTCGAAAGTTCTGAACCTGATCTTCAGCAGCAAGTTCAATGGCTCTTACAATTGAATTATACCCGGTGCAACGGCAAATATTTCCCGATATACCTTCACGTATATCCTCATCGGTGGGGTGCTGATGCTCGGATAAAATACACTCGGAAGCAAGAATCATACCCGGAATACAAAAACCGCATTGAACAGCAGAGACTGACGCATAAGCCTTATCCAAAGCAGCAAAGCGTGCTGATTTACTATATCCCTCAATTGTTAAAACATCACAGTTATTAAGACTGCCCATCGCAACTAAACACGAATTAATAAGCCTGCCATTTACAATAACAGAACAAGCACCACACTCACCCTCCTTACACCCGCATTTAGTACCGGTAAGCTTATACTCATTTCTCAAAACATCCAACAAACACTCAGACAAATTACCTGAATATGTTACTTCTTTATTGTTAAGTCTAAAATTAATCATATTTATTACCTCAGCACAGATTTTGCTTATTCATTGAGTGTGGTTTGTTTTTGCTTTTTTTGCGTATGTGCTTAGCATTGAGCGAACAAGCAAAAAAAGAAAAATAAATTACACTCAATTATTATTTACGTAATATATCCATTACATCTTCTGCCATAAAAGGAATTTTATTAAGCTTAACGCCAAGGGCATTTTGTAAGGCATCAAGAACAGCAGGCGCACCACCTACATGTGACATCTCACCGGCACCCTTTGCACCAAAAGGCCCCTCAAGATACTTATCAACATGAAGCCTAATATTCAAACCTGTAAAATCAACAGCAGTTGGAACAATATAATCTCTGAATTGTTTGTTTCGAACAGCACCATTAGATAAAACACTCTTTTCCATCATACCGTAACCAAGCGATTGCACCAAACCACCCTCCATTTGACCAATAACGATATTCTCATCAATAGGAGTACCAACATCATAATAACCCCAGGTATCAACAATTGTAATATAACCGGTATATGTATCAACTTCAACCTCTACAACAGTTGTCGCCCATGAGTAAGTAGGGTAGGCATCACCTGTAAAACTATCATTATCAAAAGGAATCATAAACTCGGGATGCTCATACTTCTGCTCAATAATCTGTTCCTTACCGTCAATCCATTCATCCTTTAACCTGACAGCGGCACGACGTAACAACTCACCGACAATAGTTATTGAACGTGAAGCAACAGTAGGACCGGAATCCGGAACATTAGATGTTTCAGGTGGTTTAATAATAATCTGCTCCATTGGAATATCAAGCGTAAAGGAGATTATTTTTGAAAATGTTGTATAAAGCCCTTGCCCCATATCAGTATTTGATGTAAGTATTTCGACTCTATCATCAGAATGTTTTTTTAGCTTAACAACAGCCTTGATTAAATCACGCTCACCATTTCCTGTAAAACCTACACCATGAAATATATTAGAAAATCCAATACCTCTGCGGTATCTACCTTGCTGATTTTTATAAACATTTCTTTTGTTAATATAATCACTTTCTGCGATAATACCATTTATCATCATTGGCAGCGGAACATTAAAATGATATTTTCCTCTTGTAGAGGTTGGGTCGCCTTGTTTTACCAGATGCAAAAACTTAAAGTCAACAGGATCCATATTTAGCTCCATAGCGATATGTGTCATCATCATTTCTATTGCGAAAAATGTTTGCGGGCCGCCAAAACCTCGAAAAGCACCATTCGGAACAGTATTGGTTTTGTGTGCATGTCCACGGACTCTGAGGTTTGGAATATTGTACACACCGGAAGCAGCAATTGTTGAACGTTGCAAAACCACCATTGACATTGTTGTGTATGCACCTGCATCTAAGAGTACATCAACTATCATACCCGTAATCTTGCCGTCCTTTAATGCAACCTTATAATTACAATAAGCAGGGTGGCGTTTACTTGTTGCTATAGTATCCTCCGCTCTGTCAAAAACTACTCTGACTGGCTTACCATTTGTAACATACGCAGCGACAGCAGTTTGACAAGCAAGCACAGAAGGGTAGTCCTCCTTACCGCCAAAACCACCGCCGGTTACATCCTGTCTGACAATAACATCATCAGCTTCAAGACCTAAAGCACGGACAACAGCGTTATGAACATAATATAAACATTGGAGTGAGCCATGTACAAGCATTTTCCCATCCTTGTAAACAGCAATCATTCCATTTGTTTCAAGATACATGTGCTCTTGCAGACCGGTTTCAAAATCACCTGTATAAATGTCATCTGCATCACGAAAAGCACTTTCTGTATCACCATTATCTATATTAAACTCAAAAAATATTTCATCAGACGAGAGAATATCAAGCACAGGTTCCAGCTCCTCATATTCAACATCAATTTGTTTTAACAGTTTATTAACTAAACGCTCATCAGGGCCAAATAACATACCGATTGGGTCACCAATGTATTCAACATTAAACGTAAAAATCGGAGTATCATCTTGAACTATATGCACCTCATTAATTCCCGGGACATCAGAAGCATCAATAAAATAATAACCATCAGGTAAAGCAGGGAGTGAAATGCTCTGCACAACGCCTTTTGTTATCGTTGAACGCAAAATACGACCAAAAAGCATACCATCTGTCGGATAATCGCTCACATACATTGCCTGTCCGGAGGTTTTTGCTTTATGATCTACTTTTGGGATTGACTTACTTATACATTCCACACGTTTTCACCTCGCACATATTTATCTACGATTTTGTAATCGGCTGTATTGTATATAACCCGAGTTAATCGCTCAGATATGGTAAGAGGGTAAGCAGATTTTGCATCTCTGTCATCAATTATAATTGCATCAAACTCATATTCATTTTCAAATTTTCCAACTTTTCCAAAAAAGCTTCCACCACCTGCTGTTGCAAGATAAAAAGCTTCATATATTGACAGAGGTTTACCATTATCATCAATTAATCGCCAGTAGAGGTTTGAAGCCTGTACAGCATCACTTATTGCACGAAATATTGATAAGGAAGCACCTGCCGCAACATCTGTACCTAGCCCAATATTTATTTCTTTATCAATAAAATGACGTATCGGTGCAATTCCTGACGACAGGTTTATATTTGATTGCGGACAATGTGCAACATAAACATTGTTATCCTTTATCAGATTTACCATACTCTCATCACACCATACACAATGTGCCATAATTGTAGGAACACTGACACCATCCTCACTGCCGAAAAGACCAAATTGATTATAAGCCTGTGCATAAGAGGCACACTCAGGGTAAAGCTCTTGCACCCACTCAAGCTCACTAAGATTTTCTGCTAAATGCGACTGAACAGGCAGTTTATATTTTACTTGGAGCTTACCAAGATTTAACATAAGCTCATAAGT
>JAITFR010000204.1 GCA_031281255.1 Oscillospiraceae bacterium
AATGTCATAGCCCCTGCGTATTAGCAAATCATAATCCCGCTTGAACTGATTGGATAATTCGGGTTTAAGCATTCAACCACTCCTTTGCCTGTTCCCAAGATTCAAAGGAGTTGTACTCATCTTCGGCTGGCGGTTCGCCAAGCGGTTCTGCGATTACATTGTCAATAGGGAGCCGCCGCTGTATAACTGACTGTGTAAGAAATAGGTTCACTGCCGACGAGAGCGACATACCCATACCTTTGTAAAGCGCATCGGCTTCTTTTCTAATTCGGGAATCAATACGTATATTGTAAGTTGTATTATTCGACATTTCAAACACCTCACTGTTAGCATACCACAAACACACCGCATTGTAAACAATTATAACGAAATGAAAAATTTAAGATTACAGATTTAGCTACAAAACGAGGCGATCACAGAATTGTCTATTGTCCAGACAACGGTATCACTTATTGCAGTATCCGGGTCAATAATCAAACCGGACGGTATGTATATAGAAAATGATTATATGTTATCCGAGCATGAATATGAAAACGCACAAGAGATGGAAGAGTTTTATTTTTCCGAATATAATCGGTTGATGGCAGAGCAGGGAGTAACCGATGATGCTGAATATCATTATGATACCCCTTGCACAACAAGTAATCAAAAAGAACTACTCTATAAAGCAGGCTTTTCAACTGTAGAAGAAGTATGGCGTAAAGGAAATTCAGTCACTCTTGTCGCAAAAAAGTAAGCATCATCAGTAGATAATTAGTGTATCAATATCTTGTATAAGCTCCTATTGTTCTGGATATCAAGCATTGCTTATTTCTGCCCTCGTTTTATGGTTTTCAAAGCCGTTTTTCAAGTTTTTTGGGGCCATTATAATTACTTTTTCGTAATAATGGAGCGAAAAACGGCTTTTGTCACCAACATAGCATTAGCACTTAATGAATGTGCACATCTTATTACTACTCCGTTCTCAATGCCACAACAGGGTCTTTCTTCGCTGCCATTTTAGACGGAATAAATCCCGCAATAACTGTCAACACAACACTAATTACTATCAACCCGACTGCTCCCCAAATTGGCAGAACTGACAATCCCGAAACGCCGACAAGCGAGCTTATTATAGCATTTATAGGGATATTCAAAAGCAAGGTAATTAAAACCCCCATCGTTCCTGCAACAAACCCTTCAATAATTGTTTCAGCGTTAAATACTCTCGTGATGTCTTTCTTAGACGCGCCTATACTACGCAAAATTCCAATTTCTTTTGTGCGTTCAAGTACGGAGATATAGGTGATTATGGCAATCATTATTGAAGAAACAATCAGCGAGATAGCCACGAATGCAATCAGAACGTAGGAAATAATCCCGATGATGTCAGATATTGAAGAAGTCATAAGTCCTATAAAATCTGTGTAGTGTATGACATATTCATCGTTTCCGGCATCAATATGAGCTTGGTTATACTCGGCAATGAGTTCTTCAAGTTGTTGCTTAGAATTGAAATCCTGCGGGAATAGCCTAATAGCACTTGGGTTGTTAAAATCTGCTACACCTAAAAGAGCAAGCACATCTTCAAATGTTGTTCTTGGCATAGCACGAGCTTGTTCTCTTAACATTTCGAGAATTTCATCATCGGTCATGCCCTCTGTCATTTCAGCAATTTGCGACCATGCAGCTTCCTGTTCTTCTTCGGTGCTGTCATCCAACATTTCACCAATCATGCCATAAAATTGCTCTATCGTCATATCGTCCATGAAGCCCTCAAAGTCGAAAGGGAATCCTGTCAATACATTGGTTTCGGGGTCAGCAAGTTGTTCTTGCGCGATTTCTGTTTCAATTGCAGCGTTTATTACATAGTCTATCAAAGCTGATGTATAACCGACTGTACCATTTATAGATGCTGCCGCTGCATTTAGAGAAGGTCTGATAATACCAACAACCCGCAATTCAAGAGCATTTTCAATAGCTTCTCGCATAAAATCATCGTCATCGCCTCTGTATTCCCAATCACCATCTTCACCCCTTACAAATAAATCCGTATTCAACACTAATCTATAAGTAAGTGAAAGGATGTCATCAAACGAGAACCTTGAACCTAAATTTGTATTTTCAAATTCAAAGCCATTCATGGCTCTATCTATCATTTCTTCTAATTCGTTTGAATCAAGCAAACCCAAAGCGTATAAATTTATGTCACTGATTTCATTGTTAGAATTTACGACAAGCACTATTTCGTCATACGCCGTTGCCCATCTTCCGGCGATTACGTCATATTGCGAGCTAAGCAATTCATGGTTGTCAAGCATTTCAACCCATATATCGCTGTCACTCATTCCCATTCCTCCGCTAAAACCACCACCAGGAGGACTCATACCGCCGAGACCTCCGCCACCCATACCAAGGTCAGACATGATAGTGCTTGGATTGACTTGTACTATTCCGTTTGAAACATCAGAGCTAAAGATTTGAAGCTCGATGTCATACCTATACTGGATAGTAGTTGTATAATCATAGAATCGACTTCTTGCATCGCTTTCAATGTGCCGCATAAAAGCGGCTAAATCGTTCCTTTGAATTTGAGCAGAAAGTGTATCCATCATATTAGATATTATGTCGTTGGCGTACACATAATTGGGGTCGTGTCCGCTCCGGTCTATGCGGTTTTGGTTCATCATAGCCGACATCATGCCACCCATATCTATTGCTCGGCTTTCTAACTCAATTGGAAAGGTAGACAAAGTATCTCTTTCAAGGTTGGTAACGTAGTTTTGCATACCGCTTGAAAGCGATAAAATAAGCGCAATACCGATGATACCTATACTTCCCGCAAAAGCCGTCAAAAGGGTACGTGTTTTTTTCGTTAACAAATTATTAAAACTTAGGGATAATGCCGTTAAAAACGACATTGATACCTTTTTACGTTTCTCTTTTTCTTTTTTTTGCGCTTCCGAACGTGAGGAATACGGACTGGTATCATCAATAACTTTACCGTCAAGCAGGCGTATAATCCGTGTGGAGTATGTTTCCGCAAGGCTTGAATTGTGCGTAACCATTATGACAAGACGGTCTTTTGCAATTTCTTTTAATAATTCCATAATTTGTACACTTGTTTCAGAATCCAATGCGCCTGTAGGTTCGTCAGCAAGTAAAATTTTGGGGTTATTAACAAGTGCGCGGGCAATAGCTACCCTTTGCATTTGACCGCCCGACATTTGGGTAGGCTTCTTGTAAATCTGATCAGCAAGCCCGACTTTTTTAAGGACTTCCACAACCCGTTTATGCCTTTCGGCACGTGATTCCCCTGCCAATGTCAACGCAAGCTCCACATTGGAAAAAACCGTCTGATGTGAAATTAGATTGTATGTTTGGAATACAAAACCGATTGAATTGTTTCTATATATATCCCAATCTACATCTTTGTACTCTTTTGTAGAAACCTCGTTTATAACAAGGTCACCGTTGGTGTATCGATCAAGACCGCCTATGATGTTGAGCATGGTTGTTTTTCCGCAACCCGACGGTCCGAGGATTGATACAAACTCGTTTTTGCGAAATTCAAGGCTGACTCCTTTAAGAGCCTTGACTTCCATTCCGCCTTTTTTACCCATAATGTAGGTTTTTACAATATTTTTTAGTTGTAACATGATTATCTCCATTCTATTTTCGTTGTCAGTTTCTTCAGCTTTACGCTTTAACCGATTGATTCGTAAAGCGGAGAAGTACTGAACACCCACAGTATAGCAAACGAATATCAACCGAGTATCAACAAATCGCCTGTTTTTAGTTGATATTCAGTTGATATTTCTATGATAATATGATGTTATTATTTTGGAGAGGAACTAAACGGCAGGGTTTCCCTGCTGTGCGGAGGGCAAGGGGGCATTAGCCCTGTTTGATAGGAGTAAAAAGTTATGGTTAGAATTTTAGTTGTTGAAGATGATACTAATATAAGAAAACTCATTTGTGCCGTCTTGAAACAGCACGGCTTTGAGGCGTTACAAGCCGATGATGGTGTTGCCGCACTTGAAGTCATGGATAAACAGCACGTTGATTTGGTTGTACTTGATTTGATGATGCCGAACATGGACGGCTACGAACTGACGAAACAAATTCGAAATGCTGGCTCTGCATGGGAATCGCTTCCTATACTAATGGTAACGGCTAAACAAGAGCCGAAAGACAAACGGCAGGGCTTTCTCGCAGGGACGGACGATTATATGACAAAGCCCGTTGATGAACAGGAAATGGTTCTGCGGATTAAAGCACTGCTTCGCCGTGCGAAAATCGCCACAGACCGCAAGCTGACTGTCAGAAACGCTGTACTCGATTATAATGCGCTGACTGTTTCAAAAGAGAATGGTGAATCGCATACGCTCCCACAGAAAGAATTTCAACTATTATTTAAGCTGCTTTCTTATCCGAATACGATTTTCACCCGATTGCAGCTCATGGACGAAATCTGGTGTATGGAATCGGAAACAAACGACCACACGTTAAATGTACACATCAACCGACTGCGTGACCGCTTTCGAGGTTGGGTAGATTTTGAAATAATAACGGTGCGTGGTGTTGGTTACAAAGCAAAGGCGGTAAAAAATTATGAATGAAAAAACTAAAAAACGCTTGGGATTGACTTTTTCGCTTGTTCTGTTTGTTTTTCTCGTTATGTTCTCGGCAATGGTTTTAGGTGGGTTGATTATTTTAATCTTACATTTTATAGGAGTAGTGGAGCTTTGGCGTGAAGCAAACATAGAAGTGCAGGAGCCTATACATTTCGGCAGTGTACGAATTATATTAACGATGATGATTTTCAGCACATTTTTAGGAACGGCTATTGCGGCTTTTTTCGGAAAGAAAGTTTTAAAGCCTATTCGTAAGGTTATTGAAGCTACTAAAAAAATCGCGCAGGGTGATTTTAATGTTCATGTTGATATAAAAGGTGCTTATGAATTAGAGGAATTATCGCACAGCTTTAATAAAATGGCTCACGAATTATCCACAATAGAAACCCTGCGGAGCGATTTTATCAATAATTTTTCGCATGAGTTCAAAACTCCGATTGTATCAGTACGGGGATTTGCGAAACTTCTTAAAGATGGCAATCTCACCGAAAGCGAAAAACAAGAGTATCTTGATATTATTATTACAGAATCGGAACGGCTTGCCGGACTTTCAACAAATATTCTAAACCTTTCAAAGTACGAGAATATTCAAATTATACCCGACAAGACCAAGTTTCAGTTAGACGAACAAATCCGCAGAGTAATTGCATTAACAGAACCGAAATGGACAGCGAAAAACATAGCCGTTGATGTGGAAATGGAGGAAATCACACTTGAAGCTAATGAGGATTTAACACAGCAGATTTGGCTAAACCTTTTGGACAACGCTATTAAATTTACAAATCACGACGGAGCAATAACCATTCGTTTGAATAAATGGAATAACGGTATTCGCTTTATTATTGAAGATAACGGAATCGGAATGAGCGATGAGATGAAAGCTCATATATTCGATAAATTCTATCAAGGTGATGATTCCCGTTCTAAACAGGGGAACGGATTAGGGCTTGCGATTGTTAAGAGGATTGTTGATTTATGCGGAGGGAAGATTGAGGTTGAGAGTGAGTTGGGAGCGGGAAGTAAGTATAGTGTGATTTTATCTTTACAATAATACTTGTTTGTGTTAAACTTTGTTTACAAGTAATTCCTCCTACCGAGTTATACCGGAGTGTATGACGTTAAGGCGTAGGGGGTTTTGTATGCCCTTATGAA
>JAITFR010000100.1 GCA_031281255.1 Oscillospiraceae bacterium
ATGGTTTTATCTCAGGTGTCAAAATGGGGGAATTCGCAAGGAATTAGGATACCAAGAAAACTGCTACATAGTATTGGTATTGATGTTACTGATGAAGTTGAAATAATAGCAAAGAAAAACTTATTAATAATAAAACCTATGAAAAGTAAGACACTTGATTGGTATCTAGAAGGTTATACCGGCGAGTCAAATCGCTACGATTGGGGTGATTTAGACGAACCGAAAGGTCGTGAGCTTATATGAAGCAAGGTGATATAATATGGGTAGATTTTGACCCGACAAAAGGCAGAGAACAAGCAGGACATAGACCTGCTCTTGTTGTCAGTCAAACGAAATTTAATGAGGTGCGTAATCTTATCATAATATGCCCAATAACGAGTAATATGAAACCATTTAGACTTCATGTTTTGTTAGACGAAAGAACACAGACACAAGGAAATGTGATTTGTGAGCAAGTAAGAACTATTGATTTATTAGCTCGCAAGTGTAAAATTATTGAACAGATACCAAAAGATAAATTAGAAGATGTACTAGAAGCAGTCTCTACAATTATAGCACTGGAGGATTAGTGGGTGATTACTAATTAACATTGACTTTATCACTGATTTATTTATTACATTCAATACAATTTATTAAAGCTGTTGTTTATCCTCAACAGTTTATTCACTAAACTCCATGCAGTTTTTAGGATTAACCATACCGTCTTCATATCCAGCTTCATACCATCTATCACATATGTAACGCCCTCGTTCATCTATTCCAACAATAACAAATATATTAGGGTTTGTATGTTCAGCATCAATAAAGTACCTGAAATTTTTCCCTTCACGTTTCCATAGTTGTCTATTACGGGACCAGGTGCCATACCAATCAGTTACTGGTACTATTTCACCAGTTTTACTAAACTCTGGTGGTACTTCAAGAAGAGTTTTTTTGGTCTGCTCTTTTTTTCTACACCCGGTAATAATTCTTTTGAGTCTCTTCTCCTGCTTGAAGATTCGTCAACATAAAAATCTCTGAACTCTAAACATACTTTGCGAAAAGCTTTAAGTTTATTAAATGAAAAGTCTTTTTTAAACAAAGCATTCATACATTCAATACCTGGTTGAGAATCGTTTTTAAACTGAGTATCAAAGAATTTTTCATTATCACTATTTTTTGGTGAATAATAGTAAAACTGCAATGATTCTCCAATCAGAATTCCAAAGTCCAGTTCTAATTGTTGCATATATAAATAAAGTTGCGTCATGTTCTTATCTGATAAGGATGCACCTGCTTGCTTTACTTCAATTACGACAACCGGTTTTTTATTATTCATTAAAATTATATCGGGTTCTTCTTTTTTACCAGAACCAATAGGTATTATTAACTTAGATATAAGATCACCTTTTCTCATTGACCAGCCAAGTTTTTCAAACAAAAATTCAACAGTATTATGAAATACACCAAGTTCTAAGTTACCTATGTTTCTGTCTACATGGTAGCAAAAATCATTCCATATCTCATTAAAATCATCGTGTTCTTCTTTATTCATATTTTCACCATGCTTTCCATAATCATTTTATCAGCACAATTTATATCTTGTAAAGCTATAAAAAACAACTCTGCTTTCTTAGTTAAATCAACGTTCATATAATAATACTCCTTTATTTATTGCATCACTGTATGCGTTAACATCATTCATTTTATCCATTATATAATCTTCGTTGTCTATAAATATATCGCACATTTTCTCAATTCCAAGACTTCTTTTCTTAAAATAAACCTCTGCAGCTAACTTTCCTTCATCGCGAACAGTCATATCTTTTCCATTTTTTACAACAAGCATATCAATATCACTTCTATCATTTGGCTCTCCGTATGCATACGAACCAAAAAGAATAATCTTATCAGGATCGACAAGGTCAATTATTATGTCACGATATGTATCTATATCGTTTACTCCTATAGAATTAACTACTGCCACTTGTTACACTCCCAACTACAAACAAATTTCTCAAATTATTGCCAAGTATTGCAGATAAACGCGAATCGTTCATTTCTTTCTTCAATCTAAGCATATCTGTACCCTCACCACCAATATAAAGCACCTCAACTATACTATTATTATTTTCACTTTTAACAAGTATGTGGCTGTTTGGGTACACCTTTCTTGCTTCGGACACTGTCATAATTTTATTTACTGCTTCGTACATGGTTCTGCTCCTTTCTAATGCTTCTTGTTTATACTATAACATAGCTTAGAAGCATTATGCAATATTATACCTCTCCCCACCCTCTACCCTTTATGCTTATCTCTCTCTGCTACTGCGAGTCCGTCGCAGTGGTTGTCGTATGCGTTGTCGGAGTGACCTTTTTTGCAATCTCACACTGCAAGCTGCATGATGCTAATTGAATTGTATTCCTGTATGTCAGAGCAGATTATATAGCATGCATAAATTTTTCCTTGACAAGTTGTAAGATATAAGTTACAGTGTTGCTATGTTTATAGTAAATAAAACTAATATATTTGTAGAATGGATAAAGAAGCTTAAGGACAGAAAAGCAAGAGCTATCATTTTAAACCATATAGATAATATGGAAGAAGGTAAGCTGGGTGTTTTTGTATCTGTTGGTAGCGGAGTTTTTGAAAAAAAGATAAATTATGGCCCTGGTTATAGACTTTATTATGTAAAGCATGGTGGTAATATAATACTGCTACTCTGCGGTGGAGATAAGCCAACTCAGCAAAATGATATTATACAAGCACAAAAACTATGGAAGGAGTTAAAATGAGTAAAACAACAATTATAAGTAAGTGGGATACCGCTGAATTTCTTGATACTCAAGAGGATATAAACGAATATCTACAAGTAGCTTTTGAAAGTGGTGATACACGTCAAATTACAAAAGCACTTGGGAATGTTGCTAAAGCAAAAGGCATGATGGATATTGCTAAAAAAACAGGGTTAACAAGAGAGCATTTGTATACTAGCCTGAGTGAAAACGGCAATCCGACCCTACAAACATTAACAACGATTATTAACACACTGGGGTTTCAATTGTCGATTACACCAACACATTCATAGCAATATACTTAACTATTGATTTTGCTTGCTTGGGTGTTAATGGCTGTTTGTAAGTATTATTTTTAATCTTGATGATAACTATGTCTACACTATGTTCTTATTAATATCTTGTCGGCAGTCTTGAATATCATAGACATATACCGCATTTTCAATAATCTCAAAAACAATGCGATATCGTTTTCCAAAAAGTTTATACTTTAGTTTAGCATCTATTGATTTCTTTGGTAAATATTGTGAGCAAGCGTTTGGGTTACTTTTTAAGAACTCAAGTGCATCTTCATAATCACTGTATAACCGAATTGCTGCATTTTCATTGATTCGTGCTAAATACTCAATGTGAATAGCAAGCCTTTTATCAGCTGATGGGTCAACTAAAACAACATACTCTCTATATTCCATGATTTAAACCTGCTGTGAGTGCTGACTTTATGTTAATTAAACTCTGTTCTGCTGTCAAAAAAACACCGCCAGTTTTGCGATAATTTATAGCATCATAAAGCGCTGCATCACGGTCAGTATCGTGGTTTACTGCAAAAGGGATGCCTCCAGCTCTCATTGAAGCAACTAGAAACATACGAATTGCCGTTGAAGTGTCTAATCCTAATGATGTAAAGAGCATATCAGCAGAATCTTTAATGTTATCGTCTACACGAACTTGAATTGTCTTTGCCATATAATCATCCTCATTTCATAATAGTCGCTTATGTAATACAATATATTATAAATGCAATGATTTGTCAATACAGTGTTTTCTAGTCTAATTTTTAGTACAACTCCTCGATGTCTTGGTATAAAAAGCATATTCTATCGATTCTTTCGTTATTTTATATGAAATATACCCATCCCATGTGTTATAATACAAATAATTTAGCGAATAAACACCCTGAAATTTGTTAGGAAAAATAGTAGATATGACAGGTCTGATTATCTTGGAGAGTGAGAAGAATAAAGACAAACCTACATAGAATTAAAAAGAGAACTATAAATGGCACTTATAATTGCAGCACACGCTGGTACGGGCAAAACTTATGCCGCAAAAATGAATAGCAACCTATTTACAGACCTCACATATTATACCTATCGGTATGATATACCTGAGGATTTCATTCACAACAAGGAAGATAGCGAAGCTATAAAAGCAGAGTTTCGTTTTCCCAGAAACTTTGATTATCCAGAGAACTATATCGAAGCTATAAAAAATGCATCAAAGGAAAACAAAATTATCCTTATAGTTCCAGACCCATATTTGCTATCTACGTTGGAAGAAGAAAATATTCCGTATGTAATTGCTTACCCAGAACGCTCTGCAAAAGAGGAATATAGGCAAAGATTTATAAAACGTGGCAACGAAGATAATTTTATGAGAATCTTTACTGGCAGTTGGGATGGTTTTATTGATGATTTTGTGCGTAATACATACGCTCGACACATTGTATTGGAATCTCATGAGTATTTGACTGACGTACTAGACAAAAGTATGTTAAATAAAAGCATCGAAGAAGTTGGTGAGAAAAACACTTGGAAGGTCTTTACAGAAGATGATGCAGACTTACTAAAAGACGAACACATTATAATTCCAACTGGATATGATGAAATCGGAAAGTATGCGTTTGTAAATCGTGAGGATATAAGGAGTGTAGTTATTCCAGAGGGTGTTAGCTACATTGCTGATAGTGCATTTGCATACTGCACAATGTTAAAAAATATATTTCTTCCTGACAGTATAGAAAGAGTCGATGAAACAGCATTTTTTAATTGCGACGGGTTAATAGGTGATGGAGTAACCTTTAAAGAGAAAACTTATGAATATGCAATTGATGTGCATAATGTTACTAGTGAGTTTTATGAGGCAATTAATGGTGGAGAGGAGAAATAAAATGGTACTTTTAACAGGAGATACGCATAGGAATTTTAAACATATTGCAGAGCTTTGTTTAAAATATTCTTTCAAAAAAAGTGATGTCCTTGTCATTCTCGGTGACGTTGCCATTAATTACTTTGGCGACCCTGAGGATAAAAAAGTAAAAACACTTTTAAATACACTAGACATCACGATACTATCCATCTACGGTAATCACGAAATGCGACCAGAATATATACCCACATACAATGAAATCGAGTGGAAAGGTGGCATTGTTTTTAGTGAGTCAAAGTTTCCAAATCTTGTTTTCGCGAAAGATGGTGAGATTTATGAACTCGCTGGCAAGCGATGTATTGCTATTGGCGGAGCTTACAGCGTTGACAAGAATTTTAGAATTGTTAATGACTGGGGGTGGTGGCCGTATGAACAGCCGTCAGACGAAATAAAAAAACATGTTGAAGCAAATCTCGACTCAGTAAACTGGAATGTTGATGTTGTATTATCACACACCTGTCCGTTTAAGTATATCCCTCACGAGCGTTTAATACCCAACATCGACCCTAAGAGAATTGATAACGGCACAGAAAAATGGCTTGACACTATAGAAGAAAGACTAACATATAAACATTGGTACTGTGGTCATTTTCACTGCTCTAAGGTGGTAAACAACGAAAATAGCAGTATACGATTTATGTATGAAGATTTTATTGAGTTAGGGATGTGAGTGGAGTACATTATACCCCTTCACCCCACCGCTACCCCTTATACCTATCTCTTTCTGCTACTGCGAGTTCGTCGCAGCGGTTGTTGTATACGTTGTCGGAGTGACCTTTTACCCAGTTGAAGGTTACTTTATGAGCTTCTAAAAGCGGCACCAGCTTTATCCACAAGTCGAGATTTTTTACTTCTCCGCCTTTTTTCTTCCAGTCTTTTTTCTGCCATGATTCCAGCCAGCCTTTGTTAATTGAGTTTGAAACATATTGAGAATCCGTGTAAAGGCTTACTTCACACGGTTCTTTTAATGCTTTTAGTGCCATTATGACAGATGCTAGCTCCATGCGGTTGTTTGTGGTGCTTTTTTCGCCACCGCTTAGTTCTTTTCGCATTTTGTTATACATCAGGATTGCTCCCCAGCCACCGGGTCCGGGGTTTCCGCTACATGCTCCGTCTGTGTATATTGTAACTTTTTTCATTTAATGCCTACATATTTAATTAATACTTTGTTTTTTCTACTATTAATGACGCTATAATTAAACGCTAAGTTGAAGCCTTGGTCATTATGCATTATTAATTATTAATTATTAATTCCTTTGTTGTTTCTTCGATTGGTTCTTCCTCATCTTCTTTTTCTGTGCGGGCTATCGAGATGACTTTTGCATCTGTTCCAATGCGCATCAGACGGACACCTTGCGTATTTCTGCCGATAGTGCTTATATCTGCTGCTGCCATACGGATAATTGTGCCGTCGTCAGAAATTATCATTACATCGTCGTTATCGTCAACAACTTTTATATCGGCAACTGTTCCGGTTTTGTCTGTGATAATTTGATTCTTCCGACCGATACCGCCACGGCTTTGTACAATTCCTTCTTCGCCACGCAGATACTCACTGATTTCTGTGCGTTTTCCGTAACCGTTTTGCGTAACGGTCAGTAATGCGCCACCTTCTCTGGCTCGTGCCGCACCAACGCAGTGGTCACCCTTGCGTAGGCGAATACCTCGAACACCTGCTGCGGTTCTGCCTGTTGGCCGTATATCTGTTTCGTTAAAGCAAATTGCCATACCGTTACATGTTGCAATAAGAATCTTTTGCTTACCGTCTGTGTCTCGGACAGAAATTAGTTCATCGTCATCATTAAGCGTAAGCGCACGAATACCAACGTTTTTGACGTTTTTAAGCTCTGTCATTCGCATACGTTTGACAGTTCCGTTGCGTGTGACCATAAATAAGTATTCGTCCTCGCCAAACTCTCTCATTCTAATCATTGCGGAGACTTTTTCGCCCGGTTGAATCGGCAAGATGTTTACAATATTTGTTCCTCGTGCCTGACGACCGGATTCAGGTATTAAATAACCTTTTTTTCGATAAACCCTGCCGTGATTTGTAAAGAACAATATATAATCATGCGTTGACGCTGTAAATAACGTTTCAACATAGTCTTCTTCACGTGTTGTCATTGCTGTAATGCCACGCCCGCCACGTCTTTGCGCTCTGTATGTGTTTGCCGGTAGTCTTTTTATATACCCTGCGTTTGTGAGCGTATAAACACATTCTTCCTCATCAATGAGGTCTTCAATGTCAATCTCGTCCTCAACATGAGCAATTTCTGTGCGGCGTTCATCTCCGTGTTTGTCTCTGATTTCAGTTATTTCTTCGATAAATACTTCATCCAGTTTATCTTGGTCTCCAAGAAGTATCAAATAATACTCAATCATCTTTTGCAGCTCTGCGTATTCTTTATCGATTTTTTCAATCTCCAAGCCTTGCAGACTACGCAAACGCATTTCAAGTATTGCTTGTGCTTGAATATCGCTGAGGTCAAAACGCTCCATCAGACGTTCTTTTGCATTGTCGTAACTGGTGCGGATTATCTTTATAAC
>JAITFR010000108.1 GCA_031281255.1 Oscillospiraceae bacterium
ATTCAACGTGTTTTGCACACAATGTATTCTACACGTTTTACAGTTTATTTTTAGCACTCACAAAGCGAGAGTGCTAATCTATTTCCTATAATAAATGATGTTGATGCATTTTGCAAGTACAATTTACAAATTATTTATATGGAGCAAAATCTGACGGGAAAATGAAGTTAAGATGATTAGGTACAATTTTAAAACTAATTTTATTCGTATAAACCGCTTCACCATCAATATTTACAACAAAATCACGATCGCCTTCAATATCCATTCCATGACAACGTGAATATGTAAAATAATGTGGATGCTCGTGATACCTACCTTTTGAATAAATGCCGACAAGCTTTGCGACCTCAAAACGTGATACTCCTTTTGCAATCAAACAATCAAGCAATCCATCATCAGGTACAGCATCAGGCACAGGATTAAAGCCGCCGCCATAATATCGCCCGTTACACGCACATGCGAGAGTTATCTCATCATCAATCTCTGTTTCATCCATTTTTATCTTAAATCTGCGAGCCACGCCTTTAATCACATTTACAACCAGAGCCACGACATAACCGGTTGAACCTCCGATGATTGGTATACCACTGTATTTATGCACATCCGTGCCTATTCGCGCATCAATTCCAACAGAACATATATTTATTCCGTAACGTCCGTCGCAGTCTATTAGGTCAATTTTTTGCACACTACCTTCACTTAACGCTTTGAAGTTACGAAAATGGTCAATATTTTCTTTGCCAAAGGTTTTTAAGAAATCATTGCCTGTTCCGCATGGGTGGTGTGTAATTGCTACATTATCACGCCCTGCCGCACCATTTGCACACTCATTTAATGTACCGTCGCCACCACAAGCATACACATAAAGCTTTTCTTCAACCTCTGCATCTTCGATGATTTTCCGACACGCATCCATTCGCCCTGTAGTTATATAGATTTCATAAGAGTCATCGATTGTATCAACAAATTCCTTTATCTCGTTTTCAATCTTTTCTGTATTACCTTTCATGCCACCAGCAATTGGGTTGATGATAAATAAATGTTTCATTCAAACTTTCTCCGATCAATAATACATGAATAAATCACATTTTATCATACCATTATAAAGTTTGCGTTTTTTTGTTGCTTTTTTTCCAAAAGTTCGCTCAAACTCAGTATGTGACGATAAAATATACATTTTACAGTTATCTAATTGACGTGTTGCTGCACCAAATCTGCGGTACAAATCCTCTGCTTGACTTTTTTCCATGACCCTTTCACCGTAAGGTGGGTTTGTGAGAATGAGAGTGCTTTTTTCGTAAGTTTGATATAACGTTGCATCTGCTACTTTAAATGTGATATATTCCGCAACACCTGCTCTTTTTGCATTTTCTTTAGCAGCTTCTATACAGTTTGGGTCAATGTCACTACCAATTATTTTATATTCTCCTTTGAACTCGTGACTTTTGGCTTCTTCCTTTGCAATTTCCCATATATTTTTATCAACCCATGCCCATGTTTCAGCAATAAATGCTCTGTTTAAGCCTGGTGCACGATTTATCGCTACAAGTGCAGCTTCAATCGGTATTGTACCCGAACCACAAAACGGGTCGCAAACCAACTCACGCCCTTTATATCGTGACAGCTTAACAATAGCTGCTGCAAGCGTTTCTCTGAGTGGTGCCATGCTTTTTACAGGTCGATACCCACGTTTATGAAGTCTCGCTCCTGATGTGTCGATGTATAAAGTGGCTACATTATCCATGATAGAAAATTGAATAGGATATTTTTCGGCAGTTTCTTTTAAAGTTTCTGTTTTGTACCTTGCTTTTAACCTTTCAACAATTGCTTTTTTAATTACTTTTTGACAGTCAGGAATGGAGTGCAAGTTAGAGTTTAGTGCATGACCTTTTACCGGGAAAGCTCCATCAACTGTAATGAAATCCTCCCAAACCATACTTTGTACTGCATCAAATAATTCATCAAATGTATTTGCAGAAGCTTCTCCTATGATTAGTAAAACTCGCTCTCCCGTGCGAATGTTGATGTTTGCTTTTGCAATATCGCTTAACTCACCACTAAATGTCACTCGTCCGTTTTCTGTTTTGACATCGTTAAACCCAAGTCTTTTTAATTCATCAGCACACAGACCTTCAAGCCCAAACAAACAAGGAACACAGAAACGCAAACTCATATATTAATCCATTCAAAATATTTTCACACGAAAAGGCAGGTATAAAAGTGGTGATTTCACACGAAAAGGCAGGTATAGCCGTTAGGTTTTATCGTTTTTAATATCGCAGATGAACGTAGTATATATCTTACCGGTTTAAATAACAATAGTAACATATAGAATGATATTGTATAATTACAGGTTATACGCAACTTTTTATTATGTATGCTTACTTAATATATAGAAGTGCTTCAAATATTCGCGAAAACCTTTGTTAAATGCAGGAGTTTATGCAAGAATGACCGATTCCGCAATTATTGATTTGTTTTACGAACGTTCGGAAAAAGCAATCACAGAAGCTAAACAAAAATACTATAGTTTATGTCGACATATCGCAAAAAATATTTTGCTATATGACGAAGATGTTGATGAATGTATAAATGATGCCTTTCTTGCTGTTTGGAATGCAATTCCTCCTGAAAGACCTGACAAATTATCTGCTTTTGTATGTAAAATTACGAAAAACATTGCATTAAACAAATATGACTACATCACTTCTCAAAAAAGAAACCCTAATATGGCAGTATCTATGACCGAATTGGAAGATTGTTTATATTTTTACAATGATACAGCCACAATTGTTGAAAACCGGGAAATAATTACACATATCAATACTTTTCTGCGAAAGATTAGTTTTGATGACAGAAATATTTTTCTACGAAAATACTTTTTCGGTGATTCACTAATACAAATTAGCACAACATTTAAGTTTTCTGAAAGCAAAGTAAAATCATCGTTACACAGAACAAAAAACAAACTAAAATCTTATTTAGAAAAAAAGGGAGTGGAAATCTAATGAAAAACGCAGTTTTGTATGCACGCAGCTTAAATAATATAGATGACGATTTATTAGATCAAGCAGCAAATATTGAATTAAACATAAGCGCAAGACGAAAAAGAAAAAAGATAATTGTATCCGGTATTGTAGGAGTTGCAGCTTGTATGATTGCTATTGTATCACTATCTATTCTAACCGATTCTTTTTTGTTTAACAGTAAACCAATACAGCCAGCAATGGTAATGAGTGCAGGTTGGGCAAATTTCTATCGTAATATTGCCGAGTTAGAGAAGGAAAGTGATTTCATTGGTTTAATAGAAATTACAAATCAATTAAGGTATAACGAGATTATTCCTGACGATGTTGATGCAACAAATGAAAATGCGTTTGTAATACCAACTACTATTTTTTCCGCAAGAGTCATTGACGGTATAAGAAAAGAAAAGGATATTATTGAAATATTTATGACCGGAAAATCTGGTCATGCAGAAATAATAGATGATCCGTTTTTATCCGCAGGAGAGGTTTGGTTTATTTTTGCAAAACTGAATGATGATGGAACTTATTCAATTCTAGGCGGTCCACAAGGACGTTTCATATATAATGAAGATTTAGATACAATATCATCATTAGCTTACTTAGATTCACCACATACTCGCACAGAACTTGAAAAAGAGTTTGGGATATTTATGGTAGACCTAAGCTTATCAGATGTAAAAAATGAGATTACATTATTAAGAGATAACTAAGAGAAAGCAAGGTAAAGTAAAGGGACGGTTCTTCTGTTAATTCACCAAACTTAATAGACAGGTATTACCGTTCCTTTAGTTCCTCAACCATTTTTGCAATCTCAGGTTTTGCATCGTCCATCATTTCATCCCACTCACCGATGTAGTCATACGTCAGCTCACCACCGGCTTTTATGCGTTTTATATAACCGTCGAACATCTCATAATCACGTTCATAAACATGAAAACTGTTCGCCCGATGTGTATAAGTGCCAACCGGCATTTTCAGCTCATCGGCAATACGCTTTTGTAATAATATAAGACCAAAAGCGTTCATAAATGTAGCTTTTGTGGAATCATTAGAGCGGAAAAGCACCTTACAATGCAGCTTACCACCACGTATAAAGTATTGAATATGCTGCAAACATGCCGGTGCATCAGTGTTCATATCATGCTCTGTGCGGATTAGCACAACTGCTCTGCGAGACTCCTCGCTGCGTTTTAGCTCGTTTATAACCCAAGGGATTTGCTTTTCCATACGTTGATGGTATGTGTAATCCCATTTACCTTTTTCAACTTCAAAATCTAAGATACCATCGAGAATCTCCTGCCGATACTGCTCAA
>JAITFR010000117.1 GCA_031281255.1 Oscillospiraceae bacterium
TTGATATGGCTCTTGTTTGTATGAAATGTCCAAATTGTACTGCCGAGTTAACTATCAGTGATGACAAAGAACTTAAGCTTTGCACATATTGCAGCTCGAAGTTTATGTACAAACCAAAGAATAAGAAACTCGATAAGACAAATAAGGATGAGCTTGGCATAAGTGATAGAGGATATGCAATAATAGGCTGTTCTGTAATAGGTGTTGCAATTATAATTATCATTGCCACAATAATAACACTAATCATACGTTTTACTTAGATTATTAGATAAAAATGGATAGTGTAAAACAGTTCTTGGTAAAACCTAAATCATATCTTCATGTAAAGTAAGAACTGTCAATAGCTATAGACAGAATCGATAATATGGAGTTTTGCGGTAATACCGTTTTAGCATTTATGTTTATTTTATAACGCACCCCATTCCTGCGACATTGCGAACCCAAACTCCTTATCGAATATTTGAATAGCTGCTTCGTTTACATCAACCATTTCGCTGAAGTCTCTGTCCTGTCCTTTAATCCTCTCTGTATGCAATCTGCCAATTATTTGTGCAGCAGTTTCCAACTGAGCGAATTGAGCATCACGCGTTTCTGTATATGAAGATTTATTAGCATACGCACATTGAATTTTCAAGCAATGTAGATAATGTTTGAATGAGTTAGGTTCCTTGTAGTTTGTCGAAGAAGGTATTGCTCCCTCGAATAGAATATTACTATGTTCATTCGTCATTACAGACGGCGGAGCCATTGTTGGAAGTATTCCAATGCGATGTGCTACATCAAGAGTAGTAACCTTGTATTCGGAAAGTGTTTGCGGACAGTAATACCATTTTGAACGTCTGCTTGGGTCATTATCTTCTATTGTTTCAAAATGTTCAGGTTGAAACCACCTGACATTGAGGAAATTCCCTGATGCTATGGCATCACATTTTGCCAAAGCTAGCGGTAGCATTTGATGATTTGCATACCCTACAAGAATCGTTTTTCTCTGCCGTTTTATTCCAGCGACTAGGGAGAGTATATTTGCTATCCATATCGGTCTATCTACGAGGTAATAACGCTCAGGGTGTTCGCAGACGAGATAGATTCCATCAACATCCCACTGAGCTGCATACTGGATAATATTTTCCACCTGCGAATCTTCACAAAGAACATCTTTCCCTAACGCAACTGTCAACAGCAATCGTTGACCATTAGCCACTTGTCGAGCTTGATTTACAATCGCACCTTGAACCCTCCCCCAACGCTCATCAACTTTAGCTACGATGTTTGATGGTAGGATAAAATATTCTGATGCAATCGATGCATTGATATTGGCAAGCGTTGTGATTAACTCTTGGCAATCTCCTAACTCAAGATTTGTTACACCAGATTGAGGCCAATAATCATGTTTTTGAAGATTTTTATGATATTTGCGCGGACTGTATAGCTGCGGGTCAAATAGAACCTTGCCGTTTAGTTTTTGCAACGAAGCGACGAACGGTGAAAGCTTATTTGTAGGGTGTATGTTTTGCGGACTAAGTATCACGGTTGCACCTTGCCAAGCCTCACAAAGGTCTTTGCAAATATTTTGCATCCCATGTCCCATTTGAATGTAAAAATTCATTGATTTATCTCCTCATATTGTAGTGTGGACTTTGCGGCATTTAGCCAGTTCAATGCTTGTGTTGCATCCTTCGGTCGCCGAGAAGGATATTTTCCCATAAGTGAACTCAGCAGTCCCATAAATTGTTGCTGTGTATCACCTTTGATTTGAAAGTTCACAGGTGTTATTGTTTCAGTCCGTTGTAAAATTTCCAAGTGACTCCTCGCGCCTTCACTAAACGGATTTTGACCAGATAGACACTCATACGTTACAATACCGATAGAAAACAAATCAGCACGGGAATCAATGTCACTTTTGAGATTGTTGAATTGTTCTGGCGCAGCATATCCAGGTGTGTGCGGTCCGACAATAGCTTCTGTTTTTGTTAATGATGGCAGTCCGAGTATTCTTGCAATTCCAAAATCTAAAAAATAAACCTTGCTATTGTCTGAAACAATTATATTTTCTGGCTTGATGTCACGATGAACGATACTTTTTATTTCAAGTTGTTTTATGAACGATAAACCCTGCTCTAAAAAATCAACTGCTTCTTTCAAAGTAAATCGTTCGTTTCTTTCAATCCGTTTACGCAGTTCTACTCCGCTTACTCTCTGCTCAATTATATATAGCGTGTCTGTTTCTTCGTAAACGATATTCCCCGTTTCATAAATGACTGGAATACAGTCGAAGCTAAGATTTTCGATGATGTTTATTTCGCGCTGTGAGCGGGCATCTGTTTTGAAAAACAGTTTGAAAACAATACTCCCATGTGTCGGGTGGACTGCACCATATACTACTTTTTGACCTCCACGAGCAATCTGTGTTACGTCTGTAAGAGTCAATTTTAACGAATCAAAATCACGCATTACATATTCCTCCTTTATGTGCGATGATCTTGCCTATCCACTCGTTGAACTGGAATGAAAGATAACTCGACGGCAGGCTATACGATTTCGCATCAATTATTTTTCGGAAGTGTGAGCCTTTACAATACAAGCCGATGCCATACCTTGTAAAAGTTCTAACCGTTTCACTCTGTGGATTAGTGGAGTTAGTCAGTGCATAAGACTGTGAGGCAAACCAAGTATTAAGGTGTGATTGCTCAACAACCTTACTTATATCGTTTAGCTTTGCTTCCACCGCAATTAACTTTGTCAGGCTGAAAACATCACGTAATTCGCGTACACGCCAACTGCGGTCACGATATGTAACCAATTTAGCATCCATTAGTTTTTCGAGAGAGGTTATGGTCTGCTTTTCAGAAAATCCGAGCTTGGTAATTATCTTCACTCCAAGTGCATTGTTAGAGCTGCAAAGATATGATAACAACTTCAAATCATATACATCTAACGCTTCGCGCTTATCCGACCAATTATCCGTGATGGACGGGAGGTATGAAGCGAAAACAACGTCTGGGAATCCCGATTCAATGCGCGGTTCTACGAATACAGCCAATTTTGTTTTTTTATTATTTCGGATAAACGTGTAACAGTAGTAGTCAATGAACTGCTCCACGAGAGAGTGTTCAGCTCCCAATGTTGCTGGACGGGTGTACAATCCTATTTCTGGTCTGCTGTTATTGAAAATCATAACATTACTCATTTCACACCCTCCTTATGTTGTTCGCTCAACCACGCCATTACTGCGTCCTCGCTGTCCTCAATCGCAATCTCCACCGCTCGTTTTGCTGCTTCAAGCAACTGTTTCGATTGACGGCGGAGTACATATATATGTTGAATATTGGCGGTGATTTGTGATTGAACATTGCTATCTAAAATAGGTATAATTATTTTTCTCATATCAAAATATGAAATATTTGTCTGAACGCCCCCTGTTCCAATTCTTTCAAATTGTATTTTTCCAATAATTGAATTTAGAATTAGTGACAGCATATTTCCATCTATATCTTTTGGTGTAATTCTCAAAATCCGTTGATTTACAACAGCTGTAACATCGTCTGTGACACAACATGAATCCCCAATAGTGCCGGACATTGATACCAAGACATCTCCAATATTAATAATATCTTTTTTACTTTGCAATGCAGTATTTTTTGACAACATAGCTGCATTTGATATATCTAACTGTGAATCTACAATGTTATTTATGCGTATAAGAGCATATGCTCCATCTTCGATATAATCTTTGCTACTGTACGCAAATCCAGTAGAATAATTATTTACATATTGTCCTAATTTTTTATGTTTGTGTTTTCCAATTTGTGCTAATATTTCTTCATGTTTTTGCAAATAATATTGTGCATCAATGCGATTACTCAAATAAAAGCTATCCGCCAATCCTCTAATCGAAAATTTGTTTGTAGACAGAACAAAGTCACCCATGCCAAGCACGTCAAGAAGATATTTTTCTGTGTCAATATAAAGTGATTTTGAATTTTTTAAGTTTGAATACGCTTGGTCAACAAGTTTGTTTATAACCTCTTGAAAAATCTCAGAAAAATGTGGAATACGACATTTTTTGAAGCGTTCAGGGCTGAAATTGGTCTGTATGCTAATCATTTGATGACGTTCAATTTCGCTTCTGCCATACCTGCTATTCAAATAAACCGTTAACACTTGTGGGGATATGAGCTTGTTTGGGCGCACCTTAAAGACATACGAAGCGTAAGCGCATTCTGTGTCCTCCATGACAACGGCTGTCTTCCCGACAAGACGGGGATTGCCATTTGTGCGACATACAAGCACGTCTCCTTTTTTCAGACGCAACTGTTGGTATATGCCCTCTGTTATTAAAGAGCAATGCTTTTCAGGTGATTTAATAAACATCTGCTCAAACTCGTTGAGTCGTAATACCGAGTATCCTTTTCCATGTTCATTAAGTTGCTTCGACGTGCCATATTGTATGCAATCAATAACATCACACCCATAATGATAATTCTTTGCTATCAATATCGGAGCCGCGATATGCTCGGCATCACAACGGTTTTCGGAGTCGAGCATTGCATAAGGAGTTACTTTTATTACAGCCATATTGCTCAATCCTCCCCCCAAAAGTCGAAGTCTTGAGCTTTTGCAAACTCGATGAAGGCATCGGCAATCTCGTTACAATCGTGGTCGATAATTCTATGTCCGTGGTCGTCAAGTATGGGTCTGCCAGTATCAGCATCTAAAATATAAACCTGCCCGCCGCTGCTATCTTTGCCAGGTTTTTGGCTAACAGCAAAAAATATTGGGTAGTCGAGTTCTTCGGCAGCGCGTTTTAGCAACCAATTATTTTTTATGCTCTCAACTGATTTAGCATCATTCAAAATCCACACAACCTGCGTTGTGAGTTCAAGCGCTGCAAATTCTTTCTTTCTCTCCGCAAGAACACGCAACACTTCAGCACGACCCTTGAAACGAATGCCTTTTGCCGCTATATCATTTTCCATATCTTTGATAAGCGTTTTTAAGGTTTCAATATCTTTTTCTTCCTCAATATCAGTATCTTCATCTTGTTTATCGCTGTCGCTTACAGTATCGTCGAACATTACAGAAAGTTCAACTTTGACTAAATCTGGGATTTCATCTTCGGTTAACGCCTCCGCTTCCATAAGAGGATGTAATTCTTTTTCCCAATAGTTATCCCATTCATCTGCGTGTTTAGCTACGGCTTCGGAAATATCAGCAAGCTCATTTTCTGTATATTTTTGCAAAAATAACACGCTCGTTTTTGTGCCTGTATGCGGTTTGAAAGTGTTTACGTCCAAACCAACGACGGCAAGTAATCGTGCTTTATCAAAAATAAAATTCCGTATGGGTAAATCACTTGAGTTGTTAAGCCTGCCTTGCGGAAGAACAATAGCCATACGACCACCAGGACGGAGCAGATTCAGGCATTTTTCAATAAAAAGTATATCGCGTCCCATCTTAGCAACGGTTTTGCCATTTTTTTCTGCTAGTTTATACTGTTTGAGTATGTCTTTTTCATTGATATTACCTGCAAAGGGTGGGTTTGTTAGTACCAAATCAAAGTTGAATTGTCGGAACAGCTTTTGGTTTTCATCGTTTTTAGTGGGGTCATCAATACGTAAAAGCCTGTTTCTAAACCCTGTTCTGCCTGTTTCGTCCCATTTGTCAGATTCAAGAGAATTGAGTTCGTATATGTTGGTTTTGCCGTCACCCGCAATAAGATTTATTGCTTTTGAGATTTTGACTGAACGCGGACTGGAATCAATGCCATAAACGTATTGTCCGGCGTAATCTACAATTTCGCGCGGCAGACCTTCTGCTGTGAACTCCCCTCTCGCAACGTAGAAAATAGTGTGAACGGTAAAACCTGCCGAACCGCAAGCAGGGTCAATAATATACTCGTTAATTTTTGGGTTCATCATTTTGACGCACATATCTATAACATATCTCGGCGTAAAATATTGCCCCTTTTTGCCTTTTGCAATCTCTGTCACGAGATATTCAAATGCTTCATCAATTACAACGAGGTTTGAGTTGAACAGTTTTATACCTTGTAAAAATGAAACGCAAACATATAAGTGATTATCCGACAACACAATGTTTTCATCGTGCTTAAATATGCCCTCCCATTTTCTCGCAGCATCACGGAGCAACCCAGTTATTTTTGTTTTCAATTCGCTTGTACTCTCGCCATATATACGAAATTGAATTTTTCGATTACGCGCTCTAATATTAACAGCCGCCCATTCATCATATAATTTTGCATATATGAGCTTGAATATTTCGTCAAAGCTGTCGTCAATTCCCTTTGCGTTAGCAAGAACCAAGTTTTCAAGGTCAAGGATTATGCTTTTAAACGTGAGGTTTTCTTTTACTAATCTGTTTTCTGCTATCAATTTATCAATAGTCCATTGTTCGCCAATAATATCTTGGAGTGTTTGGTCTACTGTTGGTATAGAGTCAATGCTTATGAATATATTAGGCTCCTCACGGTGATAAATAATTTTTTCACCGCCATTGCTCCAAACGCCGACTGGTGCACCATCGGCGTTACAGTAAGACTTGAGTTGTTGTATACCATCTTTGCGTTTAGGCTTTTTCACCTCGAAAATGATATACGGATTTTCGTCGTCTTTATGTCGTATGACAATATCGGCTGCCTTGTCACTAACACCCGAACCGAACCACACAGGTTTTTCGATCTGAATGCGATCTTTGGGGTAATGAAGCTCTTCGATAATGTACTTAATCCAAAGTTGGCGCACGATTTCCTCCGGTTTTGCCGGACGGTCACGGTCACTTCCTAAGCATTTTATGTACGGCTTTCCGCCTTTATCAAAGATTGCCACTTCAATCTCTGCAATCTTGTTTGGTGCAAACAGATGCAAAGCGTGTTTTGTGTCGCTGTCACGAAATATATCATCAACTGTGTATGGCATTATATACCACCTCTTTGGTTTTTCGTTTTATACTTCAATTTATGAGTGTTTTTTGTGTATCATTTATTATTTGTATCCGGCACATACTCCATAATATTGCCATAATCACAATCAAGGGCGTGGTATATTTTTTCAAACAGGCTAACGCTCACACTCTGCCCGATACCAAGTTTTGCCACTGAAGCTTTGCTTACACCAGAAACTTTGCATAGGTCTCCTTTCTTCATGCCTTTATCTATCAGAATTTTATATAGCTTATTATAGCTTGTAGCCATTTTCTGCACCTCGCCAACTATACTTTTTCAATTATATCTCATTATGCTTAATACATCAAGACATATTTGTCTGAACGTATTTGTCTGAACGCAGAATTATTTCTTTGTTTGCAAACATGTATCGAGTACACATATCTTCCGAAGTAGAAAAATAGAGGAGCAGTTAATCGCAAAAACTATGGTCATGTCGTATTAAGTAAAATCTATAACAAACTTGAAATCAACAGATTTCTTAACAGTGACTTGAATGAACATAAGCAAACACACAGAGTTAAACAACTACAATTCCAACTTTGATTAATAGTTATTGTTTAATGTTGAGGATTTTATAGAGTGATGGACGTGACTAATATGGCTCTTGTTTATATCAAACTCGCCGGTAGAGTCCACACATTATCTTTTAGTGGTAAACATTCTTTTGCTAAACAGATAATTGCACCACTTCCACGCTTTTTTCCATAAATATTATC
>JAITFR010000208.1 GCA_031281255.1 Oscillospiraceae bacterium
TGAGTAGTATAAGAGCAACACAAGGAGAAGTACCCAAGTGGCTGTAAGGGGCTCCCCTGCTAAGGGAGTAGGCGTGTGAAAGCGTGCGAGGGTTCAAATCCCTCCTTCTCCGCCAAAAGAAGTTCGGATATGGAGATATTCATTGACATGAAAAAAGTAATCTCTTTTTTCTTAATTTTAGTTGTAATGTTTATTGTTGCCGCTTGCAGCACCAATAAGAATGGTGATGAAAACCAACAGAACGGAGAAAATGGAAATAACGGATCGGTATCAATTGACCCATCCAATTATTATGACTACGAGAACTATGTCTTTATACCCGACAATATAGAAATTAGCTCCGATATAACGATGGCAACGGGTATGTTGATACATAACGATAGGATCTATTACTGGGGCAGTAGCGCAATCATCCCTAGTCAGACTTTGGTTATAAACATCAATCCCGATGGGAGCGACGAACAGAGAGTTTCGATAAGGGTAAGAGCATCACAGTTAATAAGTTTAATAATCACGGAAGACGGAAATATTGCAATAATTGAACACCAAGAAGAGTGGACTGGGGAAGGAGTATTACGCAGTCTATTTTATGCAGAGTTTGATATTAGCGGTACTGAGCTTTTCAGATACGAGTTTGGAAATATATCACCACCCGGATCGGATAGGTTTAATATATACGGAGCAGCTATTTTAAGTGACGGTAATATAGCAATAAGTGTTTCTTCCGACCGTTCTAATTCAATATACTTATTAAATGCAAAAACCGGTGTAGTAAATGAATTAAGTTTTGACGGTTTTTTTGGTGAAAAAAATATCGTCTCGTTAAAAAACGGTCGTGTAATAGTTTATGATGTGGGGTTTGATTATGCGGTATTTCGAGAAATAGATTTTGATTCACAAAGCTGGGGAGACTCTTTTCCACTCCGGGAAGATATCGGCACCGGTTTTAAACTACACAGTGTAAGCGATGAAACACCTTTTGACTTTCTTTTATCTACTCAAACACATCTTTATGGGTACCTAATGGACAAAAATGTAGCAGTGGTTTTGATTAGCTGGGTGGAGTCCAATTTGGTTATTATAGAAAATGAATATGTAGCGATGTTTTCCGATGGTCGTTATGCCATGTTAAGCAACGGTTGGAGTAGTGATAGCGAGCTGATAACAGAACTTAGGACATTCAACCCCTTATCAAGAGCGGAGTTTGCGGAACGAACAGTAATTACCTTAGGAGGAATGGGAATAGATCGTGATATGCTCCTGGCTGTAGTTGATTTTAACATGCAAAGCCGAACACATATCATTCGGGTCGTGGACTACATGTCCAATTGGCAATCATATCAAAATGATCTTAAACGTTTACACGTTGATTTGATTACAGGTAAAGGCCCCGACATTCTGTACGCAGGTGAGATGGGAGATATAAGAACAATTGCGGCAAGAGGGTTGTTGGTTGACCTTTATCCATTTATCGATGTTGACCCTGAATTGAACAGAGACGACTTTTTCCCAAATGTGCTCTTAACACTTGAAAATCTGAATGGAACTTTACCTTTGATGTCAAACAGATTTACAGTCGAAACTATTATTAGCACACGACAAATGATGAGACATGTTGAATCATGGACTGTGGCTACAATGCGGGAGTTGATTGAAGCCAACCTTAACAAGCCTTATCTTTTTAACCAGTGGGTTAATAGTGAAAGTTTCCTGCAAACTATGATAATATTCGCAGGTTCTGAATTAACCAACTGGGACACATACACGGCAAACTTCCATAGTGAGGCTTTTATACAAACACTGGAAATTGCGAAACGTTTACCTTCGTCTTCGTCATACGGAGAAGCTGTTTGGTCAATTGAGGAGTTGTATAAAGGAAATATGCTATTTGACATAACATGGCTGAGAAATGTAGAGTATTTTCAAATGTATTCAGAGTTACTTGGCGATGAACTTGTGGTACTCGGAATGCCTACATCGGACGGCGGAGCACACATGCTTGATACAAGAATCCAAATGGGAATAAATGCCGCAAGTGACCATGCTGATTTTGCATGGGATTTTCTGCGTGAGTTTTTGCTACCGACTGCACATATTGATGACAATTTCCCAATACGAATCGATTTGTATGATAAAATGATTGCAGAGGAAATGGAAGAACTCACAGAAATTGACGAACACGGAAACAGCGTAATTGTTCCTCGTTTTCGATTTGAGTTTGGAGGTAATGAAGTCAGTATATATGCTCTTAGAGCGGAAACAGCTTCATTGCTTCGAAGCATTGTGGAATCAGGCAGGGCAAGAGGGAGATTCAACTCTGAGCTAATGGAGATTATCATGGCAGATTTCGCTTCATTTGTTGCAGGCAACAGAACAGCGGACGACACTGCTCGTATAATCCAAAGTCGTGTACAGATTTGGTTATCCGAACAGGAATTGGTATTTGGATAAATGGCAGTTTTAAATTTTACATAAACAAACAATTTAGCAACTAACAATAGGAGGTGCAAGATGGCGAAAATACTAAAAGGTGCAGATGTAGTTGAGGCATTAAATAGCAAAATGATTTCACAAGTAAAAGAGCTAAGAAATAAGGGTATAATTCCAACAATTGCGACTGTGCGTGTTGGTGAGGTTTCTGATCAAATCTCTTATGAGAAAGCTGTTATTAAACGTGCAGAAACAGTTGGTGTTGCAAATCTACAAGTTGTTTTACCTCTTGATGTTGATGAAGAAACTGTTATAAACGAGATAAATACTTTAAATAACGATAGCAATGTACATGGAGTATTGATTTTTAGACCTCTGCCAAAGCATTTAAACGATGAAAGAATACGTTTGGCTTTAAATCCCGAGAAGGATATTGACGGTATAACCGACGGTTCACTCGCAGGTGTGTTTTCAGACAGTGATACAGGGTTTGCACCATGTACTGCAAAGGCTTGTATTGAAATATTAGATTTCTATAATATAAATTGCACCGGTAAGCGTGCAGTTGTAATTGGTCGTAGTCTTGTTGTGGGAAAGCCTGTTGCAATTATGCTAATGGGTAAAAATGCGACTGTTACTGT
>JAITFR010000197.1 GCA_031281255.1 Oscillospiraceae bacterium
CATCAGCAACCAACAGATATTTTATACTGTGAAAAAAGCGTAAAACCGGCTTATGGAGAGGCAGTTTCAAAAGTAGTTATTGTAAATACAGATATTTTACCTTTTAGTTCATTAGATGAAGTGGTTGGTATTCGTTTAGTTGGTGAGCATAATCTGATAAACTGTGCGTTTGTGTACGAAATCGCAAAAACCTTTGATATTAATGAGCAAAACTTTATTTCTGCATTACAATCATATATTCCGCTTAGACATAGACTGGAGTTTATTGGAAAAAAGAATGATGTTGATTATTATGATGATTCAATTTCAACCACAGCCGAGTCAACAATAAATGCGATAAAAAGCATACCAAACTTACATACGATTTTGCTCGGTGGAATGGAGAGAGGAATCAACTATGATAAGCTTGTAGATTTTTTAGTAGAAAGCTGTGTTCCTAACATTATTTGTATGTATGAGTCCGGCAAACGAATCTATGAAACACTGGAAAAACAATCAAAAGATTCAGTTATAATTTATTGTAAAGACTTATATAAAGCAACCGAAACAGCACAAAAAACCACACCGCCCGAGACAGCGTGTTTATTGTCACCGGCTTCTGCAAGCTATGGGGATTTTACTAACTTTGCAGAACGCGGCGATGTGTTTAGGAGGATTGTTTTTGGTGAGTGAGGGGGGTGCTGAATACGTAAGCATCCAATTCTTCTAATACACCTTCGTCACCTGTGAGGTGAAATGGTTGGTATCCAAGACGTAAAAAACCTAATATGTCTTTTTCTTTCTGTAATTCGAGAAACTCTTTTGGTTGTAATCCGTGGCGTTCCATGAATAATATCGCAAAATGAGCTTGCAAAAAAACAATGGGGTCAATTATTTGTTTATAATTCATTGAACTTGCATCTCCTTTAGGAACATTTCATATATTGCTTCATACATTTCATAACACAATCCTGTTTCTTTATCTATCAATGCTCTATAAGTTGCGGAACCCAGAAACTGAATCATTGCTTCGTCTTCAGTAATGTTCATTTTTTTTGCGTAATCAGTTGTAATACGAGTTATATCAGCAGTTATAATAACATTATTATTTTTCATACTCGCTTAGCAGCACCTTTCTGAGTTAAACATGATGTAGCTTGATTTGAACCAAAATATATCTGCTCCGGTAGGTTTTCTGCTTCAATCATATCCAGAGCTAGTTTTAATGCTTTTTCACTATCTATATCACCATACAGTCCGTTAAAATATGATTTTAGAACAATTGATGTATCGTCATTGGCAGTTGGTCCAATGATAATATCATAATCATGTTTTTTATCATAAGCATTACGATTAGCTAACACAAAACGCATCCAATCAACATCTGCGATATCAAATTCAAGTAATTTATAATCACGTGCTTTGTTTAAATCAAATGAATATGTGTATACATACGACACATAGTCTTGTTTACCATAACTTTGTTCAAGTCGTTTATTTCTAATTGCAAGATTTTTTGCGTGATTATAATCCTCTGTTACATAAAATCCTCGACCAAAATCTTTGTATGGTTTTCCTTTTGTCACATCTATAGTATCAATTAATGAGGTGGTTCCGTGATAAACGGTTATAATACTTGTTTTATTTTCAGTGTTCATACAGAATTATTCCTCTTGTTATAAAGGTCGATTAACTTCTTAGGTTTTTACTAGTACAGTGATTACCGGCAACGGATTTGCTTACAGGCGACCTGACGGAGTTAATGTCGTACCTATTGGGGTGATGACTAAATAGTTGGAATGTGTTGATGTAACAAGAAAAAAGTTTAGAATAAAACTTAAGATTTGTTAATAAAAAAGTTAGTTATTTATATCCAGTTCATCAATTTTTTGGTGAGGAAGCATTGGAAAGTTGATATAAGGGTCATTTATTGCTTCTATATTAACATAACCTGTATTGTAACAGAATGTAAACTTAAAGTTGGATAAAATATCTACACCCAATAGATTGCGATAATCTCTGTCATCTTCTGGTCTAATATAAAAAGGCCAGTTATTAAGAACCTTACCTAAGATTGTTGAATACGGCAAAATAACACAATAAGCTAGTTCATATCCTCTGCCAGCACTTGATATCTCTTTTATTGGACCATTTGTGGAATTACTCTTAATCCAATCATCGCAGTAACCCAATGAATTTAACATATTTTTACTTATAGTTGTTATACTAGCTCCTGTGTCAAGCTTAAAATAAGTACGTCGTGGTATATGCTTCTCTTTTGGTTTTATGTATATAGGAATATTAGCGAGTCCTTTATTGTCAAGCGCAATTATCTCCATACCACTTCAAGACCCCCAACCTCTGCTGGTTCGTTAACGTCATAACCTCTCAACACACCAATGTTGTCATCTGAATCCATACTTTCATCTAAACCTTCAATATAAGAATCTGCAAGAAAAATAACATGACCTTCTTCAAAGTCAGGATTTCGCATGTTTTGTTTCACAACAAAAAATCCAATATATTTTTTATCATACTTTTGCATAGCTTGGCGAGCGGTAAGCACCTCTTGATTATCAATCTGTTGAATCATTTTTATCCTCCGGTACGATTAAACTATTGCTAATTCAAACCTTTTCATCATAAATGAACTTAAAACGATTGTAGCATAATTAAATGCATTATACAAACCAAATATACAAATACAAAATATGAAATTTAAAGCTTTTACGAAATGAGTAATTTTGTGTATAACAAAAACAAGAGGTACACCAGCATGCTCTACACAAACCTAACAAAATTACATATGTATAAAATTCCTCTTGATATCAATATTCAAATTGTTTAAAATTGGATGTGGCAGGACTTGGTGGGCTGACACCATTAAGAATCCGAAATTCTTTCCGAACTTTGGGTGTCGGGTAGCTGGCAAGCAGCGATAAAACTTGATAGACTTTCTAGACTACGGGTCTAGACTATTGGCGGACAACGATAAAATCAGTCACTAAGGGAGAGTAATGCAGACTTTCGAGGCTGTTTCTCTCTCTTAAATGTAGGTGCATTAAATATGCGAGGATCACCTAATTTAGTTTGATAGGGATTATAACGTGGATTCATTAGCACTACAAGGCCGTGTAAAGGTGTTATATGAGTTTGCAGATAAGATTTCCAATTATCTTGAACATGACCAAGATAATGACGCGAAATTTAATGGATATTCGGAAAGTAAAATATCAGATGCATATGTTTTTTCGGGTTAGTGTCACCTACCATTGACAATTCAACAAAAGGTTTATAGATATGATAAGATTATACATGACACAAACGCTCACATAGGAATAGAAAAAGACATAATGCCCAATATTGCTCCCAACCCTAAGAACAACATCATTTTGACACAGACAGAATCACAGACCATCTCATGTGAATTTATTTTACCTCTTTTATTCATCGTCTTTTGGCTCATAGAAATATTCAATATCACGTTGGATATTGCTATCTGTTAGCAATTTACGGCGGTCTAAACGTTCTCTTGCTTCAGCAAGAATTTCACGAATCTTACGTTCAAATTCCACTTTCGGCGGCATCTCTGTCCAATATTCTGCAACGGCGATACCAGACTTATCAAGTTCAAGCATTTCAATTTTTTCACGGCTTGCGGTTGCACATAATATCAAACCAATCGGTGCTTCTTCACCAGGCTGACGTTCGTTGCGGTCAAGCCATTTGAGATAAAGCTCCATCTGTCCTTTATAAGCCGCTTTAAATCTACCGAGCTTCAATTCAATCGCAACAAGTCTTTTTTTAATCCTGTGTTCGCTATTTCTCTGCGCTCAAATGTCTTGCGTGAAATTTGACGGCGTAGTTCATGAACACCAAGATTATGTTGAGTAACATCCTCGGCGTAAAAAAGCTGTGCTTCCTTTGATTTAAGCGGAAGCAATTCTATAATATGTGACCAACTCAATTTTGCCGACAGCGTCGGCAAAATCTCAACATCAGAAAAACGCTCCGCAAAAAGCATCATTCGATACAAATTCCGCTCATACTACCACCCAGCGACCACCAAAAGCAGAACCCTCACGTTCAATTACTTTAAAATCTTTAAGAATTTTAATGTTTCTTTCAACACTTCTAATAGTAATACCTATTTCAGACGCAACTTTTGCTGCACTGGCTTTTGGATTATTTCTCAATATTGCTATAATTTGCTTTTGTGTATCGTTAATAATAAGATTTTCATTAATGATGTTATCGATGCTGTCACCGACGCTGTCACCGACGTTGTCACCGACGCTGTCACCGACATTGTCACCGACATTTTCATTTATAGAAACAGAAGAGTCAGAGCGATAAAACACAACAGAAAAGCCTAGTTTTAATAATTGAAATTCAACCTTAACCCCTGCTTCGGCACACACATCAGAGATTCTTTTTAGACCGGTTCCAAAACTTTCAATATCTTTAACATAATACATAAACTCAGCTAGCAATGGATTTCGTTTAACTGAACGCTCTGTACCATTAATAAAATCTTGCGGTGTTAGACCTTCCGGAAACACACCGGGATTATATATTTCAATACGGTTACTGAATATTGTAACTTCATTATTCTGCGAAGATGTATAATCTCTGTGACAAAAAGAATTAACAAGAGCTTCACGTACAGCATCCATTGGGATTTCGGGTATTTCTTTACGCTTGATTGAGCCATCTAATACAACACGCCATCGGATATTAGTTCGTATGTATTTTTCAGCAGCTTCTACCATGTATGGAACACTGCCTGTGTCACGCTTCATATCGATAAAAGTTATACGTTCATCTGTTGCAAAAACTGCCATTTGTATATCTAAATGTGGTACTCCTGAAAACAACACAGCGGTAGCATTCCTTAATTTCCCATCATTTATCATATCTAATCGTAACAACACATCATCTTTACTCGTGTAATTGAAGCTAATTCTACCTGCTTGATTTGCGCGTTTAACATAATCTTTTAATAGTATGGTCTTAATTACACTGGAAGTTTTATCAGATAAAGCACTGTCCCAAGAAGTTTTGTTGGTATTCTTGCGAAGTATATAGTCCTCAAATTCAGCAGATGACATTTGCTTATCTTCATTAGCTACTCGGATATATGGACGTCCAAAAGCTAAATAAGGAGCATTATCACCAGAGAACTCAACATGAATACACGTTTTATCATCTATATTGACTTCTGTTATCTTTGGATATATTTTTGGTTCAAGATGATTTGAAATAACTTGGCTAATTTCACGTAAGGTTTTCTCTGAAATCATTTGACCTAACACTGTGCCGTCACTACTTATACCAAAGTATAAATCTCCATAACCATGCTTGTTGAGTATAGCAGCTATTGAATTAACTGCTTCTTTTTGCTCAGCAGTTGTTTTCTTAAACTCTAGCTTTTCATTCTCTTTTCCGAATTTCATATACTCCTCCGACATTGCGTACTACAAATCTAGTTTCGATATTATTATATCTCAATTTTTAACCTATTAACATACAGAATATTTCCATTTTTCATCACAATAACGATAAAATACTTGCACTTTATTTTAAAAATTTGTATAATACTAAATAGGGACGAAAAGTGCCTAGTCGAAGTGGTTATTAAACCGCTTTGGCGGCAGGCGAGAAGTGTTACAAGCACTCCCCGCCCTGTATACATAAAGACACTATGTACACAATTGCATAATGCAATACCATGCCGTTTATTATATGCTTATTCTTGTTAATCTGCAAGAACTTCATATCGGCAGTGTGGCAAAATATGTGCTGTGTATGTAAAGCCTTCCTAACGGAAGCCTTGGAAAGAACCTTCGGTTCTTCCACTGTATGCTAAATGTACACGGTATTTTTCGTTCCTGAAATTATAAAAATCATTTATGGAGGAAAATAAAAATGGAAAGTTTAGAACAAAAGAGTTTCACAGAGGTACCAGCAATTATTAATGCGAGCGAATCACACATGGCATTAGTCTTCTTACTTGATACGTCAGGATCTATGACTGGTGAACCTATCCGTAGTCTCAATGAAGGCTTAAACAGATTCAAAGCTGAAGTTTGTGAAAACAAACAAACGAGAGATATATTAGATGTTGCTATTATTGAATTTAATAGCAACTACAGTGTGGTTCAAGAGTTTGTACCTGTTGAATACATGGATGAATTGAATTTAGAAACAACTGGTACAACAATGATGTCACCAGCTATCAATCGTGCTTTGGACATGGTGGATGAGCGTTCAAGATTTTATCGTCGTTCAGGCTCTGAACCATATAAACCGTGGGTGATTATGATAACTGATGGTGAGCCGGATAGTGATGATGACATAAGTGATGTTGCTCAAAGAATAAGAACTATGGAAGATGAAGGAAAATTAAGTTTCCGTTCGTTAGGTGTTGAAGGGTATAATTCAAAAATTCTACATGAGCTTAGTGGAGAAAAAGTTATAAAACTAATTGGTTTAGATTTTACAAGCTTTTTCGACTGGGTAAACAAAAGTATGCGCTCTGTTTCTCAAAGCTCACCGGGGGAAAAACCAAAAGCAGAAAAATTAGCTGGTAATGTAGTTGTAGATACAGATTGGGATTAGTAGGAGTATGATAAATGATATATGCGTATGGAATCACAATGGATGGTACATATCATCTGAAGAATAATATCGTCTGTCAAGATGCTCATTCAATTATTAAGCTTAGTGATGATATGGTAATTGCTGCAGTTGCTGATGGACTCGGTAGCGCAGAACATTCTGATGTTGCATCCCGATTAGCAGCAGATTTGTCAACAACATATTGTAAAGAAAATGTAAACCAAGAAAGTTCAACAGATGTAATAATAGACAGTATAAAAACTTCATTTTCAAAAGCCTTGAAAGCAATAGAAAACGAAGCTGAAAACCAAGAGAACCCAATAGAACAATATGATACAACAATAAGTTTAGCTGTTCTCATAAACGACACTTTGTATTATGGACACTCTGGTGACAGCGGAATTGTCGCTTTGACTGTTGATGGTGCTTATGAAAAAGTTACCGAACAGCAAAGAGATGAAGATAATCGTGTATTTCCATTGTTTTTTCAAGATAAATGGGAATTTGGTGTGTTTGAGAAAAAAGTGTGCAGTGTTTTTTTAGCAACTGATGGAATGTTAGAGCCATTATTTCCATTTCTGATTAAAAACGAAAAAGTAAGCATACATGTAAATCTTGCACAATTTTTTATGGATAATAAGAGCTTGTGCATAGATGAAGTCGGTGAGGATGCAGTAAAAACACGGATAGAAGATTTCATCAAAAATATTCCAGATGAACAAGTGAATGACGATAAAACGGTTGTTGTATTAATAAACACAGCTATTACTCCAAACTTGCAAGCTGATGAATATTACGAAGAGCCTAACTGGGTAGAATTAAAACGTAAACATGATGAAGAATGGAAAAGATTAGCATATCCTCACTTATTTAAAGGTGAAGTGAATTGTGCAGATAATAACGATGAATAAAACAAACAAAGAATACCGTTACCATTACGAAAAACTAAATCAATCACAAAAGAATGTATATGAAATAATTGAAAAAACAATACGATCCTTCAAGAATGAAGTAAAACTAACTGGTATACATGTAAATGTGCTAAACATCATTTTCGAAAGTTTATTACTTGATAATGCTGATATTTTTTATGTTGATTCATATCGGTTCACAAAGGATTTATACAAGCAAAATATTGTATTTAGACCAAATTATAAGTATTCAACAGCAGAAACAAAACAATACAAAGCATTATTAGAGATATCACTTAGTACATTCATTAATCCAACAAAAAATAAAAACATTTATGAAAAAGTGCAATTTGTACATGACCAAATTTTAGATAGTGTAGTTTATGATAACACATTCATGGATATATCCCATACAGCTCTAAGTGTTGCAGTAAAAAAGACCGCTGTGTGCGAGGGGATTGCTAAGTACGTGAAGTTAGCATTTGATGGGTTAGCAATTAATAGTGCAGTAATTACCGGACTTGCTACAGATCCTTCAATTGGTCAAAGTAAAAGTGAAGCTCATGCGTGGAATATTGTTGAGGTTAATAATAATTGGTATCACTTAGATGTTACATTTGATTTAACTTTAAAACACAACAGAAATCGTTATGATTATTTTTTGATAGGTAACGATGAAATCATTAAAGATCACTCCACTAATACAAAACTACCGATTATATCACCAGAACCAATGGATTATTATAGCAGCAAAGGACTAGCCGTAGCTAAATCAAATGAGCTTGCTCAACTAATTAACAATAAAATACGAAACGGGGAACGAATAATTCAATTCAAGCTATTAAACGTAAGAGATGGATTAAATCCAGTAAATAATGTATTAAAAGTTGCCAAACAACAATGTCAACAAATCTTCAAGGGTTCATATTTTATAAACACACGATATAACAGTGCATTATGGGTTTTTGAGTTAGAAATATCATAAAGTAAACAACGAGGAAAGAAGGAAAACTATGACAGTAACAGGTTTAAATGGAACAAAGTATCAACTTGATTCAACATTATTAAGTGATGGTGGTGAAGGTGAAATATATCGCATACTAGGCGGTAGTGATAAAAAAGTAGCGAAGATATACAAGCAGGGGATAACAACTGATGCATTGGAAGAAAAGTTAACTATAATGGTAAACCGTCCACCGAGTGCAAAGGTGCTATCACAAGTTGCATGGCCACTTG
>JAITFR010000003.1 GCA_031281255.1 Oscillospiraceae bacterium
TTGATGATGATGTGACGGGAGGTGGAATGATTGCGTAAATATTTTTCTCGTGAGTGTATAGGATATTTCTTTGGTGTTTTGTACCGTCCTATTGATTCATTTTATGAAATACGCTACAGGGATAAAGGTAGTATTCCACTTGCTGTTATTTGCGTTTTTATAATGTCCGCTTTATTTACAATCAACCGTATTTTTGCAGGTTTTATTGTAAATGAAGTTAACCCCCGTACTATTGACGGTGTACAGGAAATGAGTGCATTTGTATTGCTTCTTGGATTGTTCTGCGTTGGTAACTGGGCGGTCACCTGTCTTATGGAGGGTGAAGGACGTGTTCGTGATATTATCACTGTTGCAGGGTACGCAATGTTACCAATTGCACTTATAATCGGACCTGCAACTATTTTCAGCCGTTTTGTTTCACTTGAAGAAGCCGCATTTTATCATATCATTTTAGGTTTTGGAATTGGGTGGACAGCGTTTCTGCTTCTCATCGGTGTAATGACTGTGCACAATTATACTCTGTTAAAAACAATCATTACACTTGTGCTTACGTTTATAACAATATTGATACTTATCTTTATAAGCTTACTGATGCTTGATGTTTTAAATCAAATCTACGGATTTTTCTACAGTATTTATACAGAACTAATATTTAGGTTTTAATGTTGTATTATATCATTGAGAGTTGTTTTTTATGATTTTTCGCGTATGTGCTTAGAATTGAGCGAACTAGCGAAAAATGCAGAAAAAATTACTCGAAATGAATAAAAAGGATAAAGTATGAAATTATCAACAAAAATATTTTTAATAACGTTGGCAATTGTTGTGCTGGTAGTTGGTGGATATCAAGGGTATCTACTGTTTAAGTATCGTCTGCACAACGGTCATCTAAGTATTGTTGCTGATAGTGATCCGTTTGTGGAAAGCTTTGATTTTACATATATTGATGTTGGTACTGTTGATGTTCCCGGGTATATATGTGTTGCCGAAAACGAATATCTACGTCTGTATATTGATGAAGAAACCGGAAATATTGCAATTTTCGACAGACGTACTTTAAATATTACTTATGCAGTGCATCCTGATATGCAAAATGATCCCCTTGCTTCTGATTTAAACATAAGCTTATTACAATCACAAGTTACCATTGAATACTTTACGGCAACACGTATACCTGCTCGAATGAACAGTTTTGACCACTCTGTTGATATGGGTGACGGACAGGTTAAATTAGAAGGTATCGAAAATGGCGTACGAATTGTATATACAATGGGTGATATATCCAGCCCTACAGGGATTGTACCGATATTTATCTCACTTGAAAGACTCGAAATGTTTCTTGAACCTGTGCGTGGTACACGAGCATATACAAGAAATATGCTGCGTTATGTGGAGTCCACAATTGCTCCCGGTTTTATGGAGCTTATAAGCTCCGCTCGTACAGGAGCAGCAACTTTGCGTGAAATGAATGAACTATTTGAATCCGTTGGATATACAGCGGCAGATTTTGCTTACGATATGGCGGCATCAGGAGTTGAAGATGTAATACCACTCCACTTTGTTGTACCTCTTGATGTAAAGCTTGATGGTAACAGCATTGTAGCTAGTATTAACACAAGAGGTGTTCGTGAGTATGCAAGCGGTCGAATTGCAACAATACAGTTTTTTAGAGCATTTGGTGCAGGTAGTACAGACGAAATCGGATATCTTGTAGTACCAAATGGCTCCGGTTCACTTATACATTTTAACAACGGCAAAACCTACGCAGATGAATACATGCAGTATATTTATGGCGAAGACCCTCTGCTTAGTGATTATCTCACACTTGGAATAATTCAAGATATTCGTATACCGTTTTTCGGAATTAATGCAGAAAATCGCACAATTTTAGGATATGTAGAAGACGGTGAATCGCAGTGTTATATAACAGCAGGAATATCCGGTAAAGTAAACTCATACAACTATATATATCCCGGGTTTACACTCAGAGGAAGTATGTCGCTAGCTATGTTTGGTATGACAGGAAACGAAGCTGTATTACCAATTGTTGAGCGTGATTTACCAATGATAAATCTTGCTGTACGTTATTCATTCCTTGAAGAAAATGGTTACTCCGCAATGGCAAAAAGCGCAAGAGAACAGCTTATCGAAAATGGAATGTTACATAATGAACCAATACAAGCAAATGATATACCGTTTTATATGGACATCATAGGTAGTGTCATGAGTCAAAAGTTTTTTGCAGGTATACAATACATGGGGCAGGTACCAATGACAACTTACAAACAAGCAGCAGAAATATCTGAGGATATGGCTGAACGTGGTGTTACAAGGCAGGTAATAAACTATCAAGGATGGTTTAACCGGGGTTATTACCATGATGTACCTGATAAAATCCGTCCGGTCAGACAGCTTGGAAATACAAGAGAACTTGAATCTCTTGCAAGAGCAGTAGAAGAAAAAGATGGCAAGCTCTACTCTGATACTACTTTACTGACAACTCCCTGGAGTACTCGCAGGTATCGCTATAATCTAGAATCATCTCGTTATTATGGTGGTGGAATGATTGCAGCATTTGGAATGGTGAATCCAATCACATTGTACAATACATTTTCATCTGGTTACTTGGAAGTTTTATACAATATAATAAGTCCAAGATTTCTCATGCGTTATACTGAGAGCTTTATCAAAGCCATAGATCGTTATGATGTGACCGGTATCTCTTTACGTGATATGGGTGAGGTTCTCGCTTCCGACCGCAGACGTACTGGTGTGATCCATCGTGAGGAAGCTAAGGATGTTGTACTTTACGCATTTGAGCGAATCCACGACCAGGGAAAACCAATAATGGTCTCCGGTGGAAATATATACTCTCTAAGGTTTGCTGATGATTTAATCAATATGCCACTTTCTCACAATGCTCTTTATGTCGTAGATGATGAGATTCCATTTTATCAGATGATAGTATTTGGTAAAATTGAGTATGCAGGTTCACCTATCAATTTATCTGACACATCGGACGAACGTGACGTGATTTTACGATTGGTTGAATACGGTGCATCACCACACTTTACATTTTCGTACGAAAGTGCAAGCGATATGAAGTATACCGGTCTAAACTGGAAGTATAGCACAAGATTTTTTAACTGGAATGAGATGGCAGCTCGTGTTTATCACGAGGTTAATGATGTTTTAAGCCTTGTAATCGGTGAGCAAATGGTTGAACACGAGATTTTAAGCAATGGTTTAAGATTGGTAACATATTCAAACGGTATCGTGATTGTAATAAACCGCACAAACAACGACTTAGAATATGACGGCAAGATTGTACCATCCGGAGGCTATATAGTAAATTAATAATTAATAATGACGAGAGAGCAGAAAGTAGAAAGTAGAGAGTAGAGAGTAGAAAGTAGAGGACTCTTATGCCCTCTTTAGTAAAGAGGGTGCCGTCCGCAGACGGCGGGTGATTTGTTACTAGAAAGTAGAGAGTAGGGAGCAAAATATGTCGGGTATGACACTAGCAGAAAACAATAAACGAAGATTTAGATTATCATTGTCCGGAAAAAAATCAATTGTAGGCATGATATTTGTATTGCCATTTGTTATTGGTTTTGTTTGGTTTATTGCACTTAGCTTGATAACTACATTCCGCATGAGCTTCTCTGAAGTTACTGTTGCCGGAGTCTCCGGAATGTCAATGTCATGGAACAGTTTTGAAAATGACATCTACGCATTTACTGTACATCCCACATTTTCAGAAACAATGGGAACATCAGTATTATTTATGTTAATTGATGTGCCGCTTATCATCTTTTTCTCATTGTTTATGGCGTTATTTATAAACCAGAAGTTCAGAGGGCGAACACTTGTTCGTGCAATATTTTTCCTGCCTGTTATACTTGGAGCTCCTGCAATAGCTGATGCACTCGATTCAGCCCGTGCAATGATGATTGGCGGAATATCCCCTGCATCTGCTGAGGTTATGACTACTCTAGGTTCAAATCTAAACGTTAATATTCAATATTATTTAAATATGTTTGGTGATATGGCAATACCGGACAGTTTATTGGGCTTTATTGTGGATGCTGTGCATCGTATCAACACTATTGTTATAGCATCCGGTGTTCAAATTGTTATCTTCCTTGCTGCTTTGCAGTCAATTCCTCCATCTGTTTATGAGGCTGCAAAGGTTGAGGGTGCAACATCTTATGAGGCGTTTTGGCTTATTACTTTCCCGATGGTTTCACCGCTTATTTTAACAAATGTTGTGTATACAATAATTGACTCGTTTGTAACCAGCCCTGTTGTAACGCTTGCTTACTCCACAATTTTCTCAGACTATAATTATGGTTTGGGTGCAGTGTTTAGCATAGTTAGTGCTGCGTTGGTGCTTGTAATTCTTGGAGTCGTTGCGTTGATACTCGGCAGAAGAACATTCTATTATACATAACAAATCACCCGGCTCTGCGGAGCCACCCTCTTTACTAAAGAGGGCATGGAGTTCTAATTCCTACTCTCTACTCTCTACTTTCTAATCCCTATTATAAAGGAAAATGTTTATGGCGAAGTTGAATGAAAAATTGAATACATGGAAAAATGACCCAAAGCTTGATAGTGCGCGTGGTCATTTAGAGCGAAAGGTTAAAGGATGGCTGTTTGCTCTGTTTCGTACAATCATAGTTGTAGGGATTGCTTATGTAATTCTTAGCCCTCTTATTGGGATTGTAGCAAACTCGTTTTTCTCCACTGAGGACAGATATAGTCCGGTTGTATATATAATTCCGCAGCACCCAACACTAGAGCGTTATGAGCTTACAATACTTCGTATGGATTATTGGAATGTTCTAAAAAACATGATGATGTATGTTATTGGTATAACTTTTATTCAACTTGTGATTTGTTCGATGGCAGGTTATGGTTTTGCAAGGTTTAATTTCCCGACGAAGCGTGTTTTATTTGCTTGTGTTATCATCACAATAGTTTTACCCGCTCATGCAATCATGTATCCTTTGTATACTACCTTCCAGAGCTTTGACCCTCTGTGGATATTTAGTATATTCACCGGGGGTAGTACAAACTTACTTGGTTCGCCTTGGCCTGTGATAATTATGACATTGTTTGGTGTTGGGTTACGTTCGGGGTTGTATATATTTATTTTTACACAGTTTTTCAGGGGTTTACCAAGAGAAATTGAGGAAGCTGCTATAATTGATGGAGCAGGTAATGTACGAACCTTTACGCAAATCATGCTGCCAAATGCTTCTCCTGCGATTATAACTGTAGCAATATTTTCAATTGTCTGGCAGTATAATGATAACTTTCTTGGTAGATTATTTAATGTAAGTGATAATATTCTTCTCAGTAGAAGAATCGCTTCTTTGCAAGCAACAATTTCAAATCTTGACCAAATACGTGACCCTTCAATTACAACGCTTTATGTCTATGCCGCTGTGGTGCTGATGATTCTCCCACTCTTGCTAATCTATGTCCTTCTACAGAAGTATCTAATCGAGGGCATTGAGAGAAGCGGAATCGTCGGGTAACGTCTCCCACTAACACCCCCTACTCCCTATTCCCTATTCCCTATTCCTTGAATATATGATATAATATAAAAAGCGTAAAAAAAATGAAAGGATGATGAAAATGAAACGAAAACTATTACTCAGCATAGTTCTCTGTATGGTACTGGCTTTTGTGTTAGTAGCATGCGATGGCGACAAACCCGACGATAATGTAATTGATTATGACCCTGATGCAACTTACACCGTAGACTTTGCCGATGGGAACATTGATTTTCTTATGTTAAATGTCGGAACTCCGGGAACAGACCCTGACTCAAAGATGGAACTCGCAACTCTCGACGATGAACCGGCACTTAGGTTAACTGCACCAGATGGGAAAAATGTACGCTTAGGTATAAATGTTGATGGTTTACTTGGCAGTGACGCTGTTAATGTACGTACCATCATTTTTGATGTCTATGCACAATATCCTGACGGAAACTTTAGTGCAGTATCAGGCAGATTCATTACTTATAATGATGGGCTTGTAATTACCGGTGAATCAAACTGGCAGATTTATCTTAAAACACGCAATCCTAATCCTGCTGTTTTTACACTTGATGAAAACTCATATTTCTCAGAGGATAGTAAAAATCTGCTTGAGTTTGCGTGGCTTGTTAACGGGCCGGCAGACAGAGGTGAAACTCCTGCAGTTTTATACATCAAAAACATGACATTCTTTAATGAAAACAATGTAGCTATTGAGCTAAATACTGAGTCTCTTTGGTCAGCTCCGGAAGGTTATGGTGAAGCTCCGGTTCTCGCAGGTTGGGATTTACCATTACCGGATGAATTTGGTTGGTTTCAATATGTTACACCCGGTGTAGATGGTGAAACAAGAGATATTTTACCCTGGTATATTGTTAATGCATCATTTGGTTTGGTTGTTGAGCTTGCAGAGAAACCCGAATCATTCGAAATTGCTCTTCATGGCCATTGGGATTGGTCTTGGGTACAAATTGAATTAATCGACTTTTGGGATGATGAAATCGGTGGAATAAATGTCCTATGGTCTGATATTGGTTTCGATCCAAAAATTGTTACAGAAGAGGATTATGCATTTAAGATTTACCTCGGAAACTGGGAAGGATCGGCTTTCGAATTTATAAGAGTTTATCTGATGGTCGATGATGATGTATTAGCCCAACATTCATAATTAAAGGAGATTAAATAATGAAATTAAAACATATATTAGCTTTAATATTAGCTGTATCTTTTATGCTCATCATGTTAGCAGCTTGCGAGGAAGCAACTGAAGAAGAGTACGACGGCCCGCCAACATTTGCACCACCCGACTATGACCTTCCCGAAAAAGGTAACGATGTCATTCGTCTATTACCGGATGGTAGACGTCATATAATCATTGGTACATTCTATGATACGTATTATGATTCTACACACACCAGCATTTATGATAACCCAAGTATTTCAGACCCTGAAACTGCACAGATGGCACTCGATAGAGTACGTTATGTAGAAGAAAAATATAATGTATTTATTGAGTTTGTTAACATGACATGGGATGGAATAATTGAAAACATTCCTATTTCTATCATGAGTGGTATTCCTGATGCTGATGTATATTGGGTTGAACCACAATTCGGTTTGTCTCCTGTTCTTAATAACATGGCACAGTCGCTTGAAAGCATGGGACTTGACAGCACACATGATGTTTTTGCACCTGCCGGACAAAATATTGTTATGGAAACATTACTGATACCGGGAATGGAAAATCATTATTTCTTTGCACCCTCTGCTTTTAATGTCGATATGTATATGTTAGGTTACAACCGTGAGTTGATTCAATTACATAGTCTCGAAGACCCGCAAACTCTTTGGTATCGCGGTGAATGGACATGGGATAAGTTTCGTGAATATTGCCGTGTTTTAACCAATCCGGCACAAAATATCTATGGATATAGTGGTTTTTGGACAAATTTCCTTGAGGGAATGCTGTTTTCAAACGATGCATCATTTGCACCGGGTCCGATTCAGCATCTAACATCACCGGAGACACTCGAAGTATTAGATTTTATCAACGTATTATATAATGTTGATAAGTCTGCACGTCCATGGAATCCGGATGATTGGGATATCAACAATAACCTGTTCAGAGAAGGACTTAGTGGTTTCTGGATTGCAGTGCCGTGGATTAATCAACAATGGAGTGATCTGCTGGCAGGTCAACCGGCACCGTTTGATGTTGGAATGGTACCTTATCCTGTAGGTCCTCGTAGTACTGCTGATACAATGAAAACATTTAATGCATTAACAAATAAGTACTACTTTATACCAAGATATATTCAAGATGCTCGTCAAGTCTTTGATGTTATGTATGATTTAACAAACTGGTTTGATGGTGACCTTGAGTATCGTGACGATTTATTATGGTTTGAAAACCACATGATTTCTCAAGCAAATATTGACATCTATATAGATGTTGTTGGTCGAAACGGCTTTGAACTTATGATGTCTCTTGGTTTTGGACCGTCATTAGATTCAATGATTGAAAACACTACCGGTCCGGCTGTAATGACACCAGCACAGTACGCAGAAACATATAGTCTTGTATTCCAAGACGCACTGGACAATTACTTTGAATGATGAAAAAATATTTAATAATTTCCATACTCTTTTCATTTGTGATATTCGGAATAACAGCTTGTTCACCTTCGTCTTCGGACGAAGGTGACGAGTCACCCGATCCTAATGATAACAATGGAAGCACAATAATAACTACTCCATCACAAACACCCGATCCTAATGAAGTAATACCACCAAATCTTGCACCTGTACCAACCCCTGATTATATTGCAGAGTTTAACATGGAACTTAGTGCACTGGATGTAACACATCTAATGGGTGCCGGTTGGAATCTTGGTAACACTTTAGATGCTGTTGTGTCTCGCACAGCACCAAAGTCTATTCTGACACAGGAAGTATCTTGGGGTAATCCGATCACATCACAAGAAATGATACAGTTACTCGCAGATTCGGGTTTTTCTACCTTACGTATACCAGTGACATGGCAACATTTTATCGGGCCAGAACCTGACTATATCATAGATGATCAAATAATTGACCGTGTCCAGGAAATAGTTGACTGGGCATACGATTTAGGTATGTTTGTTATCATCAACACACACCATGATGATTGGCAGTTTCCGGATCCGGAAAATATAGAAGCTGAACATATGCTTGTTGCATTATGGCATCAGGTTGCTTCACGTTTTGCCGGATATGGTGAAAGACTCATCTTCGAATCTATGAATGAACCTCGTTTGAAAGGTACACGTTATGAGTGGACCGGTGGAACTCCAACAGCTCGTGGTGTTATTAACGCCTGGAATATGGCTTTTATAAACACAGTCAGAGCAACAGGTTACAACAATGAACATCGCTTTTTGATGATTCCGACTCATGCCGCAAGTGCTGATTCTGTAGCGATAAATGATATGTGGGTTCCAAGACGTGATAACAGAGTAATGGTTTCTGTTCACGCTTACACACCGTATGATTTGGTTCTAAATACCAGAAGCACCAGAAATACCTTTGACCCGGATAACTCTAATGATACTAATGATATCAACCAGTTATTCGATCGTTTGAACAGCACATTTATTTCACAGGGTACAGCAGTTGTTATGGGTGAAATGGGCTTTTTGAACAAAAGTGGTGAAGACGGCAACGTTCCTGACCGTGTGGCTTGGACAGATTACTACACAGCAAGAGCAGCCGAAGTTGGTATACCTTGTATCTGGTGGGATAACGGTATACGTGTAACAACAAATAATGAAGCCTTTGCACTCATGAACAGACACGAAGTTGAGTGGTTCTTCCCTGAGATTGTCGAAGCAATGGTTTCAAACTTTATCAGGTAATATCAGTATTTAACTTACTAAGGGTTTCCAATGCATCCTTAAAATTGTATGACTCAATTTGAGAAATCAATGTTTTGGTGTTTGGAATACCCTTTAGTTTTGTTAAGAACTTAAAGCTTTCAGTATCTCTATTTCTTAATAAAACCTCAAGTTCATTAAATATTTCTGTTACTTCATCATCACTGATTTTTTCTGCGGTTTCATCTTCCGGTTTATCTTCAAGTAAACCGGAGAATCTTTTTAAGATTTTATAAAGCTCAACTTTGATAATCTTCATATGATTATCAATTGGTTTTGGTGTATCTTCTGCTAGTAAAGCTTCTGCTTCTGCTGCTGTTTTTTGTAAACGAGTTTCATTAATATATCCTGCGTTACTTTTTAGTGAGTGAATTAACATATGTGCTTTTTTAAAATCTTTAGCATTTAAAGCAATTTTTATATCATCATATGTTGTTTGATTATTGCGTACAAAAAAGCGTTGCATTTTTTCAATCATTTCTGTGTCTTCGTCTGTAAACTCGTCTTTACTGATACTATTATAATCAACCACAGCTAAATATTTTTTTAGGCATTTCCATAAGTCTTGTGCTTTAAACGGTTTGCCAAGTGTTTCTGTAATTCCATTTTCTTTATATAACTGTAAAGATGAAGACATTATATTTGCTGTTAAAGCAATTATTGGTACTTTTACACCCATTCTCAAAATCGCAACTGTGGCTTCAACACCGTCCATAACAGGCATACGAATATCCATAAATATAAGGTCAAACATAGGAGTACCATCAGCTAATCTCTGCTTGATTATATCAACTCCGATTTTGCCGTTTTCTGCAATTTGCACTGATAACCCAACTTTGCTTAAATGCTCACTTAGCACTTGCTGATTTAAAGCATTATCTTCAAAAATTAAAACCTCACCGGTGAACTGTGGTCTTTCGATAACCTCATTATCATGGCTTTCTTGTGCTACATCACATACATTTCCACTAATGGCTAGAGGAGTTTTTACAAGTGATTCATTACCTGCTTCAATTTTTGATATATCAAGAACATTATCAATTATCTCAAGCAAAGATTCTGCACTGTTTAGAATATTTTCCAAATGTTCTTCAGTTTTGACCGGTATTCCTTTTTCATCTAATGCAAGCTCACTAAACCCTATTATTGAGTTCATTGGTGTTCTTATCTCATGGCTCATATTTGCTAAAAACTTTGTTTTTGCATTGTTTGCGTCCATAGCCTCATCACGTGCTTTTTCAACTGCTTTAAGCATTTCTTTTTCTTCTGTCATATCAAAGCATTGCTCAATAAAAACTCTAACTCCATCTGCCCAATCTATGTATCTGCTTATGATTCTATACGTTCTTTTTGTATTAGGATTTTTATGCTCCCATGATACAGATTTAACAGAGTTCTCTTTTAAAAATATTTTTGGACAATAACTACAACGTTCTGTTGAATTTGGTACAATAACTTTCCAGCATGTTTTCCCTATATCATCTTTTGATAACCTTAATTCATTCATAAATCTTTCGTTCATGTACATGATTTTGTCAGATTCAATCTCTGTGACCATTATCATTGTGTCCATAGTTAACAAAAGATTATCTCGTGCTTCTGTTAGCTTATTTACTTGAGTTTCTATTTTTGTTGTTGTATATCTGGCAAAAAACAAACATATACCTAGTGTGATTATTGATATTCCAATACCAATAACCAAAAACAGGAGATTGATTCCACTGTCATATATAAGTTTTGCTGCTACTATCAATGCAACACAGCTAATTAAAGATAATGCTATCATTGGGATAAAGATTCTTTTTCTAACGCTCATTGTTTATCCCTCCACTTTTTTGCAAATATTATGTATAGCAAATAGAATATATAATATACTTTACTTTTACATATATTGCAAGTATTCTTTAAGCTCTTTTATTTGTGGATTGTTAAGTAGCTCAATTGTTTCTCCTTTTGCTTTTATTTCTCCTTTACTCATGAAAAATATATTAGTACAAATACGTTTTATTGCACTAATTTGATGTGAGATTAAAACCCATGTTGTATCTTTTGTTTTTTGTATATACTGTTCAAACAATGCAACACTTTCAATGTCCATATTTGAAAACCCTTCGTCAATAAAAGCTAATTTCGGTTTAAATATAAAAGCTCTTATCATAGCTAATTTTTGTTGTTCACCTCCTGATAAAGTCAGGGCGTATTTGTTTGTTAAGTTTTCTAATCCTGCCATATTAAGTAACATTTCGATTTCGTTATTATCCGGTTTAATATTTCTTATCTTTAAGGGATAGAGTAAGTTTTTTAACACAGTATCGTGTAGAAGATATGGTTTTCTAAAAATCATGGTAATATCACGGCTTGTTAGACCTTCGTTATCTATAGTTCCTCTGTCAGGTTTTATAATTCCTGCCATAATTTTCATTAAAGTTGTTTTGCCACAGCCATTTGCCCCGATGATTCCATATATGTTATGTTGTTCATTATTCGGACAGCAGGATGTTGCACCTACAATGGTGTTTTGAACACTATTTGTAATTTCTAAACTTTTTATATTTAGAGCAAACTTATCATATTCTTTTTTTATATTAGATATTTTCATCTGTTCGTTCTTCTCTTCTTTTTAGAAATCCACCAATAACTTGTATTATCAACGCAATTATCATAAGCACAGCTCCAAGAAATATTGCCTGGTTTATCTCTCCTCTGTTGCGAAGAAGTGCTATAGTGGTTGTCATTACTCGTGTGTGATAACGAATGTTACCACCTACAATCATAATTGCTCCAACCTCGCTCATAGCACGTCCAAAGCCTACTATCGCAGCAAAATAGATCTCGTTACTAAGCTCTTTTATAAGGAGAAATTGTGTTTGTAGTCTGCTTGCTCCCATTGTAATTGCAAATGCTCTAATATTGCTTGCGCTTCTCTGAGATGCTGTATATACAATGCCGCATATTATAGGTGTTATCAAAATTGTTTGTGCAAGCACCATTGCCTCAAATGTAAACAACCACCCGAGAAATCCAAGCGGACCGTTTCGCATTAGTATTAAATACACCACAAGCCCGATAACCACAGGTGGTGCTGCCATAAGTGTACGGTTTATCAGCACAACAATTCGTTTGCCCGGAAATCTGGCTTTATCAAGCAATAGTCCTAGTGGTATTCCAATCACGCATGACATTGCAGTTGACAGTAATGTCATCTGCAATGTCAGCACGATTATTCCTATAGTTTCCCGATCAAATATTCCCATTGACTTTATGCATCGGGGAAGAAGAGTGGTTCGCCAAACTCTTCTACGCCAAACTCTGCAATTAAGCTTTGTGCTTTTGAGCCTCTGAGCCAATCAACGAATTGTTTTGAATTATTTGGACGTAGAGTTGATGATACCACCATTACACCGTATGGGTTTAACAGTGTCGGGTCATTTTCGCAAACAATAATCAAATCACCTTTGCTTGCATAAGATAACCATGTGGCTCTGTCAGAAAGGGTATATCCCTCCATCTCTGCCGTCATTCCAATGGTTGCTCCCATGCCTTGTCCTGCTTCTAAGTAATTTGGATTATCCGCAGGGTTCAGACTAAGATTGTTCCATAATAGCAGCTCTCTACTATGGGTACCTGAATTATCACCTCTGGAAATGAACGTTAGTTCATTATCAAATATTGATGTAAATGTATTACCAACATTGATATTGTGGTTTATTTCTCCGTCACTTGGGCCAACTACAACAAAGTCATTATACATTACATCATAACGTGTTTCTGCGAAACCGTCAGCTACAAATGCATCTTCCTGCACACGGTCGTGTACAAGTACAACATCTGCTTCACCATCACGCCCAAGTTGGATTGCCGCACCAGTTCCTACAGAGATAACCTGCACATCTATGCCGGTTTCTTCTGTAAATGCCGGTAAAATGTAGTCAAGTAATCCTGAGTCATAGGTGCTGGTGGTAGTTGCGAGGATAATTGTTTTTTCCTCATTGCCACTATTGTCACAACCGACAAAAACAGCAAGGGAAATGCTTAAAATAAAAAGTACGGTAAGGGACATTGCAATTTTTTTCATGTCAAATCTCCTTTTAAAGTCTAAATATTATTTAAAACTTTTTCAGGCGATTGCTCGTCCACATACCGCACTGGCGTTTTATTGAATTTACTCCAAGTCCCAGCTATGGAGGTATTTTGCTTGTTCGGGAGTTAGTTCATCAATTGACAGACCACAAGCTGCAAGCTTTTTAAACGCTACATCTTGGTCAATTTCTATTGGAACTGCAATAACACCGGGTTCAAGAACCTTGTGGTTAGCTACAAGGAACTCTGCCGATAGTGCTTGAATCGCAAAGCTCATATCCATGATTTCTACAGGGTGTCCATCACCTGATGCAAGATTAACGAGACGACCTTCTGCAATTACGAATACTTTTCTGCCATTCTTTAATGTATAACCCATGATATTTGGTTTATGCTCGGCACTTTTGGTGTTTTTATCAAGCCAGTCAACATCTACCTCAACATTAAAGTGACCTGCATTACACATGATTGCACCATCTTTAAGTTTATCAAAATGTTTTTCGGTGATAACTCCTGTACAACCTGTTGCTGTGATGAAAAGATCACCAAGCTCTGCTGCATCGTCCATCGGCATAACTTCAAAACCATCCATCATTGCTTCAAGTGCTTTAACAGGATCAATTTCTGTGATGATAACTCTTGCACCAAACCCTTTTGCACGCATTGCTATACCTTTACCACACCAACCGTAGCCGGCTATAACAACATCTTTTCCTGCAACAACCAGATTTGTTGTTCTGTTTATACCATCCCATACTGACTGACCTGTGCCATATCTGTTATCAAACAGATATTTACATTGTGCATCATTTACAGCTACCATTGGGAACTTTAACGATTTGTCGGCAGCCATTGAGAATAAACGCATAATACCTGTTGTTGTTTCTTCGCATCCACCCATTACTCCGGGCAGTAAGTGCTTTAGTTTAGTATGCATTATATTGATTAAATCTCCACCATCATCAATGATGATATTTGGTCCTGATTCCAGTGCTTTTGTCATTTGCTCTTCGTACTCTTCTTTTGTGCAGTTATGCCATGCATAGATATGAATTGGTGGTGCACCCTCTGTACCAACTGCAAGTGCTGCCGCAACATCATCTTGGGTTGATAACGGATTGCAACCGGCAGCAAACATATTTGCTCCGCCCGCAGCAAGGGTGCGGCAAAGACATGCAGTTTTTGCTTCCATATGAATTGCCAAAGTTATATTCAATCCGGTAAATGGTTTTTTCTTTTCAAAATCCTTTTTGATTGATTGCAAAAGTGGCATATTTCTCCATGCCCATGCAATTTTTCTTTCTCCTGATGGTGCCAGAGCTTTATTTCTTACTTGACTTTCGTGTATAACTGCTCCTGTTACTGATGCTTTTGGTTTTTCTCCTTTTTGGACTGCAATAGGTCCTTTTCTCGCTGTGCTTCCATTTACTTTCATCTTGTTCCTATCCTTTCGCATATTTTAGATACTTCATGATAGACCTTTTTTTCGTCTATAGTTGTAAACTCTTTGTTTTCCATTAGTATTTTACCACCAATAATAACTGTTTCAACCTCACTACCGTTGGTTGAGTATGCAAGAGCTGATATTGGATTGTTGATTGGCTGCATATTTGGTGTGTTTAGATTTAGAATTATTAAATCTGCTGTGTTACCAACTGCAATTTCACCAAGGTCATTTCGACCCATTGCTTTTGCTCCGCCTTTGGTTGCTATAAGTACTGCTTGTTCGGCTGTGACAGCAAGAGCATCATGGTTTATACCTTTATGTATGATTGAGAGCATTGTTAACTCCCTGAACATATTTAATGTATTATTACTTGCCGCTCCGTCTGTACCAAGTGCAATATTTATTCCTGCTTTGAGCATTTTCGGAATTGGTGCTACTCCATTTGCAAGCTTTAAGTTGCTGACAGGATTTGTGACAATGGTTACACCACGTTCAGCCATTATTCTTATATCATTATCAGTGAGTTGGACACAATGAGCTGCAACAGTTCGATTTGTCAGGAGTCCTGTTTTATCCATCAATTCTGTTGATGTACAACCATATTTATCACGAATTGTATCAATTTCTACAAGTCCTTCAGAAATATGTGTGTTTATAGCAAGCCCAAGATTTCTTGCTTCTGCAGCAACTTCACGTTGAAAAACATCATCGCATGTATACGGTGCGTGCGGTGCAAGCATAAAGCTGATTCGATCGTGATCTTTCCATTTTTCGTATGCTTCAATAGCTTCTCGAATTCGCACAGCTCCGGCTTCGGGGTCATCGGCATTTCCAATAAGCCCGCGAGTAAGTACTGCACGTATACCGGTGTCATCAACCGCTCTGGCTAAATCATCAAGAAAATAATACATATCAATATATGAGGTTGTGCCTGTGCGTAACATTTCCATAACTGCAAGAGTTGTTGCCCAATAGTTATCCTCGCCTGTGAGTTTATCTTCAAGCGGCATGATACGCCCAAATAACCACTCGTCAAAAAGCAGGTCATCAGCACAGTTTCTCAGCACTGTCATAGATGCATGGGTGTGTGCATTTATAAGACCCGGCATAAGCATTTTACCGTTACCGTGAATAGTTTTATCAGCGATAAATCCTTCCGGTTCAGTGGTTATTGATTCAATCTTTTTGTTTTTAATATAGACGGAGCGTGTTTCAGTTTTTAGCTTTTTTTCTCCGTCCGGCAATAAGGTCAAAATGTCTTTTATTAATATATTCAAAGCTTTTCCTCCAAATCTTTTAACGGCATGAAAATATTATAACATAACTATTTTCCATTTCAAGAATATTTCATTAACGAAACAGCCCAGTACACTTTGTGGATGGTATTCTCTTTACTAAAGAGGGCATCGCAATGCGTGTAATACATTAAGAGAAACTCTTACAAAACATCAAGTTTCAAATCACCCGCCCTTTGCGAAGGGCACCCTCTTTGCTAAAGAGGGCATAAGAGTCCTCTACTCCCTACTCACGGACGGCAGAATGCCGCCCCTACAAAACCTCTACTCTCTACATTCTATCAACCTATGCATGTCATGGAGTGTCTCGTGGTAGTAGTCGCTGAGTTCAATAATCTCATCTTTTACATCTATTGAGGATAAGTCGTATAATCCTGCAACTATAAAGCCTGCTTTTTTCGCAGTAATAATCGCATATAGAGCATCTTCAACAACAAGTGTTTCTTCCGGTTTTGTACCCATAAAGTTAGCCGCTTCAATAAAAATATCCGGAAAACTTTTGCTTTTGCCAACTTCTTCACATGTAAAAACTCTATCTATATATTTACTCAACCCAAGACGTTTCACTGCAGGAGCTATTAAAACTCTTTCTGTTGCTGTAGCAATACACATTGGTATGTTTCTCTCTTTAAGAGCTTCCATTACCTCAATTGCACCATCTTTTAGTGGTATAGTTTGACTGTAATTTTCCAAAATCTTACTATTTCTATCAAAAATGATTTCATCAACAGTTCTTTCAACGCCATATTCTTTTATCAAATATTCTGCTTCTTCTATTGAACTTAATGCACGTAAAACTTCAGCAAGACCCGGCTTTGGCTCTTTGCCATAACTTCTTAAAAGCTCTGATTCAAAATGATACCAAACCTGCATCGAGTCAAATAGTGTACCGTCAAAATCAAAGATTACTGATTTAACATCTTGCATTTAAGTTAATTTCACCCTTCTTCTATAACTATTAATAACACGCCATCTTCTACTGTTATTTCTGCTTTTTCTTCTGAAAACTCATTGCTGACGCCAATTGGAAAACTGTTTGATAAAGTTGTGTTTTCCAGTGGATATTTTAGTCCCTTTAGTGTGACACCTATAGCTTTTTCTGAGTAGCTGAATATAGAAATTATTGACTTTGCACTATCTTCACTTAATGGTTTTAATCCAATTGTGCCATCTTTAACAGCAGTAACAAACTTCTTCTCTCCAATCAAGGTTCCTATGGCGTTGTGTTCTGTAAGAAATACTAAAATTTGAATATTTGCTATTGCTTGGTCGAATCTGCCATCTAACCCGCCATTGATAACAAAATCTTGATACCCAAGATTTAAAGCAGCTTTAACAGCAAGCATCATATCAGTATCGTCTTTTATCGGGCTAACTTGTATAACATTTGGGTGGTCAGGTTTTTGTTTTAATGAATCAAAATCCCCAATGACAAGATTTGGTATAAAACCACGCTCTGTGAGTGATGTGTAACCGGCATCTGCTGCAATTATGTAGTCTCCTTCTATTGGCAGTTCGTCCTCACAAAACTCTCCTGCACCAACAATATAACAACGTTTTCGCATAACTTCCCCTCACTTGTAATTTTTTCGAATTTAATGTAGTATATCATATTACTATGATATTTGACAAACTAAAAAACTATTCTTGCAGTAATATTTATCCTATGCATATGCCCGGTCATAAACTAATGTACAAATCATTAAATATGTCGAATTTTTTGCCAAGTATGTTACCTTATAATATCGATATTACTGAAATATATGGTTTTGATGATTTAAGCAATCCGCAAGGGATTCTTAAAGAAACTGCGGAGCTTGCAGCATGTTTATATGGAAGTAAAGATGCCTTTTTATTAGTAAATGGCTCAACTGTTGGAATACTTGCAGCAATTGGAGCAACCTCAAAACGAGGTGATAAAATACTTGCTGTCAGAGGCTGTCACCGCTCAACTCCAAATGCGGCAGAGTTATTTGGTCTGGAGCTTATATATATTGAACCTGATTATTTCTCGCTGAAAAATCATAAGTCTGAAAACAAATTACAGTACTCAGAAAATCACAAATCTGCAAAAAACGATGAACATACCAACATACCTTGCAGTATAAATCCCAAAGCGGTAAAAACAGCATTACAAAATGACCCGCAAATTAAACTTGTTATCATCACATCACCAACCTATGAAGGAGTTGTAAGTGATGTAGAATCTATTGCAAAAATTGTGCATGATAACGGTGGCATTTTGATTGTAGATGCAGCGCATGGTGCTCATTTTGGTTTTTCCGAAACTTTTCCTGAAAACGTTGTAAAACTCGGAGCAGATATTGTTGTTACAAGCTTACACAAAACTCTACCGGCTCTAACATCATGCTCACTTTTGTTTATTTGCAGTGAACGTATAGATAAATCAAAAGTTCAGTATATGTTAAATATCCTGCAAACAAGCAGTCCTTCGTATATACTCTTAGCTTCAATTGATAGTTGTTTACGACTTTTGGAAGCAGAAAGTGAAAAACTTTTTAAGAATTACGAAGAAAAGTTAACAACTTTTTATAAAGAAATAAAAAATCTAAAAAATCTTCATATTTTAAGTAAAGATGATGGGTTTTTTGATTTTGATATTGGAAAAATAGTAATTATAACAAAAAATATTGATTTAAGCGGATATGATATTGCTGATATTTTGCGTACAAAATATCAAATAGAGATTGAATGTGCAAATGATAATCACGCTATCGCTATGACCAGTATTTGCGACACAAATGAGGGATTCGAGCGGTTATCGGAAGCGTTGAAAAGTATTGATATATAAATAAAGTTAGAGATTACTTAGTAAAAACAGAAATAATAAAAATTGGCGAACGCTTTAACGGAGTAAAATCAGAGACTGTTATCGAAATTGAGGATAAGAGCGAGCACTGTTCGGATTTGCGAGCTCCCGAAATGAGATTTACAGTCCCTTTTTACGCAGTGATTAGTGAGCATTTTTATTATTTCTGTTTTTACTAAACTCTACTTTCCAGTCTCAAATCACCCGCCGCTTGCGAGCGGCACCCTCTTTGCTAAAGAGGGCTTGAAGAGTTCTCTACTCCCTATTCCCTACGGAATCAATAAGCCTGTGAGGTCATCGTCGGGTTCCGGTAAATTGTCTAAAATATCATCGGGATCAATAACTCTGGGACGAGGGATTGTATTTAAGTCTATTGCCGTAAAAACCACTCTACCATTACGCTCCATCATAGCATTTACAACACCATTATATATCTCACCAAATGGTACAATACTGGCATTTCTACCGGCTCTGCTATCAAAAGCCTGAGCTGCTTCTCCGCTTCTTACACCCCAAATCCAACCGGTAGAAACATCGTACCAAATTATAACCGGCACATTATCAACATAATAAAACCCTAAAGGATGAATATCAATCGAACCATAAACAGTACGTAATAGCTCTCTACCTTCACCATTTATATTTTGACGATATATTTCAACACCATTACCACCGGAAAGTGGCACACTATATAACAACCATGTGATATTATTAACAGTTTGGAACGTCGGAAAACGAGCATCAACCCCCTCAGGAGTAATTAAACCATCATACCTTAGATTTCCAACCGGCATAAGAGCTGAAAACATTGTTATCCCAAAACCACCGTTCACACCTTGCACAGCAACCTGTAATGAACGTGTATCTTCATCATCAGACTCTCTTACGTTTTTTATAAATGCTGCTATACGTGTTTCTGCTGTGATACCGGAATGAGAAAGTGAGATGTACGGGCCTTGAACATCTTTTTTATCACCGGAATAACGCTCAATACCACCTGCTCTTGTATGATAAAAGAACATTCTGCCATTGCCGGGATTTATTGCCAGATATGCTCCGGGGATAACCGCATCTTCTAAAGGTTGCTGGTCGGGAACTGTAAAGTCCATACGATTTTCGTTTACACTAACGTCAATTGTTTCAGGAATAGTTTCACCATCTCGTAATCTACGAGCATGAACAACAAAACGCATATTTTCGTAAGAATAATCACAAACCATAAGTGTGATAATTCTATCATTTGGAGTAACGTCAACATCTGTTACAAATATACTACGAGCTTTTATTTCTTCTAACAACTCAGCATAATGGTCTATGTCGTGGCGAGGTTTTGCAAACCATAATGTCGGTTCAGTTACGTGTGCCGCAAATACAATCCATGTACTCTCACCTATCAAACCATTAAGAACTATTATAGGAGAGTTTCTAAATGTTTCTGCGTTTTTATATCTCTCAAGTTTTGAAAACATACCTCCGGTACTTGTGTAATGCCCGTATAAAACACTATTATTATCTGTAAATAAACGACAATGCTCCATACCGAGAAAAACAGTTCCATTACGATTATTATTGCCATTAAAATCTGTCGTTAAGTATTCCTCATTATCATGGGAATGAACAAAAGGTTGAGATGGTATAAGACCGGGTATCTCAATCATACCGAGAAAATCAGGATTAATTTCAAGAATATCTGCGTAAAGTTCTCTGCCATATTCTTCTTTTTCTAAGAGTAAACGACGCTCAAGCCCCCATTGGTTTTCAATATGATTTATTTGTACATGTGTTGTACTATCATCATCAGAGTTATTATTTTGTGTATTATCTGAAATTACATCAGGTTGAAAATCCCAAACAACAGAATCAAACATTTCACCTATTTTGTTTTCAATACGTCGCTGAGAAATAACATCATAAAAAACAACGCCTAAATACCCCATACCGGATAAAAAAATGCATGAGCAACAAACAAGGGCAACAATTAATAATACTCTCTTTTTATTTTGTTTAGTTTCTTTTGTTTTAACAATCATTATTTATTACTTTAATCCTCGCCTGTACTTGCATTATCGTCTGTTTCTTCATTATTAGGATCATCGGGTTGATTATCATCTATAACTCCATTATTTTCACCGTCACCTTCACCATTATTGTCACCGTCACCATTATTATCATCCGAGTCACCTGAAAAATCATCAGGGTCATTAATATCCTCAATCTCTCCACCATGCTCAATATTATCAGGCGGGAAAAAGTTTATAGTACTAAACCCAACTACTCCCTGCCTCATACGAGCAATTCTCACAGTGTTAGAAGTTGGTATGCCAAAAAGTGTCACTCGTGTTAATTCATGCATGTTTTCTATGATAATATAAGACTCTCCACCGATATACGACGCTTTTAATAGTCCGTTTATAACCTCATGCCATACGATGATTGTTCCGTAAGTTGTATGATAAAAACCAACAAAACGTGCATCATCAACACCTTGTACTGTATATACAAGTTGCGGGTCTCCGTACGGCAGCTCATTGTGAATTTGCTGCCTGTAAAGTAAAGTTTTATCCTCACTTTGTACGCTATATAAAAGCCATATTACATTATCAGTTTCTTGCAGAGCAGGATATACCGCATCAACAAACTCAGGTGTTAATAGTTCCCCTTGCCGTAAGTTACTTGTTGGGGTTAGTGCAGAAAACATTGTTATGCCAATTCCTCTATTTAAACCTTGAACAGCTATAAGTAACTCACTGGATGTTTCATCGTCCGGACCAATTCTACGGATTAAAGAAGCAATAATAGTATTATTTGTTATCCCTCCATGCGAGATAGAAGAAAATGGTCCTTGAATATGTTGTATATCTCCTGAAAAACGGTCTATCCCACCTGAACGCACTTTATAATAAAATAATCTTGGATTTGTTGGATGATGCGTTATGGTCATTCCATTTGTATTTACATCTACAAGTGCTTTTAAGTGAGGTATTTCATACCCCGTCATATCTGTATTAGGTGTTGCAATTACTTCTGACGGCACTTCTTCACCGGGTCTAAGCTTTCTGGCATGGACTACAAAACGCATATTTTCATAAGTATAATCACAAACAGCCAGTGTAATTACACGGTCGTCCCGGTTTACATCAACATCAGTGACAAACAAACTACGATTTTGCATTTCTATGATTAAATCTTCAAAATCATCCTTGCTATATCGAGGATATGTAAACCACATTGATGGTTCTGTTATATGTGCAGAAAATATTATCCATGTGCTTTCACCTACAAGACCATCAAGCTTAACAACAGGTGCTCTTTTAAAAGCATCTGCACTTTTATATGCCATAAGATTTGTAAACATCACACCATTAGTAGAATGATGCCCATAAAACACACTATTATGATCCATTAGTAAACGGCAGTTTTGCTCACTTAAATATACTGTACCATTACGATTTCGTCTGCCGTAAAAATCTGTTTGTAGGTAGTCCACTTCTCTATTTCCATGCACATACGGTTGCGGTGACATAAGACCGGGAATAGAAATCATTCCAAGAAAATCATCGTTTATTTCAAGGATTTCAGCATAGATTATTCTGCCTTCGGCTTCTCTTTCAAGAAGTTTTTGTCTCTCTCTTGCTCTGTCACTTATTGTTCTAGTCCTGGTGTAACCTTCATCATTATCCTCAATATCAGTATCAGCGTTTGAATCCCAATCTTCTTTTGCACGTTCAAATAAGTCTAAGATATGATTTTCTATCCGTCGTTGTGACAAAATGCTGTAATAGTGCGAACCAATGTAAAATATAGTTCCTATAAAAACACATACCAATAAAACCAGAGTAGATTTTAATAGCAACTTTTGTAAGTGCCATTTTTTTCTCCACACTCGTTCTTTGGTATTAATAAAACTTTTGGTAAAAATGTTTTTCATAAGAGAGATGTTCTTTTACTAAACTTAGAGAGACAGTACTTTGAAACAAGGCACTGTCTCTTTTAGTTTTTAAGATATTATTTTAGTTTGCGTCTGATTGTTATTATGCCTGCACCTGAACCGGCTGCAACAAGCCCTGCAATACCAAGGAATACAACTACGCCATTTTTATCTGCTGTTGTTCCTGTTTCGTCATGACGAATTATAAATACTGAAAGGTGTGGTACTCTAAAGGTTACAGTTGGTGGAGTACCTGTTGAGTTGGTTCTAACAACATCCATTTCTTCAAGAGTACCATCAGCGGCAAGATGCCATGCTTTGACAGGGAAATCTCCTGTGTATGGCACTGTAAACTCAAGGTAACCGTCAAAGGTTGTGATGTTTGTATCGCCCACTTTTAAGGTTATGCTAAAGATTGCATCTCCTTCTTCAAGCTTGGCTGATTGTGCTTCGGGTAAGCTGGCGGCTGTTGGGCGAGTGATTGAGAAATCAATATCCTCACCGTCTGCTTCTTTTACTATGGATAATAGTGCATTTGCCGGAATTGTTACAATTCCGTATGGAATAGCAACACGTAAGCTTAACTCTGCTTCTGCAAATGCTGTGAGTGCATTGTTTGGAAGTCTTACAGTAGTAACACCTTCAAAACCTGCTACATTCCAAATGACCAAATCATCATTTTGCGCTCCAAATTGAAGCCACATATCGATGTCTTGCTCACTCATAGTTATTGTTGCCACACCGTCTGCTACTTTAATATTGTCATCAATAGATGGTGGTGGCACAGGGAACTTACCAATAAGGTATGCTTCTGTAATGCCTAAATCTGCGACTTTATCATCCCAATAACCGATTAGAAGTTTAAACATGTGATTATCTTCATGGTCATTGTTTTTAAAGTCATCCCATCTTGGATGATCTACAAGAGATATAGTTATTTTGTTTGTTTCTTCATCAAATATATCTTCGATAATGAAAAGTTCTTGTGCCCACCAAGATACTCCCGGTGCACCCAGTATAAGAGCTATTGATGCTTCAATATCTACTTCTGTTACTTGCAGAACAAGATCTGTTGCTCTAAACACAGTGTCTGAACTTAAACCGGTAGTTTTGTTGTCTGTACCGTCTGTAACCCAACCGTTAACAACAGCGCTAACATCGTTAGTATCTGTCATTGGCCCTAAGTCATAACGTGTGACAAAAAACTCCATCTCATCATCGCCACCGGGTGGGATTGTAGGTGTTGGAGTTGGTGGACCACCATTTTCACCACCGTTTTCGCCACCGCCATTTTCACCGCCACCATCAGCAGCTTTCATACCACCGGGCAGGTTGCCTATGACTTTAGCAGATTCAAGAATATCCTCAAAACTATTGTTACCCCAACTTGCTAATCCAATCTGTAACCAATCATTATCTCCATCATCTTTATATTGGAAATTACTATATTTTGACCAAAACGATACAGATGCCAGGTTTATTGTAAATATACCTGGACTGTTAGTCGTGAAATGAGTATCTGTTTCAAAATTAACATTATTCCAACCACTAGATTCATTATTCATAAAAAGTGTAATTTCTGAAGCACTAGGTTCTTCACTCATACTCACAATTAACTTTGTTGCATTTGTCATAGCTTCAAGACGTGGTTCGTTTTGACCATAATTACCTTCCCAAAAGGCTGCCTCTCCCCAACCATCATCCGGGTTACCCAAGTCAAACTCATACGTTGGTCTCCAAGAAGCATCATCAGTCAGCCAAACACCGGTGATTCCCAGTGAATCCAGAGTGCCACCCCAATATGCAAACACTAGTTGTATCGGAGAGAAATCTGCATTATCTTCTCCATCTGCAAAATCTTCCCAACCATCTAAATCCGATAAATCAATGATAATTAAATCATCATCGTCATCACATACTTCATCAATTTTATACTTTACATCTTTCCAATTATTCCAATCTGGTCCACTAACGTAGCCAATCATAAATGTTTCTTCGTTACTTGCTTCAACCGGTTCATTTGTTATGCGAATAAACAGATATTTTGCATTTCTTATTTCACTCCAACGAGTTTCCGATTCGCCTTTTTCACCTGACCAAATACCTTGATTTGCAGGAAAGTCATCATCACGCCAATCAAACTCACCTAGTGTGTAATAATTTCCGGTACCCAACTGTGAGAATGTTCTGATATTTGCTTCTGCTTCAATTGGCGCTAATGTTGATATAAATAATGTAAGCACAAACATTATTGCCAGTGAAATTGCTACAATTTTTTTCATAATTTGTTTTAACTCCTTATTTTATTCTATTTTTATCCACAACAATTACTTCTTTTTTAGCTTCTTAGCAATTAGGAATATACCTCCGCCTGAAATTGCAACAGCAGCGGTGGCAAGTCCAATAAACACGGTAACGCCGGCTTTAACAACTTCACCTTCATCGTTAATAACAACGCCGGTAAGCCATGCACTTGTCATTCCAAGCTCTGCAAAACCATCCCAGTATGCAACTATTAACTTAGCAGCATCTGAAGGATCGTCTCTAAATGCAGGCCAACCCGGATGCTCAGAAAAACGTAAGGTTATCAACCCTGTTTCTTCATTGTATACATCTTCTGCGGCAAAGTCTTGCTGTGCCCACCAGTTTGCCGGCGAACCGAACATAAATGATATGTCGTTTACAGGGGCATTGGTAACTCGTAGTACTAGACCTGTTGCCAACTTAAACGCTTCGACCGGAAGAGGTCCCGGCACCGGTTCTGTTTCGTCTGACGCCCATACAACATAACCGGCGTCTGCTTCTTGAGGCGTGCCGAGTGTGATTGATGCGGATGCCACCGGCATAATAGTCATTGCGAGAATACACACGAGTGCAATTGCTAAGATCTTTTTCATTGATATCCTCCTAATAAATTATTCAAAATACTGTTTTTGTTCTATTGCGAGGTGCTTTTTTACGTAATTCTATTAAAAAACGCACAGGGCGATTATATACAATTTACTATATAAATGTCAATAATAATTATGCAATTTTCACATTAATTTTGATTTTGGTGGTTTTGTACAATGGCTGTTGTGGTTTTTGACGGAGAATAGGGGTTAGGGGGTAGAAAGTTTACGTTATTTTGAGTGTAGGGGCGGCATTCTGCCGTCCGTATATAGGCAGAAGTACATATTTTAAAACTCTAAGAAAATGTGAAATATTTTTGTATTGCGAAACTTGTTTCGCTATAAGCCCTCTTTAGCAAAGAGGGTGCCCTCCGCAGAGGGCGGGTGATTTGAGACTGGAAAGTAGAGATTAGTGAAAACAGAAATAATAAAAATGCTCACTAGTCACTGCGTAAAAAGAGACTGTAAATCTCATTTCGGGAGCTTCGCAAACTCGCTTCGCTCAAACAGTGCTCGCTCTTTTCCTCAATTTCGATAACAGTCTCTGATTTTACTCCGCTAAATCGTTCGCCAATTTTTATTATTCCTATTTTTACTAAGTAATTTGTAGTATATATTGTATATATTTTGTAGTTATTTCGTTGCAATCAAAGGGTTTTCAACAAAAACAGTATTTTGTTTTGTTGTGATTTTTTGTTGTATTATTGGAAAATCAGCTTGACATTTGTTGTTGAATGAATTATTATTGCTGGTGTTAAGTGTTTTTACTTGACACTTGTTATAGTTTGAGGTACAATATGACCGATAATACGTTGCAAAAGGCTCTTTTATATGATTTTTATGGTGAGTTACTCACCGAAAAACAACATGAATACTTCGATTTATACCATAACGAAGACTTCTCGCTTGCAGAAATCGCTGAAAAAGCAAATATATCACGGCAAGGTGTATATGACATTATCACCAGAGCAGAAGCCACACTACAAGACATAGAAAACAAAACAGGTATTATCACAAAATGGTTGGAAACACGCAAAGAATTAGAGCAAGCGATGGAAAATGATGAGAATATAAAGAAAATTGTTGAAGAATATTTTGAAATATAGCTAACAAATCACCCTAGTTTTGTTTTTTCGTTCATAAAGGTTTAATATTTAGTGTTTTCTATCCGCTCAAAGGAACATCCATGTTCCTCTCGCGGCGCTCCGCATCCATGCTCCGCTTTACGAAAAGCATATATATCAAACACTTTACTCACTAATTTCTAACCCCTATTCCCTACTCCCTACTCCCTATTCCCTACTCCCTACTCCCTACTCCCTACTCTCGGAGGTAACCACCTTGGCTTTTGAAAGTTTATCGGAAAAATTAAATGCTGCGTTTAAGAAGCTTCGCGGCAAAGGGCGACTTAAAGAACCTGATATCAAAGAAGCAATGCGAGAAGTGCGAATGGCACTCTTAGAGGCTGATGTTGGATTTAAGGTTGTTAAGGATTTTGTCAACACCGTCAGCGAACGTTCACTCGGAAAAGACGTTCTAGAAAGCCTTACACCCTCGCAGATGGTAATTAAGATTGTAAACGAAGAACTCACAAACCTAATGGGAAGCGAAAACGCAAAAATCACAATCTCATCAAAACCACCTACAATATTAATGCTAATTGGACTTCAAGGCTCAGGTAAAACAACAAACAGTGCCAAGCTTGCAGCATATATGCGTAAAAATAACAGCAAAAGTCCCCTGCTCGTTGCTTGCGACATCTACCGGCCTGCAGCTATTGAACAATTAAAAACAGTTGGGCGACAGCTTGATATTCCTGTGTTTGAAATGGGAAAAGCTAACCCTGTTGATATAGCAAAAGCATCAATAAAACACGCAAACAAAAATGGTAACGACCTTATAATTCTCGACACAGCAGGACGTTTGCACATTGACAGTGAACTGGTTGATGAGCTGAAAAAAATAAAATCAGCGGTTAACCCAACAGAGATTCTTTTAGTAATAGATGCAATGACCGGTCAAGATGCAGTAAACGCAGCGACAGAGTTTAACAACGCACTTGGAATAGACGGTGTTATTCTCACAAAGCTTGACGGTGATGCTCGTGGTGGAGCGGCACT
>JAITFR010000013.1 GCA_031281255.1 Oscillospiraceae bacterium
AATGACAAGACAGGCATAAGCTCATATCTTTCTTACTACAATATTGGCGTAATTTTAGAGTGCCTCGATATGAAGGACGAAGCACTCGGTATGTATGGCAACTGCGGCGATTACGAACCGGCATTAAAGCGTATGGTGGAGTTGGGGTCGCAGTAGGGTGCTGTTTCCATGTTATTAATCTAATTTCTGTTATTTGCTATTAGTATGTGGTACGATTTTATAACCTTCAAAAGTTTCAACAAAGATCTTTATTTCATGCAATCTCCTCAAAATATACTTACTACGTTTAAAATATATTTTATGTTCAGATTCATTTATACTGCAGGGAAATAGTGCCCATACCCCACCAGAATGCCGCACTCCAAGTAGGTATTTCTCACCTTCTATCTCAATAATACGAAGAAAAACACTACAAACATCCAATTCCCTATCTGACAACCCAATATCCACCTTTTGCTGGACCTTTTCGTTCAATAATGCCTGCTTTTTTTAGAATACTAATATTAGCTTCAACATTTCTCATAGCAATTTCGATATCTTTTGAGATAGATTTAGCACTAATTTTTGGGTTATATCTCATACGATCAATAATTTTTACTTGTGTATTGTTGAGTCTATTACTGATGTTATCACCGATGTTATCACCGATGTTATCACCGATGCTATCACCGATGTTTCCGACCTTTAACAACTCCAAATACTTTTCATTAGGTTTGCAAAGCACCATTATCCCGGACTCTGAGATATTAAACTCGGGAAGTGGTGTGTTGTACTTGCGACATTCTTCCTGTATCTTATCAAAACTTCTGCCCCACGCTTCAATCATGCCGCTCTTGAAAAATACACCTGCTAGTTTAGGATTAGGTGGTTTTGAAGAGTGCTTCTCAAAAAGTTTCTCTGCCGATGATAACTCTGCCGGCATAGTACCGTCATTCCACATATATATTTTGTCTTCATAGACACTGATTTGAATTGGATTGCAGCTACTGTAATCTTTGTGAATTACTGCATTTAACAGTAATTCTCTGAATGCTAAGCGCGGAAACATAAAATGCTCAACTCTCTGAATGCCTTCGTAGTCAATCAAAGCTTTCATATATTTCGTATAAACCAAATCCTCGACTCTGTCAATTTGTTCTATTAAAGCTCCATGAACCTCATCATGATACCTTAGGTCAGCATCGGTCACAAAGTATCCTATCTTAATATACGAGCCATAAACCCATTTTTCGGAGTTTTTGTGAAATGCTAAAACTCCCGCTCTAATAAGATTGTCCTCGTCATCGTACAGATGGAGATTATCAAGCAAAACTTTATCATCAACAGTAACATCTTCAACGGTCAGTCGCTGACTTCTGACTGCTTTTTCTTTAAAAAGTTCAATAGCATTTTGTTTCAAGTCTTTTTCAGATACTTTAGGGACAGGGATACCATCCCAAGTTCTGCCTTGACTTTTTAGTAAAGCTCGCTCTAGTTCCCGACCTTCTATCGTTCTCATTGTACTCCCGGAACGATAATGATATCTGCCTCGATAGCTTATTAACGATGGGTATTTATCGACGATGATTTCAAGATATGGCAAGCTATCTTCATGTAGAAGATTCACATCTACAACAATACCCATAGTGTGCGTAATTTTATCGGGAATAGCTGTGAGGTAATACTGCGGTTTATCGATTCCGATTACCTTGCCGGTATTATCTTCTTTACCAATAAAAAGCGTACCACCTTGTGCATTCGCATAACCACATATCCATTTAAGGTACTCGTCATCCCAAGATGACTTCCATTCTACGTTTTGGTTTTCTATCATTGTCGCCTCCATATTCTGTAGAGTATATTATTTTGTACGATACTGTTCAAATTAAATAAACTCTTTTGCAGCTTAAACATAGGAGGAAACATACTTGAATATATAATCATACATCCTATGCTATTTTTCTTTCGATTAGTATTTCTTTCATATCGACCTCTTTCGTTTAATTGATTATTTGAGAAATCATAGATAGTATAGCACATTTCTCAAAAAATGCACAAGAAAATTAAGAATATAATAGACCTTTAAAAGCTCGCTTATGGAACGAATAGTTTTTTGACATATAGTTTAAATCCATTGAAACACAAGAACTTATTAAATTGGCGGGCAACCAGACTTAAAGATGAACTTTTTGATGGTTATAGTTGTTGGGGTCGAGGTAGGGCGTAGTTTCCATGTATCCCACATGGGTATTTCCTCCTCGAGTTTGCGATAATCATTTAAAATATAATGATTTTTGGATAAGTGTCAAGTAAGGCATTCTAAACACAATATCGTATTATAACCAGCTGTAACTATAGTTATTCATATAGTTACAGCTGGTTATTGGTTGGTGGAGTTGGGGGGAATTGAACCCCCGTCCGAAAGCATTTTAACGTAAAACTCTCCGGGCGCAGACGGCTATAACGTCTTACTTCGTAAGCCGTATAGAGAATGCTGCGCATTCTCCACGCGGACTTTAGAATCAGACCCTTCCCTTGCCGCAGTGCAAACCGTCACTCAACATGCAGCTCGGTAGCTTTTTATGCGTGGTGCCTACAAAGCTACTTAGCACTCACGTTCTCCACTAATCGACGCCCTAGCCCGGCTCGTGGACCTTCCGGGGAGAGATCGGAAGAGCACACGTCTGAACTCCAGTCACCTCG
>JAITFR010000165.1 GCA_031281255.1 Oscillospiraceae bacterium
GGTAAAAAGCTTAGAATGTTCTCAAATTATGTAGTTCTTTATAATATGAAAGAAAATGTTGATGAAATTACAAAAGCTTCAAACGAAAGACTTATTCCTATTATTAATGCAATAAAAAACAAAGAAAGCACTCGTATAAGCGGGCTTACAAAAATATTTAGCTTTTTAAATAGTAATTTCATAAAAAAAGTTGCAACTATGGATGAGGATTACTCTGTAAATGATAATTGCAACGGTTGTGGAATTTGCGAAAAAGTGTGTCCTGTAAGGAATATTGAACTTGTGGATAACAGACCTCAGTTTAAACATCATTGTGAAAACTGCGTTGCTTGTATTCAATTTTGTCCGCAAAAAGCAATAAACTACAAAAACACAACCCAAAACAGAAGAAGATACACCCACCCGGAGATAACCTACCAGGAATTATATGAGTATAATAAGTGAAAAGAATGGAGTAATTATGGAAATTATTGGATTAAAAGAAAAAACCGGAATCTCTGATAATGTTAACTTGAATAATCTTTATCAGCAGTTTCAAGAGCTTCTTAATGAATTAAGGAAAAGAGAATTACCGGATAATATTGTAGAGCTGATTAACCGTGACATTGAGGAACTAAACTCATCTGCATCTACCGGTAAAGAGTTAAGAAAACTCTTTAAGAAAAAGCAAAATATAATTGTACAACTTCTTGAAAAAGAACTAAAAATCGTACCAAAGAATTACTATCAAAACCTCTGGCTTGCTATTGGAATGTCAGTCTTTGGATTACCAATCGGAATTGTGTTCGGTATGCTTGTATTAGACAATATGGCGTTTTTTGCAATCGGAATACCAATTGGTATGGTTATAGGCATGAGTGTAGGTTCAGGCATGGACAAAAAAGCACAACAAGAAGGACGGCAACTGGATGTAGTGTTGAAGTATTAGGTTATAGCTGTTCGCCTTGTTGATGAAAGTGGTATAGTCGAAAATGAAAATAACAATTCGTAAAGTTTTACCGGAAGATGCCTATAACTATGCTGTTCTTCATATAAATTGCTGGAAAGATGCCTATACTGGCATAATTCCTGATACATATCTTGAAAATATGTCAACGCAACTTGAACAACGAACAGAACGAAGCAGACAAAATATAAGCAATCCTGATGGTTGCGAATACCTTTGTGCTGTAGCTAATAGCAAAATGATTGGCAGGCTTGTATACAGTAAATGTCGTAACGAAGATAAATTAGAAGCTGGTGAAATCAATGCAATTTACTTATTAGCAAACTATTGGGGTAAAGGCTATGGAAAACAGATTATGGATTATGCAATCAGCAAACTAAAACAAGCAAATTATCCAGAGGTCATAGTTTGGGTACTTGAAGAAAATTACAGAGCTAGAAGTTTTTATGAGAAATATGGATTTATCCTTGATGGAACGCACAAAGATATAGAAATAGGAAAAACATTAGTTGAAGTCAGATATACGTTAGATCTAACTAAATAGTGGGAAGTGCTGAGGTATTATCTTCTGCTACAAAACATTGTCAAAACAAAGACAATATTCTTTATGCATCAATGTTTTCTTAAATATAACTAAAAATCTATAATTCCGTAATGCTCTAGTAGTATCCTCAAACCTATCAATAAGAGTATAATCCCGCCTACAAGCTGTGCTTTTGATTTAAGTCTTGAGCCAAATATGCTTCCGATTTTTACACCTAACATAGATATTACTAAGGTGGTAATACCTATTAACAAAACAGTAGAGATTACATTAACTTGAATAAATGCAAAGGATGCACCAACCGCAAGTGCGTCAATACTTGTAGCACAAGCAAGCGGCAGCATTTGAGCAATGCTTAAAGTGTATTCATTTTTACATTCTTCTTTTTTGAAGCTCTCAAATATTAGTTTTCCACCGACAATAGCAAGCAATCCAAACGCAATCCAGTAACCATACACAACAATTTTATCTGCAAACAACGCAGTGATGAAGTACCCAATTAAAGGCATTACTGCTTGAAAAATACCAAAGTACAAACCAACAATTAATGTTTTTTTTATTGATACTTTTTGCATAGACAACCCGATACATATAGCTACAGCAAATGCATCCATCGAAAGAGCAACTGCAAGTATAAAGAGTTCAAAGAAATTCATTTCGTCCTCGTGTAGAGTAGTTCATGTAAGTAGGGTTTATGGTGTTTTGATGTAGTATACAGTGATGTTCATTGTCTAGTGAATAGTTGATGTTTTTCACATTAATACTATTTTACACTAAAAAGAAGGTTTAGAGTAGTAATAGTATCAGTTAAACTATAAAGAAGTAACATAGTTTAGAACTTTTGAAATACAACCACGCATTACAAAATATTTTATGATATAATAAATAAACATAAGAAAATTTGTTTTTATTACTATAAAGTTTTGTTTCTTCTTATTAGAGTTCTTGAGGTGATAACTGTGAGTAAAAACATTTCTCCTGTAATTGCAATGATAACACCAGGTATATTGAATTTAATTATAGAAAATCGTAATCTCTCCTTAAATGATGCAGCAGATTTGCTTTACCACTCTCAACTATACAAAGATTTGGAAGATGAAAAAACAAAGGTGTGGCGTCTCAGTTATCCTCTACTATATGACTTGCTTGAAGAAGAGTTAACAACCGGAAAAATCACATACCCGGAGGAGCAATAGCGTGACAAAACTAAGAGGTGATATATGGTTTTTAGCATCCTGTCTTGAGTTTTACAAGGATGAAAAAAGCATGAATGGTCAACAGGCTTTTGATTATTTACAAAATAACAAAGCTATTGATTTTATAATCGAACATTGGGAAGGGTTGCACACAACAAGCCCTTTGTATGTTGTTGACAGTATCGACGAGTTTATAAAAAACCACGCAACATGAAGCAAATTGGTATAGAAAAAGGGAGTTTTTCATAATATAATTGGTGGTACTCATTATTCATCAGAAAAGTTTGCATGTATAACAATGTGTAAGTATTTTTCAAAATTAGGTGTTCACGCAGAGTTTATAGCAGATAAACCTTGCTTGGAAGATATGTGAGATATTATGTATAGAGTTTACCTCATTAACATTCGTAATATCTGTAGTAATATTTATCGTTGTTTATTACGAGAATTTAGTGTATATTATAAAATAATAGGAGGTGTGCAATTATGCCAAATATAAAACCAATTTCTGATTTAAGAAATTATGGTGAGGTCTTACGAGATGTTGCTATTGGGTCACCAGTTTTTTTAACAAAAAATGGTCATGGTCGTTATGCTGTTTTAGATATTGAGGAGTATAAGGAATATGAAAAAACAATTGCGTGGCGTACTCTTGCTTTTGAACTAGACATGGGTCGTTTATCTGGAGAAGAAAGTGGATATGTTTCTGATAAAGATGTAAAAAAGTACTTTAGGGAGAGGTATAATGGCACAAATTGAATACTCTCCTAAAGCTATATCTGATTTAGAAGAAATAGGTGATTATATTGAACGGGATTTATCAAGTCCAAAAGCTGCGTTAAATACAATTAACAACATTCTAAAAAGTGTCGATAATTTATCTGCTTTTCCTTTAATGGGAGCATCACTTTCTTCAATAGCAAATATTGTTACTGATTATCGTTTTTTAGTTTGTGGTAAATACATAGTTTTTTATCGGAGTAATGAAAATACTGTGTTTATTGATAGAATACTTTACGGTAAGCGAAATAACTTAGCGATCTTATTCCCTGAAATATAGAAGTAGAAGAACGAAGATATGTGATAAAAAAATAATGATGGAATGACCATTTTTTAAGGAGTTTTAATTCATGGTAAGAAAAGAAATATTATCGAAAAAAGCTGTTTCTATCGGACCTTATTCTCAGGGTGTTGATTCTGATGGATTAATCTTTTTATCGGGGCAAACTCCAGTTGATATTAGCACCGGAGAGTTAGTTGATGGAGATATAAAAGCTCAAACGCAACAGTGTTTTGATAATTTGTTCAACGTATTAAATGAAATTAGTTTAACATCCGATGATGTTCAGAAAGTTAATGTCTTTTTAACAGATATGAACGATTTTTCTTTAATGAATGAAGTATACAGTAAACAGTTTTCTGAACCCTATCCTGCCAGAACTACAATTGGTGTTGCTTCATTACCAAAAAACGCAAAAGTCGAAATTGAAATGATAGCTCGCAGGAGATGAGTATAATTAACATAATATTAACCACCTTACTTTTATATTGACTTTGCAATAATCATAGAAGATAATGGTTTCATACTAATACAAGTAAAAAAAGAGGGAAAAGTTATGGCTTCTAAATACTTAGCAACATTAACAAAACAAGAATATGATAAGTTGACAGGAAAATTGTTACACATACAAAGTAATAATTGCTTTATTTGTTGTGAGATAATTGATTTAGATTTACACGATACAAATATTGATCATATTACCCCACTAGCAAATAGAGGTAAAGATTCTGAAGAAAATTTTGCAGTCACACACGCTTCATGCAATAAATCTAAACAAGACTCTGATTTGAGAATATCTCGAGTACTCGCAACACTAAAAAAAATACAAAAAGAAACATCTGATAAAGATAATAACAAATCTGCTTCTCTTGAAGATGTCCTAAAATATTTTGGTGGATCTCTTTATAGTTTTAAATATAAAATCGAAAATAACAAATTTTCCTACTCATTTCCAGATATTAATGATAATAAAGTTTATTACTCAGAGATATTTGAAGATTGTTTATCAAAAGAAAAAACTGTTTTTCTTAATCTTCCTATAGAGTATTTATTTCATGATCAGCTAATAAACCCTCGAGGTATTAATAATAGTATATCATTACTAGTTAAAGAATTTTTTAAAGGCAATCCGCAATTACATATTTCATTAGCTAGAATAAAAGATGATAAAGTTATGATTTTTGATGGACAACATAAAGCAGTAGCACAATTACTCTTAAATAACAGAAAACTATTATTACGATTATTCCTTAAACCAGATGTTGATCGCTTAACTGAAACAAATACTAATGCAGGAAGTGTTTTAAGGCAGATTGCCTTTGATAAATCTATTATGAGACAACTTAATAATACTCTATATTTTGAGCGTATTAAAAGATATCAAGTTGAACACAACTTAAGTAATGATGATTTTGATTTCTCTGAACAACAATTAGTTGATTGGTTTAAGGGAGAACGGGTTAATATACGAAAATACATTGTTGACAGTTTAAAGCATTCTATAACGAATTCTCCCGAAAATAAGTTAAAAGACTATATTGATTTTATTGGAAAAGCTAAGGAATTACCTCTTTCTTATAGTGCATTTGAAAAAACTTTTCTGTCACAATTTTTAGATTCTAAACTAATTTTAACTACAAGCATTGGTTATAAAACTGATGAGGGAAATAACCCAAGAGAACTTGAAATTAACCAATTAGTAAAGTTGTTAAATATTATTGCTGATATCATTTATATAGGCAAATTTAATCCAGACATTGGAGTCACAAGAATAGAACAAAAACTAATTGATAAAAAGGATGCAAATATAACTGATGAGCACCTCATTGCTTATAGAATCAGTAAAGAGGAAATAATACATAATTGGTTGCAATATTTGAAAAATGTTGTAGAAAACTATTTTAATAACACAGGAAAAATATTTGCTAAGAACAAATTATTTCAAACACCTTTTGATGATCAGTTATGGTTAAATCTGGAAAGATTTGTAAGAAATCTAATAGAACTACCACTTTGGAAAGATAGAAGTATGGCAAGCACAATATTTTCTGGAAAAAACAACTATGATTTTTGGAAGCATATCTTTGAAACTGGCAAAACACCAGATGGTGCGGATGTATTATTAAAACCATTAAATTTCGTAGAAATGATTAGAGAGTAAAATTTTGGAGTATCATTACTTACTCTGTTGTTGCTTATTGATATATGCACATTATATAATTATTACTATTAGGAGGATTCTATGCAAACTATAAATGCAATTTTCGATGGGAATTACTTTAAACCAATTGAACCCATTCCATTTAAAGGAAAATATGAGGTCATTATTACATTTATTAAACCAATTGATGTTGTTCAATCAAAACGTCAACGGATTTTAAATCACTTCGGAACATGGACTGATAGTGATATTGAAGCTGTGAATGAAATTGTTCAAAATAGGGAGAACTTTTGTAATTGGGAATAATGGAACTTTAATAACAAATAATACAAAACATTATAAAAATATAGATAATTTAAAATTAACAAATTGGTTATAAGGAAACAATCTACTATGTTTACGGCTGCGGTTATAACTGTTAGTGATATTTGCTTTAGTGGCGAGCGTGAAGATGCCAGCGGACCTGTTATTGTTGGTATGCTGGAGGAAGCCGGGTATACAATTGATTATACAGCAACTATTCCTGATGAGCGAGACATCATCGAGTATGAGTTAATTAAATGTGCAGATGAACTTGATATTGCACTAATTATTACCACCGGTGGAACAGGGTTTTCAACTCGTGATGTTACACCGGAGGCAACAATATCAGTTTGCACAAAGCTTACTCCGGGAATACCTGAAGCTATGCGAGCAGATAGCTTAAAAATAACAAATAAGGCAATACTCTCACGAGCACAAGCAGGAATCAGAGATAAGACCCTTATAATAAATCTCCCGGGAAGCCCAAAGGCAACCCGAGAAAACTTACTTGTTGTTTTACCTGCACTAAAACATGGACTGGAGATATTGCGTGGTGAGGTAAGTGATTGTGGTGGGTGAGTGGTAGGGGACGATGGCAATCGTCCCGTTTAAAACTTTCCGATAGCTACAACAGCGGGCGGATTACCATCCGCCCCTACGACAGGTTAACTCCTTCTCTTAAACAGCTTGCTTACTTCGCCGACTAGTAGCTGCGTGACGGCTAGACCGACCATTACCAGCCAATGTAGTGGTGTTAATCCTGTTTGCACGTCAAACACTTCTGCGATTGGCGGCACCAGTGCCACAATTAGTGTAAGAACAATAGTACTCATTGCCGCGATGAACAGTCCTCTGTTTTGCAGAGGGCTATTTTTGAATATTGATAAATCACTTCGTACATTAAATATGTTTATTACTGATGCCCACGATAGCACCACAAATGCCATAGATATGCCCACATCATAGTATGCACCTGTGAAACCTGTTACAGCACTGGCTGGTGCAGGCAGCACATAAGAACCCAAGAGGAACGCACCAAAAGTCAATACTACAAAGCATATTGAACCAAGCGCTATTTTTCCACCTAAACCGGCAGAAAATATACCTGCTTTTTTGCTTAATGGTTTACGCTTCATCACGCCTAGTTCCGGTTTTTCAAATGCGAGGAAAAATCCCGGTATACCGTCCGATACCACGTTTATAAGTAAAATCTGCAACGCAAGCAACGGCGACACACCAAAAGTGAGCATACCTGCAAGTAGAATAAATATTTCTGCAAAGTTAACACTCAGCAAAAACGCAATAGTTTTTCGAATATTGTCAAACGCTGTTCGTCCCACAGAAATAGCATCAACTATGGTTGCAAAATTATCATCGGTGATAACCATGTCTGCTGCGCTTTTTGTTACCTCTGTTCCGGTTATCCCCATTGCAACACCAACATCTGCCGCTTTGAGAGCCGGCGCATCATTTACACCATCCCCCGTCATTGCAACGACTTCGTCTTGTTTTGTCCACGCTTGTACTATGCGGATTTTATCTTCCGGGCTGACACGAGCATAAACCGATATGTTACGCACTTCATTATCCAGCTCCTCATCGCTCATTTCTGCAAGCTCTCTGCCTGATACAGCTCTGTCTCCTTCATCTAAAATACCAATCTCACGAGCAATCGCCGCCGCAGTTACCTTATGGTCTCCGGTTATCATTACTGTTCGTATGCCTGCTTCTTTTGCCATTGCAACAGCCGCAGCACTTTCAGGTCGCGGCGGATCAATCATTCCTACCATTCCACGAAACTCATGGTCACTTTCAAGAGATTCTATGCTTAAATCTGTTGGCATTTTATCGTATTTTTTTATCGAAACTGCAAGCACTCTAAGGGCTTTTTCTGCGTAAGAATCATGAATTTCCTTTGCTTTTGCTTTAAGCTCGGGATCCCATTTGACAGGTATTCGATCAAATGCACCCTTTGTCACTGCGATATATCCATCACCGTCATGGTGAACTGTTGTCATACGCTTTCGCCCGGAGTCAAACGGTATCTCATATACTCTTGGGTAATCTCTTTCTGCTCGAACACGGTCTAGCCCTAAATCATGGAGCATACGGATTATTGCAATCTCCGTCGGGTCACCGATAATATGTTCTTCGTTATCCTCGCCATAATGCTCAATCGTTGCATTACTGCATGAAGCAAGTAACTCAACGAGCATTTTTTGATCGGTGTTAAAGCTTTCTTTTTCTTTTGTTGATATAGGGTCGTGGCGTACATGCCAGACTTCACGAATACGCATTTTGTTTTGTGTGAGAGTTCCCGTTTTGTCTGAGCAAATAACAGAGGTGTTTCCTACTGTTTCTACTGCCGGAATTTTTCGTATAACGGTATTTTTTCGCACCATATTATAAACGCTATATGAGAGTACCATCGTTACAATTATCGGGAGCGTTTCGGGTACGGCTGCAACACCCAGAGCAACCGCTAAAATCAAGATGTCAACGAAGTACCGTGTTGCACCGTCTATTGGATTTACCGGGTGAACTAAGTAGCCAAATACTACCATCAGCACACCGGCGACTAACGCTAATGCTGAGATACGTTTTGCCAGTTGCTTTAAGCGAATCTGTAGCGGAGTTTTAAGCTTTTTCGTGTTGTTGAGCAAAGACGCAATTTTGCCCATTTCTGTTTGCATTGCGGTTTCTACTACAACAGCTATTGCCCGTCCACCTGTCACCAAGCAGCCTGAATAAACCATATTAAGCCTATCACCAAGCGGCACATCCTCGTTTATATCCGCATTTGGGTCTTTGTCCACAGGCTCGCTCTCACCTGTGAGTGCCGCCTCGTCCACTTGCAAACTACTGGCACTGATAATCCTCGCATCTGCTGTGATAACATCACCCGTTGTCAGCTCAATGATGTCACCCGGCACAAGGTCGCTTGCTTCCACAATCTGCCTTACCCCACCTCTGATAACAGTGGTTTTAAACGAGTTCATCTTTTTTAAGGCTTCAAGTGCTTTTTCAGCTTTACTCTCCTGATAAATCCCAAGACTGGTGTTGATTATGATAATTGATAAAATTACAAAAACCTTTGGCCAGCCATTTCCTATTGTGTCAGGTGGATGGAAAACTGCCATATATGCCGCAATCATGGTTGCTGCAATTAGAATTAACGTTGGTATTTCTGATAAATGATGGAGTATCTTACGTAGTAACGTTTCTTTCTTTTCTTCCTCAAAAACATTTGTTCCATATTGTTTTTGACGCATTTTTACCGCTGCATCAATTAGACCAGTTTCTGCATTAGTATCTACTTTTCTTAGAACTTCGTTAATACTTTCTTTCACCCACAACATGACAAATCACCAACCCTGTTTTTATTTGTTTTTATTATATAAAAAGCATAGCACAGTATTGATTTTGTGTAAAGGTGTGGTATACTTGTTTTATTATTTTACAGA
>JAITFR010000195.1 GCA_031281255.1 Oscillospiraceae bacterium
ACAACATGGTGGAGTACCGGGAAGTGATATCAATGGGATTTGACATACAGGGAGCAGGTCGTTTAGAAATAGTTAATAGCACAATTATTCTAGGTAAAGGTAGTATTGCAGCAAATTCACCAAACGCTGAAATCATAGTCTCCGAAGGCAGTAAAGTCTATGTAAATGGTGGATCAGTATCTATAAAAGATGGTGCGAGCCTTATTTTCGAGTTTTCAAAACTTGAGCTTGAAGACTCTCATTTCGTAATGGACAATTCTGGTACTGTTGAGTTTGATGACAGAAGCTCATTCATCACAAAAGGTGAAACATATATCACAGGCACTACAACAGGTTTTTCTGATGATCCCGGACAAGGTTTATATGTTCATGGTGATTTCACTATTATTACCGATGTTTTTTATCCTGGTGACAGACTGGTATTTAATAGACTCAGCACCTTTAATTTTGGATCTGAAACTATCATCAAAAAAGCAGTTGGTGGTGATAAATGGGATGGCATTTTTGTAAATAATATCGTAAATCAAAATTCAAGGTTTGTTTTATGTAGATTAAATGCGAATGTTTCTGGGATACATTATATACGAGTATCTGGTGTTCATCTAAATATGGATGATGCCGTAGGAGTCCACTCTAAAAAACCCGTTTTCAATTCATCCCATTTCAAACATTTTTCGTTGTGTTTGGAGATTTTGTATCTCGAAGAGCAATAAAAATGCAATAATTGAATTAAAAACAAAAAACTGAGCAGAATCGGCACATTTAATCATATTTTGCACGCAATCTGGACGTATCGATCCCATGTACTTCATAATTCTTCTAAAGTTTATCCATATGCAACGAGCAAAAGCCCAAAGTTTGTGTTTGATGATTCCACGATATCGAGTCTTATTTCCTCGATAGTGGTAACCTAACTGGAAGATAGTAGCCTCCACATTGTTTCTGAGATTCAATTCTTCTTTGCTGCGAGTAGCGGCTAGCTTAGCTGCTTGACATGCGTCTACGCTTTTTTGTGTGAAGTATTTTTTCTTTCCACCTACGCAGATTGACCATTTGGGTTCTGCATCCACACTTTTGGTTTTAACTATTTTTGAAGGGATTACTTCATCAGTCAGTGTGTCAACAACAAGGAGTGTTCCATCATCGTTTACAGATATATCAAAACCAGAGACAGAACTACTGATACCACTCATTATGTGGTCAATTTCATTATCTACACAATAATTAAAATTATCTTGGCAATAGTATGCCCCGTCGCTGCTGTTAGTTTCAATCTTTTGATTTGTGACTTCTTCTGTAGCTTCGCAGGCAGGTTGAAAAAAATCTTGATCTGGTACATTTGCAGGTTCAACTATTACGCTAGTAATTAAGTTGAGGTCATTGTCAGGATCACAAGTCTCTGTAACATTAATATAATAGCCACTTAATGATTGTTTACCTTTCTTACGAAAACGGCAATCAGGATCATGAGGTGAGTCGACACGGCCAGGGAGAAGTTTTTCTTTTGGTAGCACAGATACAGCATCTTCGATAACTTCAAACTGCTGCCAGAATATTTCCTGAAGTGTTTGCAGTTGTTCCGTCAACTTGCCAGGAAAATGTTTGAGTATTTTGTATATAACAATACCTAATTGTTGTAGTTTAGTATCGATTTCAGAATCACTGCTATGATAAGTAATGTTAAAACAAGACTGGCTAAATAAGTCTTTCAAAAAAACAAGATCATCCTTTGACAACAATTTGCTTATCTTTAGTTTTGACGATTTATATACCATTCGGAGAGCTTCATGAACTAGCTCATATCTGCTTAACTTAGCTATATTACTGCCGATTAACTTAATGTCCATACGGGCTTTTTTCCCACTAACTTTGTAGTATATAAATTGAGATTTAGTGACCTGTTTAAAAACCCTTTCAAGAAGATTGTCGTTTCCGGATCTCTCCCAGTCTACTATACGTTTTCGGAAATTATAATAAGTGGCAGGCACAGGAATTGGGTCGTCATTATTATGTAAACCTAAAGCACTACGAAATTGAGCATGAAATAAACAATTATTATGTAATTGAGAGTCGCTAAGTCCATGTGCATCCTTCAATATAATCATGCTTACCAGAACTCGAATAGAGGAATTTGGTGAACCAAAATCATCTGCAAAAAGTGGACGGAATATATCTTCGTCAATAAGCTCTAAAATTTCTTCACGGAATTGATTGTGCCATTCTTTATCGTCATTGTATATCTTTAATGCCCTACCACTAAATTGGTTATAGGAATTTGTATATAAATTTAACTGATGACATGTTTTAGTCTTTCTAAACATTTTATTACCCCATTTGACTTAATATAAATATAACTCACTTAATATTAATCTGTTACATAATATTTGTAAGAAATTTGACTTTTTAGAGTGGACTCCGTAGGAGTCCACTCCGAAAAGTACCTTTTTGTCATTGCGGGCTTGACCCGCAATCTCCTGAGCCAAATGTAAAAGCCTGGTCTATAACAAACAACTGAATCGGGGGATGACAGGCTACTCCGCTTCGCTTCGTGGTGCGGATCAAGTCCGCAATGACCCTGAATCGAGTTCAGGGCAGGCTCTGGTTTTGACTTTTCGGAGTGGACTCCGTTAGGAATGCGACCCATTGGACGGTGACCTGTTTTCTACCGAGAGATGCATTCCTATGGAATGCGGATAATTATTGGTAAATTGTATTCTACCGAGAGTCACATTCCAAAAGGAATGCGTATGGAAATACAAAAGATTTGAGGGTTTTATCAAGATGACCTTATCAGAGTGGACCCATAATGGAATGCTGGTTTATTTCTATGAGATTCTTTCTACCGATCCCTGACCCCTATCGGAGCAATACAAATGTCTTAAATTATTCCGTTAGGAATTTCATTTTTGTAGAAACGAATATCCACCCCCCCAACCAATTTTTCCCGCTAGGGAATACATTTTTTTGGTTTATATTTTCTACAAAAATGATTTACAAAAAGGTATTCCCTAACGGGAAAAATATTGTTTTGGATTATCTATTTCTACAAAAATGTATTCCCTATCAGGAAAAATATTGTTTGCTCCCCAACACGTGCAGTGCGGCTGATCATCTCGCCATGAAGTATCATGGCGCTGCTGAGATGAGTACCTTTTTCTCATTGCAGTGCTATTGCCTATCTTTTTTTACGGGGAGATAAAAAAGGTACTTGACAGGAAAGGTCGTTTTTTTATTGTGTGATTTATAGCATTTTCTTGTGATTGTATTCTACCGAGAGTCACATTCCAAAAGGAATGCGTATGGAAACACAAAAGATTTGAGGGTTTTATCAAGATGACCTTATCAGAGTGGACCCCTAATGGATTGCTGGTTTATTTCTATGAGATTCTTTCTACCGATCCCTGACCCCTATCGGAGCAATACAAATGTCTTAAATTATTCCGTTAGGAATTTCATTTTTGTA
>JAITFR010000215.1 GCA_031281255.1 Oscillospiraceae bacterium
TTTAATATTTAGTGTTTTCTATCCGCTCAAAGGAACATCCATGTTCCTCTCGCGGCGCTCCGCATCCATGCTCCGCTTTACGAAAAGCATAAATATCAAACACTTTATTCACTTATATAGTTATGCACTTATAATTCCGCCGCCGATAACTATATCACCGTCGTACATCACAGCACTTTGTCCTTTTGTAATTGCTCTTTGCGGTTCATCAAACTCTATATATAGTGTGTCATTATCAGTTTGGCTAACAGTTGCCATGTTACCAAAGTCTGCGTAGCGAATCTTAACTTTTGCTCTAATTGGTGTATTTATTTTATCGACAGAAATTAAGTTTATGTTTTTTACGGTTAGTGATTTTGAATATAAGTCTTCTTTTCTTCCGACAACTATAGTATTATCTTCTGCTCGTAATTCTACAACATAAGGAGGGTGTTCCATTGCAAGACCTAATCCACGGCGTTGCCCTATTGTATAAAACATCACGCCGTTACTTTCACCGAGATATTTTCCATTTATATCAACAAAACTTCCTTTATCAGGTTTTTGCCCTGTATATTCTGATATATATTTTACATAATCACCATCGGGAATAAAACAAATATCTTGGCTTTCTTTTGTTTGTGCAACATTTAACTTTGCATCTTTTGCTATTTTTCGCACATTTTCTTTTGTTAGTTCTCCGAGAGGGAAAAGTACGTATGACAGTTGCTTTTGTGTTAAAGTATAAAGAACATAACTTTGGTCTTTTTTTTCATCCAGACCTTTCTTTAATAAATACCGACCATTTTCATCATGTTCAACTCTTGCATAATGCCCTGTAGCTATTAAATCATATCCAAGCTCTATAGCTTTATCAAGAAATAACCCAAACTTCATTGTTTGGTTACACACAATGCAAGGATTAGGTGTATGTCCGTTTTGATATTCACCAATAAATGGCTCTATGACGTTTTTTGCAAAGGATTGTGTGAAGTCCAAGAAAAAAGGTTTAGAAGCTTGAAAAGTGTCGTGGCTGGGTAATCCACAGCTTGAAGTAAGGAGCATTGTTGCACAAGTAATATCATACCCTTTTTGTTTTAACAAAAAAGCAGCAACAGTACTGTCTAATCCTCCACTCATAGCTACTAAAACTTTTTCCATATAAACTATCCTTTGTTGTTTGTTAGCAGATTGTGAGTGGTTTGTTTTTATTTTTTCGCGTATGTGCTTAGAATTGAGCGAACTAGCGAAAAAATAAAAATAAATTGCTCGCAATTTGCAATAACTACATTTCTATTTTTGAATATTTTGTGATGCTTCTTTTAGTGCATTTACAAAATATTCTATTTCCTCTATTGTGCTATAACGCGAAAAGCTTATTCGCAAAGCACCGTCTATGACATCATTTGGTAGCTTCATGGCTTCAAGAGTTTTACTTCTTGCACCTTTTTTACATGCAGCACCTTTTGACACATAAATATCTTTACCATCAAGGTAATTCATCAGCACCTCACTCTTGTACCCGGGCAGTGATATACATAAAATATGCGGACTGGTAAAAGAATCCTCACCTATGATAATTATTTCGGATAAAGCTTCTTTTAATTTTATGATTGTAATATCACGTAAGTTACGGATATAATTTGATGTCTCGCTAAGCTCTGTGTTACCAAGTCTTGCGGCTGTGCTAAATCCGATAATTGCAGGTAGAGCTTCTGTACCACCACGTTTACCTTTTTCGTGTTTTCCACCTAAAAATAGTGGAGATAGCTTAACCTTGTCGCTTACATAAATAGCACCAACACCTTTTGGTCCGTGTATTTTATGTGAGCTTATTGAGATTAAATCAGCCCCAAGTAAACGAGTTGTAAATGGTATCTTACAAAACGCTGCTACCGCGTCCGTGTGCAGTATTGTTTTTAAACCTTGACGTTTTATTTCTTGAGCGTATTCTCCGATTGGATTTATTACTCCCATTTCGTTATTTACCAGCATTATTGAAGCAAAAACAGTGTCATTTCGTAGTGCTTTAGTAAATACATCTACTGATATTTGCCCGTTTATATCCGGTTCTAAATAAGTAACATCCCATCCATCGCTTATTAGCTTTTCAATCGGTGCTAAAACAGCACTATGCTCAGTTTTTGATGTGATAATATGCTTACCAAAACGGGCTAAACCTTTTACAACACCAAGAACCGCCCAATTGTTGGCTTCTGTACCACCTGAGGTGAAGTATATTGTCTCTGCTTTTGTATCAAGCGTTTTAGCAATACCTTCTCGAGCGGAATTAAGCTCGGCAAGCGCTAACCGTCCTGCTTTATGCATTGACGAGGGATTACCAAAATCTGCTCGCATAAAATCGGTCATCGCTTTAATAGCTTCTTCACGAACTATTGTTGATGCTGCATTATCAAAATAAACTTTCAACTTTATCTGCTTTCTAATGGTTAAATGTTATCTTTGCCATCTGTAGCTATTCCACTGCTAATGACATGAGGTTATTATAATTACCAAAGAGAGTTACTCCTTAACACTCGAATCATTTAGCTTATAAGCAAATGGCTCACCTAGTTTTGTAAACAACGTGATACGAGATTCTCTAAATTCGTAAAACATACGACCATGAGGAGCATCTTCATCAATAGCGTCAAAATTAAAAGAAAAATTGAAAAATTGCAAAACATCAAGACCAAGGATAAAGTTAAGAGTTTTTATTGTATCTGAGGTTAAAATAAAATTTGTCTGCATTTCATACCCACTGATGTTTATACGGGGAGCTTTGAGTTTATATAAGTCTGCTTTTTTACCGTCTGCCATAAGGGGTTTTTCATCATCGGGTAATAATATTTTATTATCTATTATAAATTCCTCAGTATATCCCAATATATTAATGAGAAAATCTTTTGGTATTGTAGTCACGGTAGCACCTGTATCTACGAGAAACTTACGTCCAGGCATTGACATACCATCAAGTGCTGTAATAGCAATAAATATATTAGCTACTCCAGAACGTATCAATGGCACAGAGTTCATAGCAAACCACCAATTACAGGAGTTAAGTTCTCGCCTTGTAAAACTGTTGTTTCGTTGATAAGACCTTCATTTTTAGCATAAATATCTAATTCTTCACGCGAAGAAGCTGTATATATAGCAATCCCAATTTCTCTACCCTTACTGTAATCAACTTCCAGTACTCTAACTAAAATATATTCGTTTGGATACATTTCTACAATTCGTACAAAACCCATTGCTACACCATTCATCACTTTTGACATCTTAAGAACCTACCTTTCTCTAAGATACAAGAATTATACCATAAAAAATGATATATGTCAGTTTTTGTGTTAAAATACACACATGAGATTTTGTACTTATACACTTGGTTGTAAAGCAAATCAATATGACACCCAAACCATTGAACGTTTACTTTGTGAACGTGGATTTGAGCATGTTAAGCTTGGTGATGGTGCTGATATTTGCATCATTAACACATGTGCTGTAACAGCAGAAAGTGTAAGGAAATCAAAACAAACCGTACGACGAATAAAAAAGAATGAACCATTCTCACTAATAGCTGTCTGTGGTTGCTTTTCAGAGCTTGAACCTAATGTAGCGAAGGAGCTGGATGTTGATATAATTGGTGGTGCTAAAGACAGAGAAACTTTTGTTGAAGAACTTTTAGAAAAATTTCAACAGTCACATGCCATATTAAACTCTACCACAGGGAGCATCACAAATACTTCCATCAATCCCATCTCCACCACTGCTACCACTCCTACAATTACCACTCCCTCCACCACCATCACCACCTCACCGCCCACACAACGTACCCGAGCATTATTAAAAATCCAAGATGGATGCGATAATTATTGCACTTATTGTATTATACCGTTTGCACGTGGTGAATCTCGCTCAATACCACTTGAAGAACTAAA
>JAITFR010000146.1 GCA_031281255.1 Oscillospiraceae bacterium
ATTGGTAACGATAGAATACCTAACCCTAAAATAGCATCACCACCTTCAATTATCATATCTGCCATTGTGTGATACAAAACATGTCGGCAAGCAATATGCCCGACCTCGTGTGCTAATACTGCTCGGACACCATCCTCCGACATGTGTTCAAGCAATCCTGTGGTGACAGTGATAAATGCTTGCGTGTCTCCATAAGTATAAGCGTTTGGACGGGGGTCTTCTTCGAGATATAGCTCGGGTTCGTTGACTGCAAGAGCCTCGCAGATGGGTGGCAGATAAGCATAGATTTCCGGTAATTGCTCGGGGCATATTCTGATTTTGCTTGCCATGTTCAAACCATGCATCATTTTTTCGTTGAAAACCTTCATAAAAGCTTTCAAAGCCGTAGTAAAGCCGGGGATGGCTTTTAATGCATCCAGTGCTTGCTTGTCCTGCTCATGATAATATTCTCGTGCAGGTATTGGTCTCATATAGAACTCCTCCTTTATCATTATCTTATTTATGCTGTTTGTAATTAACCGAATAAACCTTCTGGCAGCGGAATTGTAAACATATAAACTGTCGCAAAAAGAAATGCAGCGATTGCTATCAAAAATACTATAAAACGATATCTCCATGTTTTAAAAGAATTATCAACACCTAGTAAAAACAATACTACAGCATATATGACCGTCGCAAGACCGAAGGATCTGCTGTGAGAGCCGTGCTGTCTTCCATCGTTGAATATATGTTCAGATTGACTAAGTAACTCATTTGCTGGTGTAAAATATCCGTCCATAAACTCTTCATTTTCAAATGGTGATACATTTTCATCTCGTATTTCTGCTTGTTCATTAGCCCATACTATAGCATTGTATAAATTATCGGATACATTGTGACCTATTAAATTAGAACGTTTCCATATTAATATGTCTACTGCATCAGTATCACCTCTTAATCTAGCAAGCTCAATATCAAGATTTATGTCATTTAAATTATCATACGTTATCGCATCTAACGTACGTTGTACAGTCCCTAAGTTGAAATATGTAATAGCTTCTGTAGATATATTATTACTTATAGTAAAACTTTCATTTTGGTTGCTAGCATGCACTGATCCTACCCAACTCGCCCACGCAGTGCAAATAGCTGTGATACCTAACATAATGACAATAAACAATTCAAATGTAAAAAAACTTTTCTTTTTTTTCGGTACTTCCATAAGCTGCTCTGGAATTTTCCTTGACACTTCAACTATCTGCTCTGACATCTTAATACCTCGCTTATATTTTTATTATGTTTACTACCACTTTCAACGCTTTTTCTTAATAACCAACACCATAATCACAGCGATTGCAACCGTGCTACCCACTCCTAGAGTTATCCATAGTGCAATGTTGCTTGATTTGTCTACCACAGGGTCATCTTGTGGTGTGACATTTGGATCAGGGGTTGGAGTTGGATCTGGTGTTGAGGTTGGGTCTTGTGGTGTTTGTGGGTCATCGTTTGGTGTAGGTGCTGGTGTTGGGTCTGGTTCAGGTAGCATATTTGCTTCTAGCCATGCACTTCGTTTTTCTTCGGTGTCAAAATCACCTGCAAGGTATCCTTCCGGGTCAATTACAGCGAAATAGGCAAGTTTAGGTAAAAAGTCGTTGTCAAACAGTAAGGGATATTTTGGATATGTTGGTCGAATAACATAACCACTGGGACCTGAAAAATTCAACCATGAGGTAATATCAGCCACACCCCAAAAGGTTACATGCTCAATAGTATCAGCATATTCTTTAAACATAAGAAACAACCTGGCATACATCTCTGCCTGTTTTTCAAAAAGCTCCTGTGTTGGCTCCCCTGCTGTTCCTATATCAAAAAGCCGTAGATCAAGTTCTCCAAAAGAAACGCTAACCCTAAGGTCGGCAAATAGTTTTAATGTACGCTCGATATCTTCAAGCGGTGTATCTAGTGAATAATGCCCTTGCATTACAATACCTTCAATAAGCAATCTGTCATTACCCTCGGCAAGCCATTTGTCATTTATTCCTCTAACTAAATCTGCTACATTGTTTGCAACCTTTTCATATTCTTCCGCTTGATCGCTAAGGTATAGCTTACCACTTGGGTTTGCTGCTCGTGCAAAGCGAAAAGCGTATTCTACATAATCTCCACCAAACTCGCCAACACTTCTGTCTGCACCATTATCAAACGCTTGGTACCAACTTGCTCTATGACCGTCGCCTTCAATCCACCATCCTGAATCGTTCCACAGATTACTGCGTGGTTCACCGACCACTTCCCATATCTCAAAACGGTTAGCATATTTTGCAGATACATCGTTAATGTATCTCTCCATATTATTAATGGTTTCGGCACGAGTGAGGAGTGTTCCATCGTCATTACGAGCCATCCATTCTGGATTATGCATCCTATAAATGATTGAAGGAAATACAAGCGTAAAACCATTAAGATCAAGTATTTCAAGCTCTTCACCAGCTTTTGTAAAGTCATACACCCATCTTTCTGGCATAAAATCACGAGTCCATGCTAGGCTCCCCATAACCTTTAATATGTTAAAGTGTCGCTTGTAAAAATCAATCGTACCGTTGTGAGGATGATACGGTTTAGTATCAGTTAAATTACCAATCATAAAATAATCTTCATAAGCTTCCCACAGTGACGGCAATCTTGCAGCGTTTTTTAGATTTTGATTAAGATCAGCTATCTTAAATGAAACACTATCAATGTAAATTTCATCAGTCGCATTAGCAGTTTTAACAAAAACTAACACATTATCTAAATCATACAGGGTTGAATCATAATAAAATACTTCTTTTCTTTCTATCCATCCTTCATCATATGTTCTCGTTGCATTTTCCCAAGATGAAAAAGGATATGCTACTGGCCATTCTGACGTCCCATTAAGAGGCAACATTTGTGTTTCTAGCATAATTAACGTTGGTTCAGTTGTTTTCATTTTTACCCAAACAGTAAACTCATACCATGTGTCGGGAATGATATACTCAGCTACCTGCAGAAACGCTGTATCCCAATAGTCATTTTTCTCTGAAATAAGCATTGAATAGTCACCAGAGTGTGACTCTTCGTCTGTAATAGTCATGCTTACAGTCTCACTATGGAATCCACCTGTTGTACCATCCTCAAAATCAATAAATAATTCAGTAACTTTATCCGTTTCAGCGGACACCATTGTGAATATTGGCATTAGTGCTAATATCATAACTATTGCCACCGTTAATGTTAATAATCTTCTTTTCATTTTGTACTTCTCCTTACTTGCTGCGTTGTCATTATCTTGAGTAACACCACAATAGCAAATTTCTGCATAAAAAAGGTATGCAATTTGCATACATATCATTTTTGTTTTGTATTAATAATTATTGAATTATTGCTCTAATTTATAAACTCCAGTGACGGTAATTCTGATAAATCGAGTATGGCGAGAAGATCTCTATCAACACGCAAGTCTAGGAGAGAAATACAGCCATGTAGTTTAATATCAACGAGATTATTCTGTGCAACATCTAACACTATAAGCTGTTCGAAGTTTGATACATCAAGTACACCGGTAAAGCCTATATTTGTGAGATGTATATAGTTCACACGCTTATCTCGCCATGCGACAAAGTTTGTAAGTGGATGTTCACTACCATCATCATCTATGTACGTTCCACCTCGTTCCCAGAACCATGTTGCAGGGTTTTCAATGTTAAATCCAATATGCTGCTCTTGTATTTTTGCCAAATTATCCTCGTACAAAAAGAAAGAAACAAGTTGTTGATATTCGTTATCATCATATCCTACAGGTGTATGAAAGAGTGGAGTATCAGGTTGTTCAATATCATTTGACGTCATAACCATAAATAATACTAAAGCCCATAATGTAGCAATTGCAACAATACCACCAGCAATAACAGCAAGATTAAAATTTGTATTATTTTTATATCTAGTCAAAGCCTTATGTAATTCTGTAATATTCTGATACCTAGATTCCGGTGCTAACGCTGTACATTTAGCTACAATCCGCTCCAGTTTTTTATCTAGTATTTTCTTTTTACCATCTGTTGAGCCGGTTAGCCAATATCGCATTACTACACCTAATGAGTATATATCTGTACGACAATCTGTTTGTGCAAATCCATATTGTTCCGGTGGAGCAAACTTGTGCGTTCCAAAGTATGTTGTGTCCATCTCTGTATTTTTCTTGATATTTT
>JAITFR010000161.1 GCA_031281255.1 Oscillospiraceae bacterium
ACAGGACTTCCAACTTATGGAACAGCAGTTCTTGTCAACATCATCAACAGCGTAGGTTCATATCCAACCAAAAACTGGCAGGAAGCATTTGATCCAAATGCAGACAAAACCTCAGGCGAGGCTCTCCGTGATGGACCCTTCTGGGTAAGAAACAGCTTCTGCCACAGATGTCCAATCGGTTGCGGACGTGTTGTTAAGCTTGATGATGAGGTTGTCGGTGGACCGGAGTATGAAACAATCTGGGCATTTGCAAGTAACTGCGGTGTGGACGATCTCGAAGCTGTTAACCGTGCAAATCAAATGTGTAACGAAATGGGTAACGACACAATCTCTGTAGCATGCACAATTGCAGCAGCAATGGAGCTTTATCAAAAAGGTTTTATTAAAGATGAAGATTGTGAAGGTGTACCACTAGTATGGGGTAATGGCGATGCGCTTTGGAAATGGGTTGAGAGAATGGGTCGTGGAGAAACCAAACTCGGAAAACTTATGGCACAAGGTTCATTCCGTCTTTGTGAGCATTATGGACAACCCGATATTGCAATGGTTGTTAAAAAACAAGAGCTTCCTGCTTATGATGCACGCGGAATCCAAGGTATCGGCATAACTTATGCAACAAGCAACCGTGGCGGATGCCATGTCAGAGGATATATGATTGCTCCTGAAGTGCTTGGATCACCCGAAGCATTAGACAGAACAGTCATTGAAAACAAACATGTGTGGGCAAAAATCTTCCAAGACCTGACAGCAGTAATTGATGCTTCCGGTCTATGCTTGTTTACATCATTTGCGCTTGGTGCAGCAGAATATGCAGCACTTCTTAACGCAGCAACCGGCACAGACTACACAGTAGAGACAGTGCTAGAAGCAGGTGAGAGAATCTACAATCTTGAACGTATTTTCAACAAAAAAGCAGGTATGAAACCGGAGGATGATACCCTGCCAAAACGTTTGTTAGATGATCCAATTCCTGACGGCGTTTCAAAAGGAATGGTCAGCAGGCTCTCAGAAATGCTTCCGCTCTATTACGAAGCAAGAGGCTGGGTAGATGCTTTCCCAACTAAAGAAACATGTGAACGTCTGGGTCTTATGGATGTTTGCGATTGCAAATGTTAGGTTATGAAAGTTAAATTATTTGCAACATTAAGAGATGGACGGGGTAAAGAAGCAGAAATCTCGTGGTTCGAGGGGATAGATGGTTTTAAGGTTCTAGAGGAGTTAGACTTAAAACAAGATGATGTAAAGATTTTTCTTGTAAACGGTTTTCATAGCACTCCTGATAAAAAACTAAACCCGGAAGACCAAATCTCACTTTTTCCCGCAGTTGGCGGTGGGTAAAAAACAAAAAGAGCAACAAAGGAGCTGTAGCAAAACGTAAGTAATGCTACAGCTTCTTTTATATTAAACATAAGCTTTTAATGCTTTTGCGAATTAGTCGGAGCATGAGGTTGTTTTATAATCCCATTCTCAACATCAAATTTTACCTTTTTTACACATAATCCTTTTGATTTACAATCTTCTGTCATTATATAAAAATAATTACAGTAAATGCACACATGCGCTTGACAAGTGTGTGCATTTACTGTAATATGTGTTTGGTGATAAATAATGTTATATACATATAAAGATCTGAAAAAGCAATTATATTCAGATTACCACATCAAGAAAGCAATATCTGACGGAAAAATTTATAAAGTTTCTAATGGTATTTACAGCGGAACGCTATATGTACATCCATTAGCAGTTATTGCAAAAAAATATCCTTTTGCAATATTAACACTGGATAGTGCATTTTACATTCATAACTTAACAGATGTAATCCCTCAAAAAACATATCTTGCAGTAAAAAGAACAGCTTCCCGGCGTTACAACAATCCTGACATTATATTTATATATTCACAAGATAAATACTTAAATCTTGGAAAGACTGAGATGATTTATGAAGGAGTAACTGTCAACATATATAATAAAGAACGTATGCTAATTGAACTTGTAAGAAACAAGCGTAGTATGGGGTTTGATTATTATAAAGAAATTATTATATCGTATAGAAAAATTGTCGATAAACTGGATATATTGAATATTGAGGAATACTCATCATCATTCGATAAGGAAGAGTATATTTTTAGAACTATTCAAGAAGAGGTATTTTAATGAATTTATACGATATCAGGAAAGGATATATTGCACAGAAATACAATGCTGCAAATGCCTCTAGTAGGGCATGTCAAGATGTGCTACTTAATAAAATTGCAAAAAGCACTCTGTCTGAAAACGTAACAATAAAAGGTGGAGTTATAATTTCACATTTATCAAAAGATAAACGCAGAGCAACACGAGATTTTGATTTAGATTTCATTCGGTACTCACTGGATGATAACTCAATAAGAAAATTTATTGATATACTTAATGATGTCGATGATGGCATAACCATCAAGATTACTGAGGAGATTGAAGAGTTAAGGCATGAGGAATATCAAGGGAAACGGATTTCTTTATCTCTATCTGATAAGCAAAATAATACAATCGGAACAAAACTTGATATAGGTGTTCATAGTAAATTGAATATTGAGCAAGTTGATTACTGTTTTGATTTAAGTAATATAGGAGAAAATGTTTCTTTATTCGTCAACTCTATTGAACAAGCGTTTGCAGAAAAATTAGCATCCTTATTAAAATTTGGTCGTATATCAACACGCTATAAAGATATTTTTGATATTTATTATTTTATTGATTCTGGTGATATAAATAAAGAAAGGTTAAGCTTATGCTTTGACGAGTATATCTTTAAAGCAAAGGAAACGAGATATCATAACATAACCGGTATAAATAAACGATTAAAAGGTATATTTTATAACAAGGTTTTCTTGAGTCAAACTGATACAGCACAAAGTAATTGGCTAGAACTGCCAATAAATGAAGTAACCATACGAATTTTAAAGTTCCTAGATAACATTTAGAAGTAAAGGGTAGAGCAATTCATTCGTAATGAATAGGTCAGCGGTTCGAATCCGCTCAGAAGCTCCACTTTGTGTAATATTACCATATCTCGCACTATATTGTGTGCATTATCACCAAAATTATTATGTACTAATGTGTATCTTTGGTTATTATCTATCTTGACTACAAAGATGAAAAGTTTTATCATATAAACATAGTTAGAGAAGTTGTAAGTGTAAATAAAAAACACAAATAACTTTGAAGAAAAGGAGGCAAAAGTTGTGACTAATAGAACAAAGAGATGCGAGAATATCGAACCCACAGCAATCAAACGAGATTGCGGCAGGCTTTTGCCGAGGCTATAACAGCCAAACACAAATGTGCTACAAACATGACATAAACGGTCGAGAGCTTGAAACGGAAAAAGCTGTCAACCGTTTTTAGTTATGAGTAGAAATAAAAAATCATTAAAGGAGGAAATCATAATGAACGCACAAGCAATACCAGTAGTATCCGGAGAATTCACCGGACGCATCATAATGAATGATGTAGACCAGATGGAGATGCCACTGCAAGAGCAGGAATATCTTCGACCGGAGATTGATGACATAGTATGTCAGTATCTCGATGGCGATACATTAAAAGATGCCTTGACTTTCATCGATTATATTCGAGCAAACAAGATGAAAATCAAGTGGTACCGTGTGAATGTATGGTCAGTTATGTATAAAAACAAGCGTGTTCTTGACATTATACTCAACAATAACTCTTGGAATATACGTCTGATATATGATCACGTTGGTTCACGCAGAGGCTTCACACAATTTGATGTAGAAAAAATCAAACGCGTAGTTGGTAAAATGAAATGCGAAATGCCGTATCAACAACAACCAATCTTCGCACTATCCTAACCCTCCCGATACACTAAGGGGTACAAGTTACCCCTGTCGGGAGGCAAAAGTTTGAAAAACAAACTTGGAAAAAAGTTATCGCTATTTCTAGCGATATTTTTTATCTCAAAATTATATAGCACTGTTTATTCTCTTATGATATTATATGTTAGAGAAAAATTCATACTAGAGAATAAAAGGAGATAACAAGTATGTTAAACGATTTTTTGAGTTCGCATAAAGCTGATTTTAAAGACCACACTGAGTTACGTGCGCAAGTAAACTCAACAAAACGAGTTACACTACTATCAGGAAATATGGTAGCTAACTCACAGTCTGA
>JAITFR010000169.1 GCA_031281255.1 Oscillospiraceae bacterium
ACTCAGATGCAATATTTAGAAATCTGGCTTTATTAGTAGAAAAATTATGAAACACGTAATGTGACTGGTATTTTATTTGGAAATCCTCGTCAAGATAATCCCGCAGCAACAGCCATGCAGCCTCTTTATGCTCTGAGGCTGTTGTTATTGCCAGACCTTTTGAAGTCGAAATAGAGCTACCTCCACTTCGCTTATCGTTTGGGAAACCTTTAAAAACTAACTCGCCACCACCAAATTCTTTCTTTATTTGTTGATAATGTCCAAATTGACCAAGTCCCGCTGCCGAAAGATTATACACAACTTGAAGTCCCTTAGACATTAAATTATAATACTGATATACCCATGGTTCAGTACTAAGACCAAGACCTTCCCAATCAAAATCATCTACCTCACTAGGGAAGTTAGCTTTAGTAAACTCTAATATATCTATAAAACTATCTGTATGAAAATTAGCTGTTCCATTTCTCCAGTCAATGAACTCATCAGTATTGTGCTCTATCATACTCCTCAAAAACACAGTTTGAGTCGAAGTATGGCCGCGACCAAAAGGTATAACGGCGTTCGGATTAGCGTCTAATACTGCTCTTACATCGTCAAGATTCCAACCCATTCCTTCACCTAAAACAGATGGAGAGCCTAACATAGTGCTTATGACAAATGTCGGGAATACTTGATATAGTTTGCCGTCTATCTCTGCTGCTCTAAATACACCCTCCATCAAATCACTGCGGCTATATTCCGGGTCACGGTCAATAAATGGGTATAAATCCTCAAGTAGTCCAATTCCAGTAAATGTGTTATAAGGCATACTCCTTACAAAAATGATATCAGGTATTTTCCCGGAAATTATCTCGGTATTTAGTCTCGTTAATCCAGTATAATCGTCTTCTCCTATATTATAATCCATGTAATCAATGACTTCTATAAAATAATCTGCGTTTTCACTATTAAACTTTGTTACCATACTACGCAGTTCATCTTGAAACCTTAAGTTGTAACCTGCCAGTGTGAGGGTAATTTTTTCTGGAATTTCTGATTTTAGTGTTTTTGTAAGAATATACAGCTTTGTTGACATTGAGTGACGAATATTGCATACAATACGCTCGTTATCTAACATTATTATACTCTCAACGCCACCATTACCTACATCTATATTTACGTCCAGCCAATCAAGTAGCTTAACAACTTCATAACTCTCTGTTTCTATACCGAATAAACTAAAATCATTACTTATAAAAGATTCAAAATCGCCACTGCTACTGTTGGCGTCTTGGTTAAACCCTTCAATAATCATTCCATCTACGATGACAGACGTTCCTTCTTCTCCATCATCACTTAAATCAATATCAATAACACGCAGAGCAAGCATACTGACACCAGCGTCGTTATTATAACGTCCAACATAAGCAACTCGCCTATCTGATAAACAATTTAATTGATTAGATAAAACTAATAAAAGTGATTCACTATGTATAATGTCACCATTATTATTTAATACATAAACTATTTCGCCAAAGGTGGAGAATCCAAACTCGTCAGTTAAAACCGTGAGTACATAGATATTTCCGTCTGTGTCAACATTTATACCGGTGATTATTGATTTCACTCGCTCTTGATTTAATAAGGGGTCATCAATTTCTGTAAATTCTTTTTGTTTTTCAATTACTTTACTAATATCTACAGTTAAAAGTTCAGTGCCTGTAAGGTCTAATTTTCGCAGAGCATAACCCGAACTATACTCGCTTGTTTCTCCAGGAATCTGCTCCCAATGCTCCCAAAACTCAAGAACCCACAGGTTATTATCAGTATCGATAATCATATCTACTATAGTGTGAAAACTAGTATTTCCGGGTGTTACATCAATCGGAGAAGTATAATCTGGTAACCGGCTAACATCCGTTCCGTCAAGATTCATAGTGAAAATTTCAGAATACTCAGGATTGTAAAAATCATCCATTATAACTTCACCGGAGCCATCACCAATTGGTAAATATGTATTAGATGTAAAAGTAGATACGAAATATAGTTTATTATCTAGATTTATGAGATTTTGTATGTTCTTAATTTCATCTGAAATTTGTAATGTTTCCGCAACATAAACATACTCATCACCAACATTAACATCCGGCTTTCCGTTATCCGAACTTCCGTTACTATCGGTATCATTTTTGCATCCGGAAATAATAGTTAGTGATATTACAAATACCAATACAACTGCTGTTAAGTTTTTCTTCATTTTACAAGCTCCTAGTTCGGACATGTACTTGCACGTGTCAAAAAGGTATGTAGTCAAGCTGTCAGTTAGGCGAAGTGTATGTGATAGTGAACCTAGCTGACAAGCTTACCTACTCCGCATTAATTTACTTAAATACAGTCATCTCGCTAATTCTTAGTTGCCCGGAATTATTCATCTTTACTATTTGATAGTGGTAATCTTTATTTTTATCTAAATTACTTACTCTATATGTTATTTGTAGACTAGTAACATTTGTAAATATTCTTTCGTCTATGGTTATGTTTGTACCTTTTTCATTTATACGTAAAATGATAGTACCGGGGTTGTTATTAACCATATGTCCATTAAACCGTACATTAATAGTACCGTTATTTGTTGGAAAATTGTAGAGTGAAAACACATAGCTATGTATAAACCCGGGGGTTCCGTTATATGTCAAGGGACGGGTGTCTGAAGGTGGTGATTGACCATTATTACGTATACTGTTCTCCTCATCTATTATTATAAACGGTGAATTAAAATCGTCTATACCTTCACTGTAGTCAGCAGTGCCTAGAGAAATAAAGATTGCGAGAGTTAAACAAGCTGATGCTATGATACGTATTGATTTTTTCATTTTGAATATTACCTTTCTTTCTACAAAATGTTTACATTTTATTCTTACTATATTTTTTGATATTCGAGTAATCGTCAGGAATCACTTAGCATTTGTATCATATCATTGATTCTAATATGATTCAAAAGAAACTACATTATTATTAACAGGTAATTTCCGTAAACTACCTATAATACTTAAATCATCGGAATCTACCCCCTTCATAGATTTTATTTTTTGCGCTATCATACTCCCAAATACTGCACACATCGATAAAGATAGAGCATACCCACTCTGATTTGATATAAAAGACAGGGTAAGACAGGGGACGGTTCGAGACTGCTGAAAAAGTGCCAACCCCGTCATTCTGTGCGAAGTCGCAGAATCCAGTGAGCGTTGCAAATACTGATGTTATGGATTCTGCGACTGTGCGCAGAATGACGAAAGAGATCTTTTTCTGCAGTCTCGGACTGTTCTCTGTCTTGTTTGACCATTCGGTCAACAAGACGCATGAACCGTTCCCTGTTGTCTTATAGGCTCATTTACCAACATCAATTGATTTGTGACCTATAATAATATTTTTTTGCTAAGATAATATAACGAAATAACTAACCTCCGGCACCACATGAGGTGCATATCCAAGCCCAATATGGAGGATGACAACCGCAGTTGATATAAACTCTAAACAATAAACCACCGCAATTACATGGCATTCCATTTATTACAAGTTCATCATCAATCGATACAGTTTCATCATAACATGTGGATGCAAAAGCAAAACTGGTACTAGAAAACGCGAACACTAGTAAATCCGCTTTTAGGAACTATTCCATTTCTCCAAAAACTCTTCAAATCTAAGATTGCGGATCAAATCTGTAAAACTCTCCGGTTCAATTATGGTGTCAGACGTTTGAAGAACAATTGTTATCTCATTTTCGTGAAATGGTACCCGGTTACTAACCATAAAGTTACCCGG
>JAITFR010000045.1 GCA_031281255.1 Oscillospiraceae bacterium
TGCAAAAATGTTAATAGGAGGATTAACAAAAAATGAAAAAGAAATTAGCAAAAATCCTAGCAATTACACTGTCTCTGATAATGATTCTTACAATTATCGCAGCGTGTAACGGAGATGCAGACCCTGACTCATCACCAACACCGGGTGGACCGGATGACCCGACATCACCGGGACCGGGTGACCCTGTCGACCCCGACAGAACCACATTTTCCAATATCACTACGAAAACAGATGTTGAACCACTGGGAGTAGAACCTACACGTCAAAATACTCTGATTGTTGGTTACAACGCACCTGCACTTGGTGACTTTATTGGTGGATTCAGTATCGGTGCATACGATCAAACAATTTGGCGTCTACTACACGGAATGGCTTTAGTTCAGATGTTTGATCCGGCAGGTGAGATTTACATCAATCCAACAGTAGTAGCAGACCATGAAATTTCAGAAGATGCAGAAGGCAACAAAACATACACATTTACAATCAACAAAGGTCTTTTATGGTCAGACGGTACAGAAATATCAGCCTTTGACTATGTAACAAGTGTACTTTGGTCAGCATCACCCCAATGGCAAGAAGCTGATGCAGGTTGGGATGCAGGTTCATATATTGAGTTTGTAGGTCATACCGCATATCACGAAGGCGAATCAGAATATTTTAAAGGTGTTCGTTTACTTGACGACTATAAATTCTCTGTAACAATTTCACACGAAGAACTACCCTATTTCTTTGACCTTGCTATGGTAGCATTTGGTCCGACACCTGCTCATGTTTATATCCCGGGCATGACAATTACATCAGATGAAAACGGATCGAAATTTGATGGAGACATTACTGATAATGCACATGAAATTGCAACAACTTTCCGTTTTGCTCCGACTGTAGTATCCGGACCTTACACATTTGTTAGTTTTGAAAACAGAACTGTAACAGTACAAAGAAACCCTGCATTTGGTGGTGACTCCAAAGGCAGAATGCCAACAATTGATTTCATACAACAAATTGAAACAAACGATGAAACAGACATAGATCAACTCTTTGCCGGTGAAGTTGACCTTCATCCGGACGAACTCGATGCCAGCAAAATTGAGAGAGTTCTTGCACACAATGATTTCACTCATCACGAATATCTACGCTTCGGTTACGGAGTTGTAAACTTCCAACATTATGGTGGAACACATGGTGCAGATCCAAATATGCGTTGGGCAATTGCTCACCTTATGGATCGTCAAGCAGTTCTTGACCAAGTCCTTGGTGGTAGAGGAAGCCTTATTGATACAGAAGCCTCTCCCGGACAATGGATGTGGCAAGCAAGAGGTGCCGAAGCTTTATCAGTTATGAGACCAATAGCACTAAGTATCGATTCAGCTAATGAGTTTCTTGATAAAACTGACTATAAATTCGAAGCAGATGGAACAACACCATGGGATGCTGACAAAGCAAATGAACAAGGAACATATCTACGTCATAATTCAGACGGTGATCCACTCATTTGGAGAAATGGTGGAGCCGCCCCAAGTGTCAGTAATGCGATTGAAGTAGGAACTGCTCCACGTGCAGCTCTTGCCGGAATGCAGTTTACTTCAGAGTTTGTAGACTGGGATACCATTGTAGGTCCAAATATGAACGCCCCCTGGACAATACCGGATGATGAGCTAATCTTTAGTTCTTTCTCAATGGGTTGGGGATTTGGTGCTACATTTGATCCATATTACTATATGCACTCCAGCTTTAATGGTACTGCCGCAAATCCGGCATTTGCTGATGATATAATTGACGAAGCGATAGTACGTATGCGTAGATCAGATCCAACTGACTATGAAGGATTCTTAAATGGTTGGTTTGACTATATCGTCCGCTTTAATGAAGTTCTCCCATCACTACCACTATATAATAATATGTGGATGGATCTATACAATCCAAGAGTAGGTGGCGTTGAAAACGTAACCGATCTGGCATCTTGGGCAGCAGTAATAACACAACTAACCCTTAGCTAATAACGTTAGCTTGTTTAAAGCGTCTAAGATACATAATTGGGGGGATTCATATCCCCCCAATTTCGGGTAAACTATACAAAGCGCTAATAGCAGGAGGACAATATGCTCATTAAATATGTAATAAAACGCATTATCATACTTATTCCTGTTCTTTTCGGAATATCTATAGTGCTATTTACAATTACCAAAATCATGCCGGGCGATCAAGTCCGTTCGATGTTGCCAACTAATATCCGACCCGAAGTATATGATCAAATGTATGAAGCAATGTTTAGAAGACTTGGACTTGATAGACCTATATATATTCAATATTTTAGCTGGTTGTATAATTTTTTATTTCTGGGTGATTTTGGATATTCATCTGTATTTAACAGACCTGTTGTTGATGTTATAAGCGAACCTTTAAAAAATACAATAATACTAAATCTTTCAGTAAACTTCGTATACTTGTTAGTAGCTTTACCTGTTGGGATAAAAATGGCTGTTAAACGTGGTTCACTATTTGATAACAGTTGGCAAGTTTTTTCTTTGGCAGCATTTTCAATACCTTCATTTTTCCTCGCATTATCACTAATATTCATATTTTCTGTGACACTGGGTTGGCTTCCAATATCGGGCATGCCAAACACTCTATTTTTAGAGGGATGGGATTTATTTGTTGGATGGATAAGGCATCTAACACTACCGGTAACAACGCTTGTTATTATTAGTCTTGCCGGAGCAATTAGATATATCCGAAATGCAATGATTGATGCATTATCTCAAGACTATATTCGTACTGCTCGTTCAAAAGGGCTTAGTGAAAAGGTTGTTATATACTCTCATGCGTTCAGAAATGCACTTATACCAATATCTACGATAATCGTTGGTGTTGTATTTACACTATTTGCAGGAGCCGCAATAACAGAAACTGTATTTGCATATAATGGAATTGGAAGATTATTAGTTCAAGCAGTTGTTGCACGTGATAGAATGTTAATAATATCGATGAATATGCTCTTTGCATTTGTTAATGTAACTGCAATACTAGCTGCTGACATAGTATATGGGCTTATAGATCCAAGAATAAAGTTAAAGTAGGGGGTGAAGATAATGTCTAAATCAGATAATACTGCAAAAAAAACAGGCAAATCTTTCCTTTCTATGTTTAAAAGACTCTTTGTGCGAGACAAAGTAATAACAAATCGTCTTGACGAAGAAGCAATACGCACTCCGATGAAAGTCATTTTCTTAAAATTAGTACGTAATAAAATGGCGATTATTGGTTTTTCCTTATTTATGGTGAACTTACTATTTGCATTTATTGGTTCCTTAATTTTTCCGCTTAATGAGGTATATATTGAAATCACCAACAGAAACTTACCTCCTTCAAGAAACTTCCTCAACTATCCAAGCGAGTTAAATGATATGAATATTGTCAAGATAGCATCAGGTGTTTCTTTTAGTATTGCTTTAACTGACGATGGAAATCTTCATGTTTGGGGTACTGAATCAAGTGTCAGACTAGAGGGTGAAACCAGTATGATTTTTGACATACCGGAAGAAGTTCAAGATGCACATATAGTAGATGTTGTTGTCGGTATGAGATTTGTTATTGTACTCGATGATGAAGGTAATTTTTATGGTTGGGGAGAAGCAGCACACAACCAAACAGAAATACCCTCTGATATAAGACGTTTAATGGCGGTCAATAGAACAACAGAGATAGTAAAAATCTCAGCAGGTGCAATGTGGTCTTCTGTACTCGGTAATAATGGCTATCTATATCTTTGGGGAAGTTTTCAAGCTCAAAATAACTATATTGTACCGTATGAAGCACAAGGTAGAATTGTTGATATTGCTTCCGGTGAGAATAATATGATTCTACTCTTAGATGACGGCACAGTTATGCCAATGGGTGTTAGAGGTACCGAGTTTTTTGAAAATGTACCGGAAGAATTAATGGATGGTTCTGTAAATGTTGTAGAACTTGTTGCAACTAATCGAAATGTTATAGCTCGGGATGAACAAGGAAACTTATATATATGGGGTAGTAGAATTGATGGATTACACAGATTTCCGGAAGGATTTGTACCCGATAAAATTATCGATATTGCAGCCGGACTCAGAAACTTTATCATTGTTAAAGAAAATGGTGAAATAATTGTTTGGGGAGCAGAAGAGCTTAGACAGCTAAATCTGCCGCGTGGAATAGAAGACTCCGGTGTTGTCAGAGTTTTTGCTGATATGTTCCAATTTTATGCTGTTGATGAAGAGAGTAATATAGTTGGAGCATGGGGTAATAGAGGTTACATATTTGGAAGTGATGAAAATGGGCGTGATATATTCACAAGACTTATCCATGGCGGGCGAGTATCTCTAACCGTTGGAGTTATTGCTGTTGTTATAGCTACTTTTATTGCCGTAATAATAGGTCTTATTAGTGGTTATTTTGGTGGTTGGATTGATCACACACTAATGCGAATTGCAGATATATTTGATGCTTTACCATTTTTACCTCTTGTAATAACGTTATCTTTTATAATTGGAGATCGATTAGACCAAACACAAAGGCTTTATTTCATAATGATTTTATTAGGTGTACTTAGTTGGACTCCTTTAGCAAGATTAATACGTGCTCAGCTATTACTTGAGCGTGAAAAAGATTTTGTTCTTGCAGCTAAAGCACTTGGTATTAAACAAGGTGGAATAATGTTTAAGCATATTCTCCCAAATGTTTTCAATTTTGTTATTGTTAGTGTGACATTATCATATGCATCATTTATATTAATGGAATCTGCACTGTCATTTTTAGGTTTTGGTATAAGAGAACCAACTCCTTCATGGGGAAATATGCTTACTAGTGCACAAGAAACTATGGTTATTCGGCACTTTTGGTGGCGATGGATTATACCTGCAATTTTCTTAGTAGCAGCAGCATTATCAATCAACATGGTTGGTGATGCACTTCGTGAAGCAATGGATCCAAAATCGGAGGAACGCTAATGGATAATAAATTACTCGAAATAAAAAACCTTCATACTTACTTTAATACAAAACGTGGACTTATCCGTGCAGTTGACGGTGTCAGTATGAGCTTAAGCGAAGGTAAAACACTTGGTGTTGTTGGAGAATCAGGCAGTGGAAAAAGCCAGACAGCACTTTCGATTTTAAAGCTTTTTGAGAAAAATCAAAAGATTTATGACGGTGAAATTTGGTTTGATGGTGAAAAAATCAGTGATTTAAGCGCAAAAGAAATGTATCAAATACGTGGAAACAAAGTGTCCATGGTTTTCCAGGAACCTATGACATCATTAAATCCTGTTTTCACAATTGGTAAACAAATCAGTGAAGTATTGTTCCTACATCAAGGTATGAACAGAGCACAAGAAAAAAAACGCACGATTGAAATGATAGAAGCTGTTAAAATACCAAATGCAGAGCAAATGATAAAACGTTATCCGCACCAACTCTCAGGCGGTATGCGTCAACGTGTTATGATAGCAATGGCTCTGGCTTGTAACCCAAAATTGCTTATTGCAGACGAACCAACTACTGCACTTGATGTTACAATTCAAGCACAAATATTACGCCTTATGAATGAACTAAAAAACGAGTTTAACACAGCAATAATGTTTATAACGCACGATTTAGGTGTTATAAATCAGATGGCTGATGAGGTTGCTGTTATGTATTGCGGTCAAGTTGTTGAGATTGCACCTGTTGACTATATCTTTAAACCAATTACAGAATATTCTCACCCATATACAGAGGCACTACTTACCAGTATTCCGATGCTTCATAGTGAGCAAGGTTCAAGACTCGATGCAATCCCCGGTGCTGTGCCTCATCCGCTGGATTTACCAAAAGGATGCCGTTTTGCACCACGTTGCAAATACGCAACTGATAAATGTGTTAACGAAATGCCTGAGCTGACTTATGTAAGCGATTTAACGAACGTTGGTGGCGAACAAGGCATCCGCTGTTTCTACCCAAGGAAAGGAGTGAGGAGTAATGTTTAACAAATATGTTGTTAACCTTTCCTTTAGGAAGGGGGTGCGTAGTAATGGCTGAAGAAAAAAATGTATTATTACGACTTGAAAATGTAAAAATGCACTTTCCGCTAAAAAAGGACAATATCTTCCAAAAAGAACGTCCATGTGTTAAAGCAGTTGACGGTGTAACTATTGATATTTATGAGGGAGAAACTCTCGGACTTGTCGGAGAAAGTGGTTGCGGAAAAACTACACTCGGAAGAGTAATATTACAACTTTATCACCAAACAGAAGGGTCTGTACACTATAGAGGTATCACACTAAACGACTATGCACCAAGTTATGCTTTCCATGATGTTGCAAAAATATCAAGTATGAAAAAACTTTCAGTCGAAGATATCGTAAAGTATTATCCAAATCAAGCAAAAATCGCAGGAGGAACACTACTATATAACGATTTATCCGTTGTTGCTCATGCATATAAAGACAATCTGCATGCTGTTAAAGAGGTTAACCGTTTAGAAACCATGATAAAGCTTTTAGAAATTAGACGTGTTGCACTGGTAGAAAGCGCTGCAAACACTGAAAAAGGTCTTCAAAAAATCGAAAGCAATATCGAAAGACTAAACATTATTCTAAAAAAAGCAGAAAAAGAAAGAGACAAATGTGCAGCAGCAATAGATGAGTTATTACCGGAATGTCGTCAGAAACCGGGTTATGAAGAGCTTGAAGAAGTGCGTGATATTAGCATTCATCTTAGTCGTCTTACAAAAGAGGAAATGCGTCGTCAACGCCGTCATTTGCAGATAATATTCCAAGACCCGTACTCATCATTAAATCACAGATTCACTGTCGGACAGATTATAAGTGAAGCACTTGTTGCACATAAAATGTATAAACGCGGCACAAAACAATTAGAAGAATACACATTATCTGTTATGGATAAATGTGGACTACAAAACTACTTTTTGCACCGTTATCCACATCAATTCTCCGGCGGACAACGTCAGCGTATCGGCATAGCCAGAGCATTGGCACCACAACCAAAGTTTATAGTTTGTGACGAAGCAGTCAGCGCACTCGACGTGTCAATTCAATCACAGATTATTAACCTGCTTATGGACTTAAAAGAAAGTTCAAACCTAACATATCTATTTATTTCACATGACCTAAGCACAGTTAAGTTTATCAGTGACCGTGTTGGCGTTATGTATCTAGGAAATATCATCGAGCTAGGAAACTCGGATGAAATATTCAAAAGACCACTGCACCCATATACAAATGTTTTACTCAAAGCAATTCCTACAACAGACGAAGCTTCCAAAAAAGAACTTCAAGTTATAGAAGGTGATATACCAAGTCCGGTAAACCCACCATCTGGTTGTAAGTTCCACACACGTTGCGAGTATGTTAAGGATATATGCAAAAGCGAAGTACCCGAATGGCGTGAAATGTACCCAAAACACTGGGTCGCCTGCCACTTCCCCGTAATGGAGAGTTAGATAGTAGGACTCTTAAGCCCTCTTTAGTAAAGAGGTGTGCCGAATCCGTGCGACGGGAAGTCCGCAGACGGCGGGTGATTTGTTAGTAGGGCATAGGAGAAGTATTCAAAAATATGCAAATATTCAATAAATTAAAAGAATCACTTGGGAGAAAGAGAACTAAAGAAGAGCTCGATGCACACTACGACAGCATCGAGCTTGAAAAAGGCGATTTTCCGGCAATGGTAATAGCAGCACTCATCACCTTTGTACCGGTTGTTATAATAGCAATGATAGTAATATATGGGCTAATATGGGTAGTATTAATAAGGTAAAAACAAGAAAACCTGTCATACTGAGCATAATCCACACGGTGGGGAACAGCGAAGAATCTTAGTAGGGAGTAGGGAGTAGGGAGTAGGGAGTAGAGAGTAGGGAGTAGGGAGTAGGGAGTAGGGAGTAGAGAGTAGATAGTAGGACTCTTAAGCCCTCTTTAGTAAAGAGGGTGCCGTCCGCAGACGGCGGGTGATTTGTTACTAGAGAGTAGAGAGAAGAGTATAAATGCGAGATAAAAACATAAAACGAGTTATGGTTATTGGCTCCGGACCTATAGTTATCGGACAGGCTGCGGAGTTTGATTATGCCGGGACACAAGCATGCAGAGCCTTACGTGAAGAAGGTATAGAAATTGTACTAGTAAACTCAAATCCGGCAACAATTATGACCGATAACCAGATGGCAGACAAAATATATATAGAACCACTCACAATTCCGGTATTGGAGCGGATTATATTAAAAGAAAAACCCGACAGCTTGTTATCCACTCTTGGTGGACAAACAGGGCTTACTTTATCTATGCAATTAGCTAAATCAGGGTTTTTAGAAAAACAAGGAGTTAGACTCTTAGGTGCAAACCCTGAAACAATTGATAAAGCAGAAGACAGGCAATTATTTAAAGATACAATGATAGAAATAGGTCAGCCTGTAATACCATCAAGGGTTGTGACAACTCTTGAAGAAGCACGAGCATTTGCAGAGATTCAAGGTTATCCGCTTATAATTCGCCCTGCATTTACACTTGGCGGTACAGGTGGTGGAATTGTACACAATGCAAAAGAGCTTGAAGAAATAGCAGCAAGTGGTATTCGTTTGTCACCAATAGGGCAGATTTTGGTTGAGCAGTCCATTGCAGGGTGGAAAGAAGTCGAATTCGAGGTTATGCGTGACTCAAAAAACAACGCAATCATCGTATGTCCAATGGAAAATGTTGACCCTGTGGGAGTACACACAGGTGACAGTATTGTTATGGCACCAACCGCAACAATTTCTGACGAAGAGTATAAAATGTTGCGGCAAGCAAGCCTTGATATTGTTTGTTCACTTGGGGTTGAAGGTGGATGTAACGTACAGCTTGCAATACGCCCAAACAGCTTGGAATATATGATTATCGAAGTAAATCCACGTGTATCACGCTCATCTGCACTTGCATCAAAAGCAACAGGTTATCCGATAGCCCGTGTTGCCACAAAAGTCGCTATAGGATATACACTGGACGAAATAAAAAGTGACAAAGCCGATGGTGGTAGTGCAATAGATGAACCAAAAGTAAATTACATTGTTGTAAAGTTTCCTAAGTTTCCATTTGATAAGTTTGTATACGCAAAACGTACATTAGGTACGCAAATGAAAGCAACAGGCGAAGTTATGGCGATTGGTGAAACCTTTGAAGAAGCATTATTAAAAGCTGTCCGAGGTGCAGAAATCGGCAAATCAGACATGCTTGATAAGGTTTGTTTGTCACAAACAACAGAAGAAATAAGAAAACGTCTGCATGATATAACAGATGAACGTATTTTCGTAGTGTACGAAGCACTCCGTCGTGGTATATCGATGGAAGAAATATATGAAATCACAAAAATAGACTTTTGGTTTTTAGGAAAGTTTAAGAATATAATAGAGACAGCTCGTCATTCCGCGCTTGACGCGGAATCCCCTCAACAAAACGCAAATATTCAGGGGATTGCGGATCAAAATCCATGCGATGGGAAAGTCCGCAATGACTATCCTCCTCTTTCATACAAAATGGTGGATACTTGTACCAAAGCGTTTGCTTCAGATGGAGCATACTTTTACTCCGTTGCTAATGGTGAAAATGAAGCACTTGCTTTTAAACAACAACAGCAAATGTTAAACGGTGAGAAAAAGACAGTTATTGTTTTTGGATCAGGACCGATTCGGATAGGGCAGGGAATAGAGTTTGATTACGCTTCTGTTCATTGCGTTTGGGCGTTAAAAAACGCAGGGTACGATGTTGTAATGGTCAACAACAACCCCGAGACCGTTTCGACAGACTTTGACACCGCAGACAGATTATATTTTGAACCGCTTACTAATATAGATGTTCACAGTATTATAGAAACAGAAAAACCTTATGCAGCGGTTGTTGCATTTGGCGGACAAACAGCAATCAAACTAACATCTTATCTTAACGAAATTGGAATAAAAATATTGGGTACATCACCCGACAATATCGACATGGCAGAAGACAGGGAACGATTTGACGCTTTACTTGAAAAGCTTGGGATTTTAAGACCAAAAGGCGACACAGTAATGAACGAAGAGGAAGCCATAAAAGCAGCAAATAAGCTTGGTTATCCTGTACTTTTAAGACCATCGTATGTTTTGGGCGGACAAAACATGATTATTGCTTTCTCCGAAGCTGATATTCGTGAGTACATGGAGATTATTCTCAGGCAAAACATTGAAAACCCTGTATTAATTGATAAATATCTGCTTGGCACAGAGTTGGAGGTTGATGCTATTTGTGACGGCACAGATATTTTAATCCCGGGAATAATGGAGCATATTGAGCGGGCAGGAGTTCACTCAGGTGACTCAATTGCGGTTTATCCTGCATGGAATGTTGACGATTATTTGTGCGAAAAAATAGTAGACTATACAAAGAGACTTGCTAAAGCCTTAGGTGTAATTGGAATTGTAAATATTCAATATTTATTATGCGACGGTGAGCTTTATGTAATCGAGGTAAACCCGCGCTCATCACGCACTGTGCCATATATCAGTAAGGTTACAGGCGTACCGATGATTGAGCTTGCGGTGAATTGTATGTTAGGAGTGGAGAAACTAAAAAACATGGGGTACGGTACGGGACTTTACAAGCGGTCGCCTTATTATGCCGTCAAGGTACCTGTTTTTTCGTTTGAAAAACTTGGAAATGTCGATACACAGCTTGGACCCGAAATGAAATCCACAGGTGAGGTGCTTGGGATTGCTTCCACACGTGAGGAAGCCTTGTACAAAGGTATGAGAGCTGCCGGATATAAAATGAAGAAAACAGG
>JAITFR010000191.1 GCA_031281255.1 Oscillospiraceae bacterium
ATGCCAAACACGTTATTAAGTAAAGCGTTTCAACGGAGCTAAGCGGAGTTATACATATATAAATTGTAAAAACCAATACTTGAGGGAGAAAGTAAATGAAAAGAAAAGATTACATAAAATCAATAATCGTTATAACTATATTTGTATTGTTATTGTCTTTCTTAGTAGCATGCAGGAACGACACAGGTGAAGACGATATTTCACCAACACCACCTACTGATACTTCATCAACACCAGACCCTACAGCAACTCCTTCTCCAACGCCTGAGATAACACCTTCGCCAACACCTGAAGCAACACCATCGCCTACGCCTGACCCGACGCCCACACCGACCCCTACTCCCACACCCACACCAACGCCTTCACCTACACCTGACCCCACACCCACGCCGACTCCAACTCCTGCACCAACTCCTACTGTTAATACTATTACAGGGCTTGCGAGAAGCTTGGTAGGTACACGGTTTAATATGGGTGGGTCAAGACCAAGTGATGGTTTTGATAATTCCGGATTTATTTATTATGTGCTAAACCAAAATGGTGTTGACTTTCCACGTCTTACACGTGACCAAATTTTAGTTGGTACTCGAATCGAAGATTTTTCTGAATTAAATGCAGATGACATAGTTTATTTTGATGTAGTCAGTGGAAATAACACAGTAACTATTGGTGGTATTTATATTGGTGGTAATAAAATGATTTATGCGTCCAGCTCAGCCGGTGCTGTCCATGAAAGTGATATGTCACAAGGTTGGTATAAAGATGCATTTGTTTTTGCTATAAGAATGGGTTAAATACTATAAAGACTCTTCGTTTTTCCTAACCGTGTAGACTATGATTAGAAAAACATCGGATATAAACTGTAACAAGAAAATTATGATAAAATAAAAATATTAAAAAAACACTTGACAAATTATTTCATCGCCTCTATACTACGTTATATAAGTAATGTAGTATGGAGGTGATAGTTTTGAGAATTAATTTTGACAGTATCAAACCAATATATGCTCAAGTAGCTGAAGCAATCGAGGATGATATTGTCACCGGGAAACTTAAAGAAGGTGAAGCGGCGTACTCACAGCTTATATTATCACGTGAATTCGCTATTAATCCTGCAACAGCAGCAAAAGGTATAAACCAATTAGTTAGTAAAGGGATTTTAGAGAAACAAAGAGGACTCTCAATGATTGTAGCAGCAGGAGCTCGTGAAAAATTATTAAACGAACGGATTAACACAGAAGTATGGCAGATAGCAGAAAGCTTAGTAGATAGTGCTATAAAAGTCGGACTTAATAAAGAAAATGTAATTGAAAAAATTACAAAACTATATGAAGGGAGAAATACAAATGAGTAATATTATCAAAGCTGAACAATTATCAAAGTCATATGGAAAGAAAATTGCTGTTGATAAAGTAAGCTTAAACATTTCAGATGATTGTATTGTTGGACTCATCGGACGAAATGGAGCAGGAAAAACAACACTTATGAAAATGATTGCCGGGTTATTAGATACAACTGAGGGAGTGCTGGAGGTATTTGGAAAACCATCAATGGATAACTTAGGTATATTAGAGAACATTGTATTCACATATCATGATCTAGAATATGCGAAACACTCACGTTTGGTGGAAATCATAGATGCTTATTCTACAATGTACCCTAATTTTGACAAAGGTTTTGCTATCAAATTGCTAAATTATTTTAGTCTTGATTCAAAGTTGAAGTACAAAGCACTGTCACAAGGTATGGCTAGTATTTTTAATTTCATCTGTGGAATATCATGTCGAGCCAAGTTAACAATGCTTGATGAACCTGTATTAGGAATGGATGTTACAGTCCGTAAAGCAGCGTACGAAGTATTATTGCATGAGTTTAACGAAAATCCACGTACGATTATTATTTCCAGCCATTTACTTTCAGAGATTGAGAGCATACTGTCAGACATTATTTTAATTGATGAAGGGAAGCTAATACTGTTCGACAATATTGATGATATGAGGCAGAGTGCTTATAGGGTAGCAGGAGAACAATCTGATGTAGAAAAGTTTATAGAAAATAAAAATGTAATTGATAAAAAGGTTAGTTTGGGTGACTCATGCGAAGCTATTATTTATGAAAAGTTGACAGATACACCAATTGACCCGAAGCTAACGGTGTCGGCTGTACGTGCTGAGGATTTATGTATATATCTAACAAAAGAAAACAAGGAGGGTGAGTTAAAATGTTTATGGGAATAAATGAACTTAAAAATGCAAAAAATCTTGCGAATATAAGGATTCGCGACAATAGACGTATAACAATATGGTTACTTTTAGTGTTTTTATTACTACTGGGGAGCAATCTAAGCAATTCGCTTGCAATAATATTTAATAATAGCGAATCACACACAATTGTAAGAGCGTATAATATGAGTGATAATTCCACTTTGATTATGTTTGGGTTGTTTTTGGGCATTATATTAATGAACTGTATGTATCGTTATGACAATGCTAAATATGTTGTTTTTCCACAAACTAACAATAGTAGATTTCTCGCATTTAACTTAAATGTAGCTTTTTTTGCTGTGATAACACCATTAATGCTCTTACTAATCTATTTGATTCAATATGGTGTAATTTCGCTAATTACAACATTTCGTGACAATGTATTTTTAGTCTATGAGTTTAACATTTTATTTATGTTAACGGGAACTGTTGTGATGATAGTTAATGCATCAATTCTCGCTGCATTAATTAACTTCATTGCAACGATACTTCGCAGGTTTGGTTTTTATGCAGGTATCTTTTTAATGGCAATCTTGGTATTCACAATAACAAACTATTCACTTTTAAGTAATATCTTGACGAAAATTCTGTTTTTTTATACACAAGAAAGTAGCGTGTGGTTATTCTTCTTAAAAGGTATTGCAACTATTACTATTCTATTTTTTGCTGCTTTGGTTATTAACAAGTACACTCTATATTACAAAACTGTTGAAAAGATTAAAACAACATTGATGGTTATTATATGTATTATACTTGTGTTAGCAATATTTACTGCTGCAATGCTTATGGATAACGCAACCCAACAATCCGGTAATGATGCTGATGTATCTAAATCTATAGCAATTGGTAATTATAATGTAGCATCTGAAGCTGAGTTATCTTTAAGCTGGTTGCAAAGAAAAGAAATCGAGATTGATATATCGCATTTAGAACAAGGCAGTAGTTTAAGTGTGGTTTTTACAGACAATTCAGATATTATGCAAAACATTTCCTTTGATTACCAGCAAGTAACAAATATCCAAGGAAATACAGTAGTTATTGACTATATGCTACCATTTTATGTGGTTAATGGCATAAATGTAAATCAATTTGCAGAACAAAAACTAACTGCTTGGTTGGATGAAAACACATTACACATTGAACACAACTATACACCTGATTTACGAGCCATTCTAACGCCAATGTTTGGTTTTATGCGACAATTTGATTATTTCTCCGGTCGTAATTTAGTGAGTGAAAGTTTCTTTTCAAGCGGTGCACATGGTGATGGTTATGTATGGATATCGATAGTAAAGTAGGTTAAGACAAAATAGAACACAAGGGAACGTAAATAACAACTCCCTTGTGTTTACTTTTCGAACAACCCGTTAGCACCATCTTTATACCATAATTTTGTCAAAAATAATCCGTTTGGGGGTGCTGTCGGTCCTGCTTGTTGGCGGTCTTTGTTCTCCAGTAGTTTAGGGATATCGTTTGGAAAAATCTTTCTCTCCGAAACGTATAATAATGTGCCAACCATCGCCCTAGCCATATTATACAAAAACCCATTTGCACAAATCTTCAACTCCACAAAAGGTTTATTCTCCTCAACTTCAAACCAATGCACCGTTCTAATAGATGTTTTTGTTTTAGTTCCTACAGAACGCATAGCTGCAAAATCATTCGTACCCACAAAGTGTTTTGCCGCTTGTTTCATTTTCTCTAAGTCCATAGTGTGTGGGTAAAAATAAGCACTATGGTTATAAAAAGGGTTGCGAATTTTTGCGTTAAAAATCCTGTAAGTATATTCTTTTTTTACGCAAGATAAGTTTGCATCAAAATCGTCAGGCATATAAACCGCTGATTGAACAGCAATGTCGCTTGGAATAAGAGCGTTTACAGCATAAGGCAAACGCTCAGGTGGTATGGTTGATGTTGTTTTGAAGTTTGCACAATATACTTTTGCATGTACACCTGCATCTGTTCTACCGCAACCTGAGAGCTTAATAGGCTGCTCGTTTATCTTTGATAAAGCAGACTCTAATGTACCTGCGACGGTATCTTCTGATTTTTGCACCTGCCATCCGTGATACTTTGTTCCGTCGTACATCAAACGCATTGCTATGTTTTTCATTTGTTTCTCCGAATAAATGCAAAATTAATAGGAACTGATTATCTCAAGGCACATTCTGCCGTTGTGGTACGGGCATTTCCATTCCTCAACTATTGGTCGTCTTTCTTTTGTGTTACTTCCGTCCGGCATAACTTCGCTTAACCACTCCGAGCCGGGGCGTTTGTCCACTAGTTTTTCCATAATAAAAACTAAAATCGCTTCTGCTGCTTCTCTATATTTTTGTTGTAATGGATATTTCTTTGCCATATTTAGAAAACCTACAACAGCTTCTGCTTGCACCCACCAGATTCGACTTTCGTCTTCAACATCATCAAGGCACTCATTACGTAATGATTTCTCACGAAAAGCCCGGTCATACACACTTTCAGCTAGAGCGGAGCATATATCAGATACATTTTTGCGCAAATCACTGTCCTTAACACTATTTAGCAGGTTTGCACCATCTTCAACTAACCACGAGCTTTCTATATCGTGTCCATAAGATATTAAATCAATCAGATTGTTCCACTCACTATCAAAAAATACGTCTTGTCTTTTTAACCTTGGGTTATACACTTTGTTAATAAATGTGCCTAAAATTGAACGCATTTTTACCGCTACATTTTCATCACCTGTGACTTTATATAGTCTGCTGTATGCTTCGAAAACGTGCAGTAATGTGTTCATGGTTCTTTGTGCGATAATGCCGTTTTCTGAGAGTTTATCGTTTTCTTCCTGTGAGGTTATAGTTCGTTCATAAGTTTCACCATATCCTCCATAATCTGTAAATTTGCTTTCTATCAAATCAAATAATTCCATAGCTTTTTCTAAAGCTTTTTTATCTCCGCTTGCTTCAAAATATGTTGCAAGTGCGTATATTGCAAAGGCTTGGTTGTAGGTGTGTTTGGTTGTGTCAGCGGGTTTGCCATCATAAGTAACAGACCAAAACACTCCACCGTGTTTTTTATCTATACAGTGTTTTAGCAAAAACTCATACGCATGTTTTGCACTTTCCAATACATCATCACGTTTTAGAATTCGTGCTGCTTCTGAGAAAAACCATAATATTCGGCTGTTTAGTATACAGCCTTTATCAGCTTTTTTGTCCAAGAACAAATTAATGTCCATAAAACCGTAGTAACCACCGTGTTTTTTGTCAATTATACTTTGCCAAAATGGAATAATGTTATCATCCAACATGTCTCTTGCGACTTTTTGAATATTCATGAATACCTCCTTAATGTATCTGTATTAATGTATTTT
>JAITFR010000074.1 GCA_031281255.1 Oscillospiraceae bacterium
GGTGATTTACCCCAACTAAATATTTGCGGAATGCACGATATGAAGCTTTAGGAGTAAACCACCCATACTCTATTACTCATTTTTTTGATCATCTCCTTTCATATTGTATTTGCCCTTACTAAAGGCAAAGCACATTATAGTGCATGAAATAACACTTGTCAATGATAAAATTTTGGTACACCTTGAGCGACTCGAACGCTCGACACCCTGATTAAGAGTCAGGTGCTCTACCAACTGAGCTAAAGGTGCATATAAATACTGCGATTGCAATAGTTTGCGAGGTTGTGACACCTGACCTTTTGCGAATCTGAACACCTGATTCAGGCGATTGACTGTTTCAAGAAACAATAAAAAATCATCAAGAAAACGAATGCAATAATATCATTCATTTGTCGCAAATGCAAGATTATTTTGGTGTCATATTTTGCGATTTTACACAAACACGGAGTTGTTCGACATGTGGACGAAGCGAATCAAAATTATTTGCAAAACAGGCACTTTGATTTTTAGTTTTACACTATAAATCGTGGTGCCTGTCTTGTCAATACAAATGTGAAAACAAAAAAAGAAACCATTGATTTCTCAATGATTTCAACGTCTTTCTCTTTTTTTGGTGGGCCCAAGTGGACTCGAACCACCGACCTCACGATTATCAGTCGTGCGCTCTAACCAGCTGAGCTATGGGCCCTTATGGTGGAGATGAGCGGGCTCGAACCGCTGACCCCCTGCTTGCAAATGATAGCATTTGTCTACATTGTTCACTAATGTTATCAACGCTTGCAATTACAGTGCTTTGCGAGTATGTCAACTTTGTTTTTAACTGTGCTGACACCTTTAATAACCATGATTTAACATCAGGCACAACGCTCATTATACATCATTTTTATTATATGTGTCAAACATATTTCGCAAAAAATCGCAAAAATAAAATGCAGGTATTTCTACCTGCATTAATTTTCTTTAGGTATCTTGTAAACCGCTTTATTTACCGCCTTCTATACAGGCTGCAAACTCGCTGTTACCAACGATGTTACATACTCGCTTACACTTTGATTATTTTTATCGGCATTATATCTAATTGTATTTTCAGTGTCAGTAGTCAACATAAGCGATCTGAGTAACATTTCATCTTCTGCTGCTTTGACAATACGCTTTAGTCTATCTGGCATTTCTACATCACCTTCGCGCCAGATTTCATCAAGATCAGAAATTTCATATTCTAGCATAATGTCTCCTCAAGTAACTTTTCATACTTTTTAGTAATTTTATCTGCGTGTATTACACACAACTGTCCGTCTGCCATTGTATCTGTGACTATTTCAATAACTCTGACTTTTGTATCGAAACCTAATATTAATGTCTTTTCCGGCTCTGGTCTGATAATGTAGACTAATTTGGGTTCTTTTACAACCTTTAATATATCATTGTCAGATATGCCATGCTTCCGTGCAGAGTCAAGAATAATCAAACTAAAACCATTCCCTTATAATTTATTTAAAACCCTTACTTTATCATGGATTATATGCCGAATCTCTATTGATGTCAATAATTATTTGCGTTTGTGCGTTATCAAAAGGTTAGATAAAAGTGTCAAAAGTTGATACTTTTATTAAACTGTTTTCGCAGAAAAATCAGGGTGTCAACTTTTTTACCGGAACACAAAGAAACCTTGTTAGTACAATGCTAACAAGGTTTATGGTGGAGATGAGCGGGCTCGAACCGCTGACCCCCTGCTTGCAAAGCAGGTGCTCTCCCAGCTGAGCTACACCCCCACAAATGTTTACCTCTACAAACGAATCGACATTGATATTACCACCTAACGCTTTAGTTTGTCAACATAATTTTAATATAAAACTTGACTTTGAAAGCAGCATTAGTTATTATAGTAGTCGCTCTGGTGAACCAAAGGACACTGTGAGACGATGCGAGTACGGCCCGTTGGTCAAGCGGTTAAGACTCCGGCCTCTCACGCCGGCAACAGGGGTTCGAGTCCCCTACGGGTCACCAAGGTCTTATTCCGCGAAATCATTATAGCTGGAGGGTATTATAGTGAAAAAGGCAACTTTTAATAAATTAGCTTTAGTCGTATCAGTTATTTTAATTGCTGTGTTTATATTGTCTGCCTGTGATTCACCGGACCCAAGAATACCAATAAAATACACATTCAATCCCGGCGGTCAGTTTTCTACGAATGTTAACGATGAAGATCCAAGAAGACAAATACGCTGCACAATAATCTTTGAAGTTGTCGATGAAGCAGCAGTTGACGAACTGACAGAAAACTCGTTCGTAGTGCGCAGCGCGGTGCTGTCGGTTTTAGCAAAACTAACCATTCCCGAAATTACAACAAATAGCAACTTAGATGCCATAGCTGAAAGGCTGATCGAAAAGGTCAACGAAGATTTACAAAGTACTTATGACCTTGTAATAGGAGCGTATTTCACAGACTTTGCGCTAGTTTAATATGATTACTGAAAGATATTAAAACACTTTGCCGCAACAGTACTTGACAAGAATAAAGATATAAAGTAACATACCACAGTGAATATTCCTCAATAGCTCAGTTGGTAGAGCATGCGGCTGTTAACCGCAGGGTCGTTGGTTCGAGTCCAACTTGGGGAGCCAAAGGTGTCGCAAACGACACCCTGAAAAAGCCTGATTCTATCGGGCTTTTCGCTTGATTGGAAAAATAGTTATCGATTAACGCTTTCTTTACATAGAAATATCTGGAGTTGGTTCATAACTCTGTCAAATACAATAATGCCAGTTATAATTGTTAAATTTACCACAGTGATTGTAATATCTCGTTCATTGTCACTAAAGAATGTTTCTAGTTCGGTATATTCATAATAAAATGCGAATCCTAAAACGAATAGGAACAGAATCATTCGCTTTATGGCAACTTGCTTTTTATTTTTATTGAAGCGAGGTATGGCTCTAATAAATAAATCCCACTTTAAAAACTCCAAAAAACACTAGATATTCCAATTAATGTGTATATAACAGACTATTCAAAAATTGTAATAGTTCCTCGATAATTCACAACACCTTCTACTACGAAAATAAAGCTCACGAAATACAATACATAATAGACAAACGACACCGCATAATATGTGTTGTTGGAAGAAAGCACATCACTTTCATTTTTTGTACTCTTATTTTTCATTAATACAGATATAAATATTATTGTAATAATCCGGGTAATAATCAGTATAACAATAGAGGTTATTAATATAATCAATATGTTCATTTTTCATTCATCCTCCTACTCCTTCTCGTATTTTATGTTTCATATATCATATTGAGCTTCATTCCTGTGTTCGAGAATCTCTTTTGCAAAATCGGCTATGGTTAATGTGGTAAAATCATACATTTAATTAAGGTTTGCAATTCCGGCGGTGGTATCGCCATCTTGGTATTGCTTTAACAAAACCATCAGATATGGAAAATGCTTATGATCAACAACTTTATTCATGACTAGTATATCAACAGAATTTGATAAAAACGCTTTGAGTGCACTTTCGGATAATCCTAACTGGATATTCCGAGTTGAGAAGCCCACGTTGCCGTAAGAAAGCGTCCATAGTGCCGCTAATATAAGTCCACTGTAACGGAAACAAGTCCACTCTTATTATTAGCACTTTCCTTGTCAAGAGACGGGTGGAGATTTGCGAAGCAAATACTACCCAACCTTGACAACACAACGGTTTATACAATGACATCTGGGTTAGTGACCACTTGTGGGCATTAACCCTTGTATACAGAACTGAAGTACAGTCCGAAATTTAAGGTAAAATTACTACAATGGACTTGCCATCGTGCAGATGGGCTTACTGGAGCGGATTCTCCACCTAACTCGCTGATGTCATAATTCTTTTTTGTGCTGATATTCGTCAATCCTAAAATGTAGTCAGTAGTAACATTAAATTCTTTTGAGAGTTTTAATAAACTCCAACATTTATATGCTTTGTTTCACCGCTCTTTATTCTGCTGAGTTGTGATGGAGTAATATCAATAAGTTTGCATAGTACTTTTTGAGAAAGACCTTTATCGACAAGCAAATCTCCGATACGCTCACCGATTGTTAACAGTTGATTCATTAAAAACACCCCAATTCTGCGTGCTTGATTATATCATTGTAATTGCAAATCTGTAATTATTAGGTATAGATTTTTGGAAAAATGCGATTCTGGTAAGAAACCAGAAATTGTGTTTTTTATTATTAAATTATGATTATGACCGGTCATATAAAAAAAAGAAAGCAAGGTGAAAAACGATTGAAGTTCCCTCCGATTGAGCGGAAACCAGACAGCTCACTGTCACGCATGACACCAAGGCAACGCCAATCTACTGTGAAGTTGATTATCAATATCTGCTCAAACTACGATAAAGGCAACTGCGTATTATTTGATGATGTATGCGGTAAAAGGCAAGCATTTTTTCAATAAAACACCTTACCACGCACAGTATGCCTCTAGAGTATTACATATACTGACTCTATGAGGATAGCGGGGAATTTCGATGGCTCAGTTGGTACTTATAAAAAATTTTAGTTACTTAGAACCTCTGAGAAATATGCTAACAGTACCCATATTACTTATCGGGATAGAACCTCTGGCAACATTCAAAATTGATAACACAACAAAAAGCGTTATAATGCTATAATTTAATTCATTTTGTGATTATATAGAAAATATCAGGAAATCTTCTTGAGTCCTGAAATTTTTTCATTAATATTTTCAAAATATTAAAGTTAATTGTATGAATCCGTTATATTGGACATATTAAAATATAAAATTCAACTAGCAGCAAAGTCAAAATTGAAAAATTAGATAAAATCTACCTCGGAGAGCATTTCAACAAGAAACTTACCACGAATCCAAAAATGCTGTTGGTACATACTGATTCCATTTACTGTATATGATTTTTTTGTTGAATCTTGTCCGGTACCACGCAAAAACACAACATAGTCTTTCGATTTTGGAAGGTTAGTAGCTTCCTTTTTTGTACCGCTTTTATTAAGTATGGGATTCCCATATTTATTTAATGATTCCGATACCATAAGATTATTATTGTTTATAAGCTCTCTTACTTTATCCCATGTTGGTTTGACATAATTATAAATGAAATCATCATTAAAACTAATACGCTTAAAACCTAAAAAAACATTTTCTTCCAATGCCGCATCTGCATAAGGTTCTTGAAAAATCGTAAATAATAAAACATGATTAGCAAAGTAATTATAAACGTTTGAATCCTCAAAAGGTATGCTTGTATCAGTCCATTCAGAAAAATCTACAGCATCCAATTTAGTATCTTCGGTTCTTGCTCCCTTTGGCGATATTGCAATGGTTTTTGGAATTATGCCTATTTTAGCAAAGATTTCAATTTTCCTCAATTTACCGGAAGTAGAGCCAAAGGCGGCTGTTAATACGCGCTCAGTTATTGATTTATTTACTACGCCTTTTTTATTTCGCGTAATTTTGATTCCTAAATCAATTGCAATTTGTTTTATGCTCTTGTTTCTATGTGTGTCTGTAAATGTATGAAGAATCATTTTAAGACCATCATAACTTTTAAACTTAGTATAGTTATATGAAAACTTGAAATCTTCGCCAAAATGTTTTTTAACGATGGCACTGACAACCGAACGTTTAAGTCGAAAACGAGGGGGGTTTGGGTATTTTGGTGCAGTATCCATAAACAGCATGTTTTCTCGTAGTCTAGAGATTTCATGGTATCTTGATGTGGGATTATCGAGTTCCTCTTTAGTTTTGCGAATAAAATCTCTCACTAACTCCCAATCCTTTTGCAATATATCCTTATCATCACCGTCAAATATATGAAATTGATAATCAAGAATTGGAAATCGTGCATATTCTGATGCTATTACAGTCTTTTGAGAATCATATAGATAATAAACCAGAAGCATATGTTCAAGTTTATGCCATAATGCAGATTCATCAAATTCCTCATTGACTATATAATCCGGGCTGACAGCAGTAATACTCATAGGCTCTTTAGCATCTAATTCAAACTCATCGCTGTTAGCTTGCTTGTTGACTCGTTTTAGTCCTGTTGTTTTCAACTCAGTATCAACACCATCAACGATTAAGTCCGGTTTTTTCTTATTGTCGGCAGGATAACCAAGAACTGATTGCTCGATTACATCACCTGCAATTCCGGTAACTTTATGATTAGATATGGTTTTATCAAATACGTTTTTTACATCAACTTCACCTAGGGTTTTTCCCTTTACTTCATTGAGGATATGTATTAAATGATTGCGCGCAAAATTATGTCTTGGCATAATGGTCTCCTATTCTTATGGCAGTAAAACTGTTGTAAGAGAGCACTTTAAATTATTTAAATTCTACGGTTGTGATTAAAAACATTTACGTAAAAAAACATTTCGATTTATTCTCAAAAAACACTTGATCCTATTTTGATACTATGATATAATTGTGAAAGGTGATCGATATGAAAGAAAGTAAAATTAAAGTCGTTGAACTCTTTGCTGGAGTGGGTGGATTTCGCATTGGTCTTGAACAAAGTTCAGATCAGTATGATACTGTCTGGGCAAATCAATGGGAGCCCGGAAAAAAATTACAACATGCCTATGACTGTTACGTTTCGCATTTTGGAAAAAGTGATAATCATGTTAACAAAGATATCGCAATAGCAAAAAAACACATACCTTCTCATGATCTTTTAGTTGGGGGGTTTCCATGTCAAGATTATTCCGTTGCCAGAACCGGAGCACAAGGGATAGAAGGGAAAAAAGGTGTTCTTTGGTGGCATATCAAGGATATTATTGAAGAGCATCGCCCGAATTTTATCATTTTAGAAAATGTTGATAGGCTATTAAAATCACCATCATCACAGAGAGGTAGAGATTTTGGTGTCATTCTTAGATGCTTTAATGATTTGGATTATGCGGTTGAATGGCGGATTATTAACGCTGCGGATTATGGTTATGCTCAACGCCGCCGTCGTGTTTTTCTTGCAGCATTCAAAAAATCCACAAAATTATATAATGAGTTAGCAGATGCTGCTTATATTGAAGATAATTCTTTTTTGTACAACCGATTATACAACAACGGATTTTTCTCGTCAATATTCCCTGTGCAAATGGACGTTAATACAGAAAAACTTTCAAAGAACATGATTGATCAAATGTCATTTGCAGATCTTCCGGAGCTCTCGGAAACATTCTCCGCTCCTTTTTATAACTCCGGCATTATGATTGATGGGAATATTATTTCAAAAGAAGTAACACCAATAGAAACGAAAGCAACAACTCTAGGTGAAATACGTCACACAGAGCCTGTTGCCGAAAAATACTTCCTTAACGGATCTCTTGAAAAATGGGAATACCTCAAAGGTGCAAAAAGAATAGAACGTGTACGCCCCAACGGTGAACCGTATTATTTCAGCGAGGGAGCAATCAGTTTTCCAGATTATCTTGATAAACCTGCCAGAACAATGTTGACGAGCGAATCAAGTGTTAACAGAAGCACTCATGTAATACAAGACGCTGTAACCGGAAATCTACGTCTTTTAACTCCGATTGAATGCGAACGGTTAAATGGATTTGAAGACGATTGGACAAACACAGGAATGCCGGAAAAGTACAGGTATTTTACAATGGGTAATGCATTGGTCGTTCCAATTGTTGAAAAAATTGGCACACGACTCTTAGAATATGCTCATGCATGATCAATAGAGGAATTAAAAAGTAATTGTATTCCGTGAAATAATACTTATTTTTTTAGAGGGTAACTGAGTGAACAAACAGGTACCCTCTTGTTATTGCACGGTTTAATGATATAATAAAGAATAATTGATGAATAAATAAATCATTTACTATACACAGATAATGTTAAAGGAGTTTACGCAGCTATGGCAAAATCGCTTTCAAATAACCAATTGCTTCTTAAAGAATATATAAAAAGAGAGTTTCCGATTTCAGACTTTTCTGACGAATCGACCTTTTTTGATTTTTTTACAGCTTCTCAGGTGCTGAAAGAAAGTGGGATAAGTGATGATGAAGTTGAAAAAGGATTGATAGGTGGAGGAAATGACGGTGGATGCGATGCTGTCTACATGTTTTTTAATGAAATACTTATTTATGAAGACATGGTTGAAATGATAAATATTCCCAGAGAAGCTAGTCTTGAAGTGATTATGATTCAATCAAAAAATGAACATTCGTTTGGTGAAGACGCATTAATGAAATGGAAGACTACATCAGACAATTTACTTAAATTTGATAACGATTTATCTGAATTTAAAAGTAGATACAAAGCAGAGCTAACATCGTTTTTCCAAACATTCAAGGATTTACGAATTAAATTATTAAGAAGTCGGTTGAGATTAGAATTTAAATACTATTATGTATCTTTGGCAGATAATGAAGTTCACCCAAATGTTCAATCACAAGCTGATGAACTAGAAGCAATGATATTGGATCTCTTTCCCGGAACATCTACAACTGTGAGTGTTGAATTTATCAACGCTGATAACTTGATGGAATACATGAATACACAATCTGATAATAGACTGAACCTCACATTATCAGAAACTCCAATTTCAATTGGTTCCCGAAAAGATTATGTTTCATTAGTTTCACTAAAAAATTTCTATCGTTTTATAATAGATGAAAATGATGATTTAAGGAAGTATATATTTGAAGCAAATGTTAGAGATTACCAAGGGCTTAACACTGTAAATACTGATATAAGCAATACTCTTTCAAATGAAACTGCAGAAGATTTTTGGTGGTTAAATAATGGAGTAACAATACTAGCGAGTGAAGCTTCACAAGTTACAGGGAAGGAACTTCTCATTGTTGATCCAGAAATAGTTAACGGATTGCAAACATCAACAGAAATATTCAAATATTTCAAAAGCTCACCAAATGCATTAGAAACTGAAACAAGAAATATTCTTGTGAGAGTAATTGTTCCCGAAGATGAATCATCAAGGGATAATATTATTCTAGCTACAAATAGACAAACAAGCATCCCGCAATCTGCTTTTAGGTCAACGGATTCTATACATCGTCAAATTGAGATGTATTTTAAGAGCAGGGGTCTTTATTATGATCGAAGGAAAAATTATTATAGGAATCAAGGTAAGAAGCCAAATGAAATAATAAGCATCACATTTTTAGGGCAATGCCTTATGTCATTATTTCTTAAAAAACCTAATTATGCACGTGCTAGACCTTCAACTCTTTTGAGTGATGATGATGAATATAATATAATTTTTAAGAAAGATGGAGACTTAGAAGTATTTTATAGAGTAGCTATTCTTGGGAAAAAAGTTGAGCAAGTTATTAAATCAACAGAACACTCGTCTTCAGAAAAAGGGGACATCTTATTTTATACACTTTACTTTGTATTAGGAACTTACTTTGAAAGCTCTACAATATTACCAGAAAACATCAAATCAATGAAACTCACTGAGATTAATGACAAATTAATTTATGATGCAGAAAAAATAGTTTATAATGAATATGTTGATTTAGGCGGTACAGGCATAGTTGCGAAAGGTTCCGATTTAATTAATCGACTAATTAATCTTCTAAAATGAATATGTTGAGCCATAAGAATATTTTAAGCTAACCTCACAACCACCACAAACCCATTCCCAAAACAAAAGTGGTTCATTTTTGGCGACAACTGCCGAGCCAAAGGTGTCGCAAACGACACCCTGAAAAAGCCTGATTCTATCGGGCTTTTTGGTAGTGTGCCGAGTATGGCGTAAATCTAACCGGTGAAAGTCCGGAGCGGGGGTACTCATAGCCAACCGCCTAGCGAAACCCCAAGGTGCGCATCGTGAGG
>JAITFR010000091.1 GCA_031281255.1 Oscillospiraceae bacterium
TCGATTTCTTTCGGATAAATATTTTCACCACCGCGAATTATCATATCACGAAGCCTGCCTGTGATACGAAAGTTACCCTCAGGTGTACGGCATGCAAGGTCACCGGTATGAAGCCAACCATCTAAATCAACAGCCGCAGCGGTTGCATCGGGCATCTTGTAGTAACCCTTCATTATATTGTATCCACGGGCAATAAACTCACCGTTTTCATTATCCGGTTTTTCTGCACCTGTTTCAGGGTCAACAATTTTGCACTCAACGCCGGGGAGTGGTCTGCCAACTGTTCCGACACGAACCTCAACAGGGTCATCAATTGAGCTCATTGTACAGCCCGGAGCACTTTCAGTTTGACCGAAAACTATTGTAATCTCGGACATGTTCATTTTATCAATAACATCACGCATAACAGAGATAGGGCAAGGACTGCCTGCCATAATACCTGTTCGTGTGTGGGTAAAATCGTCGGGGTTAAAGTCGGGATGCTCCAGCATTGCGATAAACATTGTAGGTACGCCATTTATCGCAGTGATACGCTCCTCTTTAACACACGCAAGAGCGGCTTTTGGTGTAAAGTACGGAAGTGGTGACATTGTTGACCCGTGTGTCATTGACGCAGTCATCGAAAGAACCATTCCAAAACAATGAAACATCGGCACATGAATAAGATAACGGTCAGCGGTTGATAAATCCATGCGGTCACCAATACATTTTCCGTTGTTTACAATATTATTGTGGGTGAGCATAACACCTTTTGGAAACCCTGTAGTTCCCGATGTATACTGCATATTACAAACATCATTTGGGTTAACAAGAGCAGCAAATCTGTAAACTTCCTCAGTTTTGATGCGTTTACCAACATCGAGTGCGTCTTCCCAGGTTAGACAACCAGTTTGCTTTGATGTTACATTTATAACATTTCTTAAAAATGGTAATCTTTTGCAATGTAATCTTTTTCGCGGGGTAGTATTTTCCAGTTCAGGACAGATAGATTTTATGACAGAAACATAGTCAGAATCCTTGTAACCATCTATCATAACCAAGGTGTGAACATCAGCTTGTCGTAGTAAATACTCCGCTTCACGAATTTTGTACGATGTGTTCATAGTGACAAGGACAGCACCAATTTTTACTGTTGACCAAAAGGTTATAAACCATTGCGGAACATTGGTCGCCCATACTGCAACCTTGTCACCCGGTTTTACGCCAAGAGCAATTAAGCTACGTGCAAACTCGTCAACATCATCACGAAACTCTGAGTATGTTCGTGTGTAATCAAGTGTTGTGTAACGAAAAGCGTATTGATCGGGAAACTCATCAACCACACGGTCAAGCATTTGTGAAAAAGTTAAATCGAGAAGCTTATCCTTTTGCCAGATATATTTTCCTGTTTTCCTTAAATTATCATAGTATCTGACTGTACTGACACGACTTTTTAAGAGCTTACTCATTGCATTTATATAATGCGGAAGGATTATATCAGCATCAAGAATATTCGTGTTATCATTTGGTGTACTAAGAGTTAGATGCCCTTTATAATCAATAGAATTAAGTGCAAGAAGCATATCACCAATTGGTACATCACCATCACCAACAAGACAACCGATAAGATTATCGTTAGCTTTGTACGCATCAGCAATATGAACATGTTTAACATAAGCTCCAAGATTGCTGATAGACGTGTCAGCAGATTCATTAGCATATAAATAAGTGTTTAGCACATTCCAAAGAGCAGCAAGATTGTCGCTTGCAAACAACTCTAATATTTCTGTTAAGCGAGAGGTATCAGAGAGAAAACCAGTTGTTTCTATCAATAATGTAACACGCTTTTTCTCAGCAGAAGGCAAAAGTGCTTTGATGATTTTTATTAATCTTTTTTCATCATCCTGAGTTTTTACATTAATAATCGGGCAAACATACGGAATGTGTAAAATGCTTGCTAAATCTATACATTTCTCAAATTCATGTATAGTTGAGTCTATATCATCACAAGGCTTTTGCACAGAAATACATGCAATATCTAATTGCTTTTCACTTATATTTCGTAAAAACTTTTGTTTTAGAAGAAAATCGTTTAATAAAAGCCTGGCTTCATCATCACTATAACAAAGCTCCAAGCCTTCAAACTCCATACTTTCAGCAAGGTCAAAATGCTCATTCCAAGACAACTTTGACCAAATATCAGTTTTGTACGAAAGCTTCATAAAATGTCCTTTTTAGTGAATAATTAATAAAAAACAAAGTGTTGAAAGTAGAACTCTCCTTGCCCTCTTTAGTAAAGAGGGTGGCTCCGCAGAGCCGGGTGATTTGTCTTTATGCATTATTAATTATCTTATTAATTGCGCTTAAATATGCTCTGATGCCTGCACTGACTATGTCCGTCGAAACACCACGTCCAATAAAAAGCTTACCATTATGCCGGAGCTTGATTAAAGCATCACCCATTGCTTCACGTCCGCCGGTAACAGCTTGTATTTGAAAGCCTTCAAGCTCATAATGAGTGCCGATGATTTGCTCTACTGCTTTTATAGCTGCATCAATTGGACCATCACCTGCACTAAATGAAGTAATGTCGGAATTATTATAAGTAAGTTCAACAAAAGCAGTTGCAGAAATCTTTGTACCGCTATTTATAACAAAGCTTTTTAGTTTATACACAGGAGGTGCTTGTCCGGCATTTTCAGCAACTAATGCTTCTATATCACGGGCAACAATTTTTTTATTTCTTGCTATGTCTTCATATTGTGTGAAAATACGTTGCAATTCGTCCTCTGAGACATCATATCCGATTGATTCTATATAGTTTTTTAGATGCTCTATTGTAGCATTTTCAGGAAGAACCGCATCATTTATACCGGTTTCTGATGATCCGGGTAGTGGTTTTTGTGTTATTTCTGTATTTCCGGTTATTGATGCTATTCTGGAGCATGTTCGCTGCAAAGCCGTAGTATTTAGGTTACATGATATACCTAATGTATCTTCGCGAATTTTTAAGATATTTACAAACTGCTCAAGCGAAAGGGTTTTATACCTTGCACCTGATGAAACTTTAACTTCTCTGGCCCCAAGCCCAATTCCTCGTAAGACGGCGGCTGCTGCAAGACCTAATTCATCCTTACAATGTAGTGATAAAGTCACATCAGCAAGCTCCGGTACTGTAGAGTAAACAGATGCAATAAACCCAGAAAGCTCCTCAGGTAACAATTCTCCTGCAGAGTCGCACAGTGTTATAGTTTTTGCACCATGTTTTATTACAAGCCTTAGAACCTCTGCTAAAAACTCAGGGTCACTACGTACAGCATCATCAGCAGTAAACTCAACATTTTTGCACAAAGAAACAGCGTGCGATAGCACCTCTTCGATTTTTGGGAGTAAAGCCGATGCTTTAAGTTGATATTGGTATTCCATACCTATAGTTGATGTTGGAACAATCAAGTTGATTCGTGGTGATATGGCTTTAGATATTGTGTTAATGGCTGTTGTTACATTGTCTTTACACAAAAACACAGGCACACAAAGCTCACTGTATTCTAATGTTGTTGCAAGCGCTCTGATAAAAGCAGTATCAACAGCAACATCAGAAATAAAACCGGTCTCAATTATATCAACTTGTAGTTTTTCAAGTGATTTTGCAACCTCTAGTTTTTCTTTAAAACTGAGTTTAATTGTTTGAGCTTGCTCCGACTCACGTAATGTAATATCGGCTATTCTAATCTCCGCCATAGTAGTAACCTTCTTTTAAATGAATAAACTTTTTTATTAAATGCATAATGCATAATTCATAATGCATAATTACGAGGGATTAAAGATTTAGGGTTGTAAGGGTGGCATTCTGCTGTTCGTGTAGAAAATAGATAGTAGAAAGTAGGGGTTTCCATCATTGCGAGGAGAAACTCACGTAGTAAATTATGACGTTGTAATCCACAGATTAAAGGATAGATAAAGTTGAAAAGTAAAGAAAAATTATGCATTATGCATTATGAATTATGAATTAAACTTTTACAGTCCAGTTCATGTCGTCGGCGATATTACCTGTTTGCACACCATATAGATTGTCGTATAGCTTCTGTGCAAGAGTGCCAACACCACCATCACCAATTTGGAGCAGACCATCCTTAAAAACCAACTTACCGACAGGTGAAATTACTGCGGCAGTACCGGTTGCAAAAATCTCTACAAGAGTACCTTCTTCGGATGCTTTACGCACATCTTCAATTCTAAGACGTCTTTCAGAAACCTTAACACCCCATTTTTGAAGAAGTTCGATAACAGAAGC
>JAITFR010000122.1 GCA_031281255.1 Oscillospiraceae bacterium
CCGATTTCATTTTGTGCTGTTCGTAATCTTTCTGAGTATTCATCCCGCTCCAAAGAACGATTTAAGTTTACAGCAGATAAAGTTGATGTAGAGTTTGTTCCTACAGGTAATTTTATATCTTTGGGAACATTTTTATCAGGATTTTCTTTTGCGTTTAATGCCCGCTCCATTGCTTCCAGAACTGTGCGGTATATTTTCACATCTGCAAAACGACCGTTATTAGCTTCAATTACTGTCCAATGAGCTGCATCATGGTCAGAGTCCTCTAACATTTTGCTAAAAGTGTTTAATACTTCATCATATCTACAGTTTTGAACCCAGTCATCTTCGTTTATACGCCACGCTGTTTCAGGACTGTCCGCTAATGATTTAAGTCTTCGTCTTTGTTCTTTTACAGTTACATGTAAAAATAGTTTAATAATCAAAACACCTGAATCTGCCAGTGTTTGCTCAAATGAAAGAACATCTTTTATTGGATTAACAAGTTCCATCTCGTGTTTATCGTGACCTCGCATTAACGCACGATACCAACTGCGGTCAAAGACATGGATCTTACCATTTGCAGGTGTACGTTTCCAAAATCGCCACATATACGGGCGTAAACGTTCGTCTTCGTTGGGTTTATGTATGGTGAAGACCTCAAATCCTCTTGGGTCAAGCGCACGTATTAATGTGCGTATACGTGACCCTTTTCCGGCAACGCTCCACCCCTCAAGCAGTATCATAACAGGGATGTTTGCATCTTTACATCTTCTTTGCACATCTCCAATCTTTAATGTTAGATCATCAATTTGTGCTTTATACTCATTACGTTTTAATTTTAGGGTAGCATCAACTTTTTTTAACATAGTAATTCTCCTCAGTAATTATTTCTATCAACTATAAATACTCTAATTTGTTTACAATGATTGTCATTCTGAACGTAATCCACACGGTGGGGAACAGTGAAGAATCTTTTCTCTGGTATTATATTAAAATCTTCGCTTTGCAATCCATGCGATGGGGAACTCAGGGTGACAATCGTGTTTGTTACTTTATCATATATTATGCAGATGTTCAATCAATTCCGATAAATCATCAACAACTAAATCAGGTACAAACTTAGAGTTTTCCAAATCCTCACGCTTTGCTTCACCTGATAACACCAAAACTGAGCGTGCTTTTGTACCTGTTGCTATTGCAATGTCTGTATATAACCTATCACCAACAAAGCATAATTCTTCCTCTTTGTAGCCGGTTTTTTGTATAATATAATCTAATGTGTGTCTTGATGGTTTTCCAAAAAACTCAGGCATTACTCCTGTTGATGTATACACAGCAGCAGCCAAAGAACCACAATCAGGGATAAAACCTCCTTTGATTGGGCAGTTGTAATCCATGTTTACTCCATAAATTGGTTTTCCTTCACGTACAAAATCGCAAAGCCTAGTAAGTCGTTTATAATCCATATCAGTATCAAACCCAAGTACAACAAAATCAGGATTATCTTCTGTTAATATATACCCTGCATCTATAAAGTCGTCTTTTAGTGATTGTGTGCCTGCAATAAAAGTTTTATAAACATTTGTTTTGTTATTTTCACAATCATTATTTATTTGTTTATGTCCTAAGTTACTTTTTAAGTTTTTACTTAAATAATCCAGCAACACTCCGGTTGACATAAGAAACTTATCAGGAGTTACATTTATTCCCATTTTTTGGAGTTTACTAAGATAAAACTTGGTATTTTGAGATGAATTATTAGTGAAAAATATATGGTCGATATTAGCTTTTTTTATATGATTTAAAAAATCCAATGTAAATGGGAACAACTCATCGGCAAGATATATTGTTCCATCCATATCAAGCACAAAGCATTTAACTCCTTTTAGTGCTGTTTGTGAAAAGTATTTACTTACTTTTTTTGCGAAATCTTCTAAAAGATTCATTCTGTTTAAATGCTGCATAAGCGTGTATGTAGGTTTTCTGTCTTTTGCGTATAGAATACTGTCATGTAAAAGATTTTCATTAATACCAATGTCAGACGGACGTATAGGTGCGTCAACTGATGATAAAATATCTGCGATTTTTTCCGGTTTTGGCAATGATGAGGCGAGGCTACGAAGAACATTTGAGTTATTTTTATCAATTGCCCTTAGGCGTTCTTTCTGGTTGCTAGTATTTTTGTCCTCAAAGAACTCAACATCTATTTCTACACATTCAGTGTGAAGCCGCTGGGCACCTTGATAAAAATAACTCAAACGCTCTTCATTGTTAAAAGAGTTTAAACACTCTCCTTGGCATAAAGTAGCATATATGTGCCACATTACTAGTGCCACAATCGTTGCAACTCCTACTTTTGTACCATGTAGTGCAGGTTTTATTCCGGCTTTGAGTTGACGCATTTCCCAATAGTGAGCAAGGTGGTGTTCTGTTCCTGATGCCGGGCGACTGTCTCCATAAAGACTCATGGCTATACCGCTGAGAATCAAACCCTCAGTTATGCTTTGAATTACTTGCGGATCTCGTGTTGGTACCTTTGGCGCACCAATGATTATTTTCTCCAAGGCGCATTGCATTATATCAACTATATCTTCGGGTTTATCTTCACCTGTAACAATAAAAGACAGTTGCCAGTCAACAAGTGATGTGACTTTTCCGAGCATATCACCAAGCCCTGCTGCAATCATATTCATTGGTGCAGCAGAAAGTATATCAATATCGCAAAATATTGCTACAGGACATTGTGTTGGTGGCGTGACCTTTACTCCATCAAAAAGCATAGCACTACCTAGTGAGGCATATCCATCCATTGATGGTGCAGTGCCTACAATAGCGGATGGACAACCAACTTTTGCTCCAACATAAGTGCATATATCGTTGATAGTGCCTGCTCCAACACCTAATATCAAGTCCATATCTGCTGTATATGCTGCAATTAAAGCTCCAACGGATTTTTCGTCCGGTAGTGGTTCATCTTCTTTGAATGTACATAAACTGTAGTTTATATTGTTTTTATCAAACGCAGTGACAATAATATCTCCTGCGATTTTTTTTGTTATCGGGTCACAGACAATGAGAATATGTTTATAATTTTCTTTTTTAATCCAATCAGAAACAGTGTTAATTGCACCACTAGACACAAAAATAAAAGGCACTATATGCTTATACTTTTCCCACATGTAAATCACTCTTTCTGCTCTCTGGTCTTGTTATCTCGTTCATAAAGGTTTAATATTTAGTGTTTTATTACAAATCACCCGCCGTCTGCGGACGGCACCCTCTTTACTAAAGAGGGCATAAGAGTCCTCTACTCCCTACTCATTATTAATTATTAATTATTAATTTAATTATGAATTATGCATTATGAATTAACCTCGGTGGGTTTAAGTAATGTCGTCTGCAAACAGGTGTAAATAATATATCATCACCGGAGTTAACATCACCCATAACAACAAAATTACCCTCATATTGAGGTATACCATTTATGCGTAAAAGGTTTTTTGTCGCTTTGCTGGTGCAATATTGGCATACGTTTTTTATTTCTTCGATTGTGTCCGCCCAATAGAGCAATGCTGCACTTCCTTCTAAAAGTTTGCCGTCAAGATATGAGCATTTTAAACCATAACAAAGCACAGGGATATTCATATCATCAACAACCAAAGCGAGTTCTCTTACTTGAGCCGCTGTAAGAAATTGTGCTTCTTCAACAAGAATTGCGGCAATTTCTTTCTCTTTTGTTTGATTAGATATAAACTCGTATAAATCCTGTTTATCATTTATTAGTATAGCGGGAAAGGATGTGACAATTGCTCGCGATTTAACCTCTGCGGCAATGTTCCAGTGTGTGTCCTTGTCGGGTTTTAGAATAATCACATTTTTGTCTTGTTTGATATAATTGTCAGCAACCATAAGCAGATTTGCTGTTTTTCCGCTGTTCATCGCACCATATCTAAAGTATAACTTTGCCATAAAAAACTCCTAGTTTAAGCAAACAAATGGTCTTTGGGTTTATTCTTAATCATAGATTACTTTGGTGAGTGAATTGTAACAAAATAACAGAGCAGGTGCAAGCATTAAGACATAAAAGCATATAAAATGAAATTGCCACTATTATACAAGAATAACATAATGTAATCTTGAAGAGTTGACACTGTTTCTTTCTTGGCATATAATCAACAGCGATATTTGGGGGTAAAATACAATGCTACGAACACATTTAGCTACAAAGCTTACAAAAGAAAACATTGGAGAGGAAGTTCGGGTTTCCGGATGGGTTGATACCATTCGAGACCATGGTGGTATCACTTTTCTTGATTTGCGTGATTTCAGCGGAATTATTCA
>JAITFR010000129.1 GCA_031281255.1 Oscillospiraceae bacterium
ATACGACGTTTTGCGGTTGCTGATAAGGGCTTGCGTTCGCCAATCATAACATACATGACCAGCAACCGCAAAATGTGGCTGGAAGGAGGCGTGGGAGCGAGCGAAGCGACCGACCTAGCCGACTGCAAGCCCGGAGCCGACCGAATGGGAGGCGGAAGCGTATACCGTGTGTTATCTGACGTAAGAGCACAGGTGTTCCTTCAACCACGCTCAAGCAAAGGTACAATATCGCGCTTACCATGAAGAACACGGTATACTTCAACTCTGGTTTTACTTTTTATGTTTACGACTTTGTAAAACACTATATAGTCGTATTCAATAATAGCTTTCCGATATGATGGGATAATATCATACTGTGGATACATTAGTGGCATGAGTGCAACATTAGTACAAAACTTCGTAAAACTCTCTCTGAATTTTTTAGGAGGAGAAATACCGAATTCTATCAACCTATTGTGTATTTCTTTTAGATCATCTCTGGCAAGAGTCAGTACAACAGGCTTCATATTGTCACCGCAACCCATGAATCCCACTCTTTAAACAAATCGTCAATTTCCATCCACTCATCGGGATTAGCAGCGATACTCTCTGCTTGAGCAAGTTTCTCTTTAACATAGCGAATATGCAAAAATTCCTGATATCTTTCAAACTCATCATATGATATTAATACTGCTTCGCTTTTGCCATTATTAGTGATAATAACATGATTTTGGTCTTTTACAATCTGTGCGACTTCAGGATAATTATTTCTCAATTCGCGAATGGGTTTAACGTGAGTAGTAAACATTATTATACACCTCCAAGAATATGTGATACATATTGTATCACAATGTTGATGGAAATGTAAACCATATTTAAATAACGTTTATTTACAATTATTTTTAGCATAAACAAAATAATGTTTGCTATCTTGTTTTTGCCCGTTAAAATAACAATCGTCAGTACGTCTGATTCTTAGTAACTCCAAATTAAGTGAACTAAATAGAGATATTATGTCATCTAAGTTCATATAAAAATGAGGTATACCCTTTTCGGGACCATCATCTGTTTTTCTTACAGAATTTTCATCAATTTTAGGGAATCCTGCCCTAGCAAAACTCCATGATTCTTTTGAGCAAAATGTTAAGTAAACTTCGCCAAATGGCTTGAGAACACGCTTCAATTCTAGCATTATTTGTTTTATTCCATTGGAATCTGTATGAGAAATAACATGATAAGCAAAAATACAGTCAAACGTATCATCGTTATATGGCAAATCCAGCATATCCGCTTCAGTAATGTCAATATCAAGAGACTCTCTCTTTGCCCAATCACGCAGATGATTTGTTCCCTCTATAGATAAATCAAATGCAGAAACATTAAAACCTTGCTGAGAAAAGAAGATACTATGGCGACCAAGCCCGCAGCCAAAGTCCAAGAGATTTTTGTAACCTTGCTCTTGCCACATGTTTGATATCCAATAGCTTTCTTCACTCGGTTTTAGCCATATCGGATTTAATTCCTTATTCCATTCCCATGCTTTTGATATGCTCATATTCTAACCTCGAATTACTCAACAATATCGTTATACTACGTGTTATCAGTATCTTTAAAAGTAGTATTCAAAATTCACGTTACACTTTAAATGCTCTTATGTTGGATAACGTTCTAGGTATACGACGTTTTGCGGTTGCGTATGAGGGCTTGCGTAGCAAGTCCAGCAACCGCAAAATGTGGCTGGAAGGAGGCGTGGGAGCGAGCGAAGCGACCGACCTAGCCGACTGTAAGCCCGGAGCCGACCGAATGGGAGGCGGAAGCGTATACCGTTTGTTATGCGATGTTATGCCCGCTTTTCAACTATTCTTAATATATTTCTATTTTCATAATTTTTGATATTTTTTTAAACAAATTTTCCATAAATTTTATATCAACTATTTTTTCTGTGATTAATTTTTCTTTAATGTTATAAGCCAAATCATAATCATCTTTTGTAATTTTTCCATTATTGTATGCATCAAGTAATTCATCCTCATCAAGAATAAGTATTTCATCATTTGCCATTAATGCTATATCAAGATATAAATCATCACAATATGGATTTCCATCTTTATCCACAGAATTTGTTTTTGAAATATCAAAATACCATTCTATTATTTTTCCATTATTGTCATATATTGCCCATACCATCCAATTTTCATTATCTGGTAAATAACATAATTCACTATAACCTTTGTCGGCAATACAAATTTCTCTTCCTTTTTCTCCTACAAAACGTGGATTATACACTTCTTCTATGAAAAGAAATGCAGCATATCCCTTAAGATTATCATTTTCTATTCTCATGATTTTTTTTGAGGATTTTTTAATATAATCTGCTGGTCTTCCAATATATTTACGTCTTTCCATAAGTAAACCTTAGAAAAATATTAACATTTTTTAATAATTTTGTCAATATTTTTTCAACAATTCGGGCATAATTTCGCATAACGCGGGGCAGGTAGACGACGTGGCACGAAGGAGTGTGCTTGCACACGACGCAGTGGCATGTAGTCTACCTGTCAGTTAGGCGAAGTCCGCATAGCGGCGAGCCTAGCTGACAGGC